>NZ_JAKFWN010000044.1:0-63501 GCF_021731865.1 Raskinella chloraquaticus (SeqCode) | reverse complement strand
GTCAGCGCCACACCGGAGCGCTGATCGACAAAGTTGCGGGCCCCGAAGAGCGGCACCTCGGCCCCTCCCGGCGGAGGGATGCGGGTGGCAATGGTCGGCCCGACCGATTTGGCGGCAGCGGCAGGTGCTTTCGGCTTTGCCGGCGCCTTGTTTGCCGGCGGCTTGGCTGGTGCTTCTGGCGGTGTCTGTGCGCCGGCCATGCCGCCAGCCATGAGAACAGCGGCGAGCGCCAGCGGCGCCAGTGCCAGACGAAAAGAGTGCAAGGTCATCATCAATCCCAATTTCATGCAGCAAGGCCGAACATTCATCGTTTCAACGATGCCGGCATGCTTGTGACAGACTAAGGCGCCACTTTCAACCGAGGGGCCTGCCAGCGCGGAGCGGTCAGGCGTGCGGCATGTGGTTCAAACCGCGCTTCAACGGCAAAATTCAGGCATGGGCGCGTTGGAGAGCGCCTTATTTGCTGAGCTCAGGCAAATTGCTGTAGAGCGCCAGCGCTTCCGGATTTGCCAGAGCTTCCTGATTTTTGACAGTGCGGCCATGGACGATGTCGCGAACCGCGAGCTCGGTGATCTTGCCCGATTTGGTGCGCGGAATGTCAGCAACGGCGATGATCCGTGCTGGCACATGGCGGGGTGAGGCACCGACGCGGATCTGCTGCTTGATGGTTTTGACAAGGGCGTCGTCGAGCGCGGCCCCCTTGGCAAGACGTACGAAGAGCACGACGCGCACGTCATTATCCCAATCCTGGCCGATGGCCAGCGCTTCCACGACCTCGGGAATCCGTTCAACCTGCGCGTAGATTTCAGCCGTCCCGATACGCACGCCGCCGGGATTCAGAGTGGCGTCGGAGCGGCCGTGAATGATGATGCCGCCATGCTCGGTCCATTCAGCGAAATCGCCATGACACCAGATGTTGTCGAAGCGCTCGAAATAGGCGCTGTGATATTTGGCGCCTCCGGGATCGTTCCAGAACATCACCGGCATGCTGGGAAACGGCTTGACGCAGACA
Source organism: Raskinella chloraquaticus (SeqCode) (assembly GCF_021731865.1). Classification (NCBI taxonomy): domain Bacteria; kingdom Pseudomonadati; phylum Pseudomonadota; class Alphaproteobacteria; order Hyphomicrobiales; family Phreatobacteraceae; genus Raskinella (SeqCode); species Raskinella chloraquaticus (SeqCode). The sequence goes on along the minus strand of NZ_JAKFWN010000044.1, from coordinate 62,489 downwards.
AGCTCGCCCTTCTGCCCGGGGCCAGCCGGCTTGCCGTCATCATCCCATACCTCGACCGCCATACCGAGCGCTGGCGCCTGGATTTCACCTTTCCATACCGCGCCGGTCGGGTCGCCGGCAACGAAGCAGGCACAAATATCCGTGCCGCCCGACATCGAGGCCAGATGCATATCCGGCTTGATCGACTGATAGACAAAATCGAAGCTTTCGGGCGCAAGCGGCGAACCGGTCGACGTCATCAGCCGCACGCTTGACAGATCATGGGTTGATTTGGGCTCCCAGCCTGTCTTGCGGATGCCGTCGATATATTTCGCGGACGTGCCGAACACGTTCATCTTTTCCGCAACCGCAAAATCAAACAATATCTCGTTGGTGTGGAAGGGGGAGCCATCGTAAAGCAGCAGAGTAGCGCTGGCGGCAAGGCCGCCAATCAGCCAGTTCCACATCATCCAGCCGCAGGTCGTGAAGTAAAAGACGCGCTCGCCCGGGCGCACGTCACACAGCAGGCGATGTTCCTTGACGAGTTGCAGAAGGACACCGCCCGTGCCGTGGACAATGCATTTGGGGATGCCGGTGGTGCCGGACGAAAAGAGGATAAAGGCCGGATGAGCGAACGGAACGGCGACGAATTCGAGTGGCTTTGGCGGAAAAGCTGTGATGACGTCCGACAAGGAAACGGCGCGCGGGAGAGCAGCGGCGAAGCCTGGATCATTGCCGGCATAGGGCACAACCACGACCGCCTTGAGGGTCGACAAACCGGCAATGATCGACGCCACCTTGTCAGCAATATCGATGCGCTTGCCGCCATACCAGTAGCCATCGCAGACAAAGAGAACCTTGGGCTCGATCTGGCCGAAGCGGTCAAGAACGCCACGATCGCCGAAATCAGGCGAGCAGGAGGAAAACACTGCGCCAAGCGAGGTGGCGGCCAGCATGGCGGCAATGGTTTCGGGCATGTTGGGCATCATCGCCGCCACACGGTCTCCGAGGCCCACACCGGAGGCCCGCAATTGCTGCTGGAGGCTTGACACCAGCGCCCGCAATTGCCGCCAGCTCAGCTTGCGCCGTTCCTTATCCTCTCCCCAGAAAACCAGCGCGTCGCTGTCATCATCAAGCGGCAGCAGGTTTTCAGCGAAGTTGAGGCGGCTTTCCGGAAAAAACTGCGCGCCGGGCATCTTATCGCCATCGCGCAGCACCTCATTGGCGTGGCCAGTGCCCTTGATCCCCGCAAAGTCCCACAGGGCGGACCAGAAATATTCGGGCTGTTCCACCGAAAAACGATGAAGATCGCGATAGGTGCGAAGGGTCTGTGCGTGTTTCGCGTTCAACTGGGCGCAGATTTCACTGATCTGCGACCGCGAAATCCGCTCTGCGGATGGTGTCCATAGAGGCTTGTCAGTTGCATGCGACATGGTTGCGAACGCTCCCCGAACGACAGCTCATCACATAGGCTATACCATCAATGGCGTTCCACGCTGCGGCGAGGCGCTCTTGACGGTTGCGACATTTCCGTTCTGATGCCACGAATTTCGCAGACCACCAACGACAGAACGCATCATCTTCACCAGGGGCAAAGGAGACTTTCCTGACAATAGAGGCAAACACAGGCCGGGCGACATCAGGAGTATTCCGCTTGGCAAAGTTTGCCGGCGTCGGGATAGCTGTTGTCGGCGGGCTGTTCATTGCCGGCATGTTTCTGCCAACCGACGCCGTGAGGCGGGCTGTGGCTGTGCATATCTCTGCCATTTCCGGCCAGACCGTCACCGTTAACGGTCCGGCGCGGCTCTCGCTTCTGCCTTCGCCTTCTGTCAGCGTCAGCAAAGTGGAGGTCGGCGGCGCCAATGGCGGCGCCAACGTCCTTGAAGCGGAACGGATCACCGCGCGGCTGTCGCTCATCGGCCTGATGCTCGGGCGCATTGAAATCACCGGACTTAAATTCACCCAGCCACGGTTTGCCTTGCTGGTCGACGCCGATGGCCGGGCCAACTGGCGCAGCGGAGCCTCGCTTCTGTCGCTGTTCGTGCCGGGCGATGACGCCGAGACCAGCCCGCGCCTTGGTGATGTCGCCATCGATGGCGGCCAGTTGATCTACCGCGACGAGCGGGCAAGACGGCGCGGCGAGATCAATGATATCGACGTCGATGTCACATGGCCCCTCATCGGTTCGAGCCTGTCGGCAGGCGGCACATTCCGTTTGCGGGGCGAAACGATCAGCTTTGGTGGCAAGCTCGAGCGACCAGCCGCGCTGTTTCGAAAAGACATCAGCCCGTTCTCTCTGACGCTCGATACCAAGGCCATTCGTGCCAAGCTGACGGGCAATGCGCTGGCGGGACGAGACGTGCAGTTTGAAAGTCAGCTGACGTTCTCCTCGCCCTCGCTGAAGCTGCTGGCGGGCTGGCTTGCGCCTGAGGTGGAAAACGTCCCCGATTTTGGCCCGGTGGACGGCACGTCGCGGATCACTGTCGTTGACCGGCTGATGACGCTTGACAAGGCCAACATCAAAATTGCCGGTTCGCGCGGTGAAGGAACGGTGTCGTTTGGCTTTGGCGCCACCCGTACCAGCCTGCAGGGGACGATGGATTTCGACACAGTGGAAGCACAGCCTCTGCTGAATCTGCAGATTCCGACGGTGGAAACTGGCGCCGGCAGCCATTTCAACGGGGCGCGGCTGGGCCCGCTTGATGTCGATATGCGGCTGTCGGTTGCAAATCTCAAGGCGGGGGCGATCACCGTCCAGAAGGCGGCGCTGTCATTCTTTGCCCGTGAAGGCAGGGTCGAGGCCAGCATCGCCGATGGCACGATTTTCGGGGGACGGATCAGCGGACGCCTCGCCATCACCGCTCTGGGCGACAAGCAGGCGCGCGCGCAGGCGATCATCGCACTTGCCAACATTCAGGTGGATGACGCGCAGCGGGCGATCCTTGGTACGGCCCGCCTGACGGGCGTTGGTTCGTTAAACCTCGATCTGACGGGCGAGGGTGGCGACAACGGCGAGATATTGCGATCTCTCAAGGGGGATGGAAAGCTGCGCCTGTTGTCCGGCGTCGTCCAGGGATTTGACCTGACATCGCTCGCCAGGCGACCTGATCGGAGCGCTGGGGAGGTTTTGGCGGATAGCCGCGGCGGGCGCACATCGATTGAAAGCGCAACCGCATCCTTCCGCATCGCCAACGGCGTGGCGGCAACCGACGATGCGCTGATCCGCGGGACGGGTTATCGGGTTGCCTTGCGCGGCGACGTTGATCCGGGCAAGCGGACAATAAATTTCGACGGCGCCATCAGCCCGCAGATCGGCAATGACCTTGTGCGTGCACTTGAATTGCCTTTTTCGGTTCGCGGTCCCTGGTTTGAACCGGCTTTTTCCTTTGGCAGCGAGGGTTTTGTGCGCCGGCCTGCCCCCCAGCCGCCCGCGCCATGATCACCGGATCACGGCTTGTCGTTGCCGTCCGGCCGGGCGCTGGCGGCAAGCCGCCAGCTGAACAGCAGCACCAGCGCCACGGCCGCGATCATGATGGTGCTGACAGCATTGATTTCAGGGCTGACGCCAAGCCGCACGGATGAATAAATGCGCATCGGCAACGTCGTTGCGCCCGGCCCCGTGGTGAAACTCGCCACCACCAGATCATCGAGCGAGAGCGTGAAGGCAAGCAGCCAGGCGGCGATGATCGCCGGCAGGTTCAGCGGCAGCGTGATCACCACAAACACCTTCCAGGGCGGGCAACCAAGGTCACTGGCCGCCTCTTCCAGTCGCTGGTCGAAGCGCGCCAGGCGGGAGCGGATGACGATGCCGGCAAACGCTGCACCGATGCTCGCGTGAGCAATCGTCACCGTTACGAAACCACGCGGAATATCCAGGGCAACGAACAGAAGCAAAAAGGCAAGGCCGAGGATGATTTCGGGAAGCACAAGGGGGGCGCTGCTGGTCAATTCCAGCAGGGAATGAGCTGCGTTGCGGCGATGGCGGGTCAGAACGATTGCCGACAACGTCGCGACAAGTGTTGCAAGCGTGGCGCTGGCGGCGGCCACTTCAAGGGAAAGTACCGCAGCCTCGATCAGCTGGCGGTCGGCTGCGAGCGCCTTGTACCATGTGAGTGAGAAGCCTCCCCATACGGTGACAAGCCGCGAGGCGTTGAACGAATAGAGGACCAGAATGAGCATGGGCAGATAGAGAAACGCCAGCCCCAGCGCCAGAACGAGCCGGTCAAACGGCGACAGGCCGTGGCACGTCATGGTGTTTTGTGCCGCCGCAGCACGGCCGCAGCGACCACAGGCAGGCAGGCGAGCGCAAGCAGGACGAGCGCCAGCGCGGCGGCAAGGGGCCAATCACGATTGGCAAAAAACTCCACCCACAACACATGCCCGATCATCAGCGTATCAGGGCCGCCGAGGAGATCGGGAATGACGAATTCACCTGTTGCGGGAATAAAGACGAGGAGCATGCCGGCGAAAATGCCAGGGAGTGAGAGGGGCAGTGTCACGGCCAGAAAGGCCCGCCAGGGCGGCGCGCCGAGATCGCCTGCCGCTTCCAGCAATCGCGGGTCGATACGTTCAAGGGCGGTATAGATCGGCAGCACCATGAATGGCAGATAGGAATAGACAATGCCAAGAATGACCGCTTCCTCGCGATTGATGAGATCAAGGGGTTCAGTGGCAAGGCCCAGCGCCAGCAGCGCCGTGTTCAGCAGGCCTTCCGGCTTCAGGATCACCAGCCAGGCGTAAACACGGATGAGAAACGACGTCCAGAAGGGGACCATCACCAGGAGAAGCAGCAGGCCTTGCGTGCGCCGTCCCGCCCTGGCGATCGCATAGCTAAGCGGATAGGCGACAAGCAGGGTGAGGAGCGTGGCGATGGCAGCGATCCGCAGCGATGAGATGACCACCGACAGATAGAGGTCGTCACTGGCAAGCAGCCTGTAATTATCGAGCGTGAGCGCGCTCAGAAATTCCGGCCATCGCGCGATCCCTTCAAAGAGTGGACGATAGGGTGGCTGCGCCTGGGCTGCGCGTGACAGAGACAGGCGGATGATGATTGCCAACGGCACCACGCACACGACGATGCCCCACAGGAGTGGCAAGGCGAGAATGAGCCGGCGCCTTCCGCGCCCGCTTGAGGCTGGCGCGCTCCTGCCCACGACCGCCTGTGATGGCTGATCAATGATCATACGCGCCCCTGATCACGCGGAACGACAGCAATGGCGTCGGCGTCAACGGCAATCTCGACGGTTGTGCCAACGCTGAGCGAGCGCATCGTCAAGCCTGAATTGACGCGTGTGAGTTTCATCGGACCCCAGCCGGCCACCGTGATGTCACAGGCAATGGTATCGCCCAGAAAATGGCGGGCGGTGATGATCCCCTTGCGTATCGTTTGCCGAGGCGCTGGCGCGATTGCGTCCGCCAGCAATATCCGCTCCGGCCTGATCACGGCGTACACGGCCGCGCCGGTGCCGCAGGCAGCGCTGGCTCTGACATCGAGCGGTGTTCCATCATCAAGAATGAGGCGGGCGATCGCGCCTTGCGTGCTGACGATGCGGCCCGGCAGCAGATTGGCTTCACCGAAGAAACCCGCAACGATCCCGTCAACCGGGGCGGCATAAAGCTCGTCAGGTGTGGCGCATTGCAGGATACGGCCGCCTGCCATCACGGCGATGCGGTCCGCCAGCCGCATGGCTTCGTCCTGATCGTGCGTCACCAGGATGAAAGTCGTCTTCAATTCGCGCTGGATGCGCTTCAACTCGTTCTGCATCTCCTCCCGTAATTGCCGGTCGAGCGCCGCCATCGGCTCGTCAAGCAACAGAACGGCGGGGCGTTTCACCAGCGCGCGCGCCAGCGCCACGCGCTGCTGCTGACCACCCGATAATTGTTGAGGGCGGCGATGCGCGACGTCGCCCATGCGGACCAGATCGAGAATGTCGGCAACGCGCCGCCGGCGCTCGGCCGCCGGGACCCTGTCCTGACGCAGACCGAAGGCGATATTGGCGCCGACATCCATATGGGGAAAGAGCGCATAGGATTGAAACACCAGATTGAGCGGGCGCCGATGCGCGGGCCATGTCGTTATGTCACTCCCATCAAGGCAGACCGCGCCGGTGTCGGGGCTTTCAAGGCCGGCGATGAGGCGCAGCAGCGTGGTCTTGCCGCATCCCGACGGGCCGAGAAGGGCAAAAAATTCGCCCCGCCGAACGGCCAGGTCGACCGGCTGCAGGGCACGTGTGGTCCCGAAGCTCTTGCCAAGATGGCGCAGCTCCAGAAGCGCCCGGTCATCAGTCATCGACCGGGCGCCCGTTCATGCGCTGACGGCTGGACATCATCAGCGATTGCTCTTGATGCGGGTGAAGAGGCGATTGACCAGGCGCTGCGTTGCCTCGTCATAGGGCGTGATGGTGTAGAGCCTCGCAAAGGTCGCCGGCGGGGGAAAAATACCGGCATCGTCGAGCACCGATTTATCGATGAATTTCTGTGAGGCAAGATTGGAATTGGCATACTGGATGAAGTTCGAGTTGAGCGCCGCGTTCTGGGGACGATTGACGAAATCGATGAAGCGGTAGGCTGCCTGCGGATTGGCGGCATCGCGCGGAATGACAAAATTATCAAACCACATCAACGCCCCTTCCTTTGGGATCACATAGGCGATGTCAACGAGCGGCTTGCCGGTCTGTTCGGCGGCCTCACGGGCACGTTTGCGTGCCTGAAGCACATCACCGGAGTAACCGATCGCCAGACATATGTCCCCGCCTGCGAGCGCGTTGATATATTCCGAGGAATGGTACTTCTTCACGAAAGGGCGAACGGCCTGAAGCAACTCGGCCGCCCGGCGCAGATCAGCCTCACTTTTCGAATCGGGATCGAGACCCAGATAACGCAGCGCAGCAGGGAACAATTCCTCGGTGGCGTCCAGCATATAGACCCCGCAATCACGCAATTTTCGCAAGATCGCCGGATCAAAAACCAGCTTCCAGGACTCAAGCGGTGCGTCCGCGCCCAGACGCTGGCGCACTTTGGCAACATTATATCCGATGCCCGTCGTGCCCCACATATAGTTGACGGCAAAGCGGTTGCCGGGGTCATAGCGGCCAAGCCGTGAGGTCACCTCGTCCCAGGCATTGGCGAGGTTGCCAAGCTTGCTCTTGTCGAGCGGCAGATAAAGATTGAGCGGGATCTGGCGCGGCAGGAACGAGGCGGTGACAACCACCAGATCATAACCCGTCTTGCCGGCAAGCAGCTTGCTTTCGACGATATCCATCTGATCGAAGGTATCGTAAATGACCTTGATACCCGTTTCCTGTTCGAAAGCGGCGATAACCAGCGGATTGACGTAATCAGACCAGTTATAAATGCGCAGCTCTTCACTGCGCGCCGGTGTCAGAATAGAGAGCAGGACGCCCAGAATGATCATCGTTCCTGATTTCAACATCGCCGTTACCCCGTGCAAACCACGGCAAAACCTAGCAGCCCGCGCCGCAAGCTCAAGCGGTCCGCAGACAGTCTTTTACGTTTTGCTAACCCCTCGCATTCACAACTTGACGTGCACCAGTGGCAAGGAGGCCTGTTATGGCAATCGATATCGGACTTGGCAGCGTCAACAACGCCCAGGTGCTCATAAGCCTTGCTGAAAGTCTCGGCACAGGCACGCAGCCAAGGCGCATCAGGGCGCCCACCGTTACCGCCGAGCAGGCCGAAGGTACCTTTACCGGCAGACTGCCCGATGGCCGCAACGTGTCGTTCAATGTCAGCGACTTCAGGGATGGGCGGGCACGGGTACGTTATTCAAGCGCCAACGAGGTCAAAAACGGTCAGGTCCAGGTCAATGGCAATGTTCTGCGCTTCGACAATGTCCAGCTGGCCGTCCTGTCAAATGGCCGCGCCCAGTTTTCCCGCGTCGACCCGACCACAAGCCGGGTCCAGCAGGCGACGCTGCAGCGCTGATACGTTCAGTCGCCTTCGTATCCCAATGCCTTCGACTTGGCTGTGATATAATCCATGATCGCCAGCAGCACGCCCGACATCACGAAGGTGATATGGATGACAATCATCCAGTAAATGCGTTCGGATGAGAGATTGGCTTCGGTGACGAAGACTTTCAGCAGCTGGATGGCCGAGATGGCGGCAATCGAGGCGACCAGCTTCAGTTTCAACCCGCCAAAATCGATCTTGCCGAGCCACGCAGGGCGATCGGGGTGATCCTCGATATCCATTTTCGACACGAAGTTTTCATAGCCGGCAAAGGTGACGATCATCACCAGATTGGCCGCAAGCGAGATATCGATCAGCGACAGAATAACCAGAATGATCGATTCAGCCTTCGTGCTGCTCGAAACCGCAAGATGGAACAGTTCGAACAATTCGCGGGCGAAGATGATGAGGAGCGCCAGCGTGCCCAGGACGAGCCCGAGATAGATCGGTGCAAGCAGCCAGCGCGACATAAAGAGAGCGTTTTCAACGAAAGCCTCGACGGTGCTCGCCGGCGCGCGGGAGCGGGAGGGTTCAGGGTCTGTGGTCGATTTTGCCATGGCAGCTTTTGTCCTGAAACTGAAGGGTTACTCAAGTGAAGGCGGCGGGCGGCAGACGCGGCTGAACGCCGTTCAACGCGTGGCGGCTCACCTCATCGACGAGCGGGTGCAGATTGGCTGGGTGGCCGGCGGCATCGACAATCCACGGGATGTCCCCGCTGCGCCATTCATCACGCGACAGCGTGAGCGGAAACGAGGTCGCCCGCGACAGGCGTTTGTCAACATCAACAGATACCATGGCCCACCACAACGCCGCGACAGGTACGGTTTCGCCCGGGCGATCAGGGACCGGCGCATGGGCAACAACATATTGCCCCAGCAGCAGGGCGGGAATGATTGCGCTTTCGAGATCCTGAAGCTTGAATTTGCGATGGCGGGGCGAGCGCATGAGCGCCCCGACCATCGTGCCGAAGGCATGAGCCGCATCGCGGGTGCGTGCCTGCCCTGCCTGAACGTCGTCAGCAGCGCCCTGCGCTCCCGATGATCCGTTCGACGAGAGCGAAACAGACAGGCTGGGAAATGTCGTCATGATGCCAGAGACGTTCCTGGGGTCAGTCATTTTCGTCTATCCACCTTTTTTGTTTCGACGGGTTCACGCTTCGGCGATTTTATCGCCGAGCACATCGCGCACCCAGCGCATGGCGCTGTTGGCGGCAGGCACGCCGGCATAAATCGCTGATTGCATCAGCAGGGCGCGCAATTCTTCCATCGTCACGCCGTTCGTCTCAATCGCCGGCCGCAGATGGAGCTTGAATTCCTCCTCGCGGTTGATGGCCAGGGTGATGGCCAGAACAAGCATCGAGCGCGTCTTGCGCGGCAGCGTCGGGTCGCCCCAGATCTCGCCCCAGGCGATGCGCGTGATGAAATCCTGAAACGGGCGCCCGTACGCGCCAGCCCTGTCCAGCGCCCGCTCGACATATTCAGCGCCAAGAACGCTCTTGCGATTGGCAAGGCCTGCCTCGAAGCTCAGGCCACCGGATGTGGCGCGTGGTGAACCGGCGTGGAGATCAAGCCAGGCGATGAGATGGCGGTTGACGATCGCCTTCTGCTCGATATTGAGAAGATGAGCGGCATTGGGGATCACAACAAATTCCGCTCCCGGGATGAGGGCTGCGATTGCACTGCCATCGGCAACGGGGGTTGCCGGATCGTCGGCGCCTGATATCACCAGTGTCGGCGCCGCGATACGCGGCAGATGCGCCCGCAGATCCATGTCACGGATGGCCTGACAGCACACCGCATAGCCGATACCTGAAATCGCGGCAAAGCGCTGCTTCACGGGCGCCACCAAATCCGGATGATCGCGAATGGTGCGGGCGGTGAACCAGCGCGCCATGACCCCGTCGACCAGCGACCCGCATCCCTTGCTGCGCGACTGCTCGATGCGCTGATTCCATAAATGGGTGTCCGGCATGATGGCGGCTGTCGCCATCAAGGTCAGGCTGCTGACACGGGCGGGATGGCGAAACCCCATGGTCTGGCCGGTCATGCCGCCGAGCGAGAGGCCAACGATGTGCGCCTTGTCGATATGAAGCGCAGCAAGGAGACCGGCCAGATCATCGAGCGAGGTCGGCTGATCAATCAGTTGCGAGCGCCCATGGCCGCGCGTGTCGTAGCGCAGAACGCGGTAGCGCCCGGCCAGAGCTTCCGCCTGGCCATCCCACATCTCCAGCGTCGTGCCGAGCGAATTGGAAAAGGCGACCACAGGCGCGTTTGCTGGTACTGTCAGGTCGAAGAACAATTCCGTACCATTGGCGATTTTGATGACAGGCATCAGTTCCTCACTGCGGATCGGCATGGCAGGCGATATCGGCACCTGTCCATGCCATCCGACGATCAGCTATCAAACGCAAGCGGCACAGATAAGATTGTCGCCGAGTTTCACGATTGCCTAATCCGTCAAGCGGCATGATATAGGGAGAGCTTCGGATCATAACAACGTTCTGTGACGGGCCGTTGTCTTGGACGTCGAGACCTAGCAGGTCATTAACCGGTCAGCAATGCGCGCTTCCCTTTCCCCCTTACGTGTGACGCGATACAGCCGGCCGGTGACGGCGTGAGGAGCTGATGGTTGATGGCGCTGCGTTTCGGCGGGGAATGGCGCAGTTCGCCGCCTCGGTTACCCTCATCACCAGTGATGGTGATGCCGGCCTGGCGGGGGTAACCGCCTCCTCGGTCACATCGGTGTCCGATGAACCGCCGATCATGCTCGCCTGTCTCAATCTTGCGGGGCGCACCAACCGGACGATCCGCGCCAACGGCGTGTTCTGCATTAATGTGTTGGCGCCAAAGCACCAACATCTGGCCGTCGCCTTTTCGGGGAAGGTTGGCAGCTCGCTTGATGAGCGCTTCAGCCTTGCGACATGGTCGCGACTGGAAAGCGCCTCGCCCGTCCTCGCCGGATGCCAGGTGGCGCTTGATTGCCGTCTTGTGGACGAGATGATCGTCGGCACCCATGTGGTCCTTTTCGGCCAGGTCGTCGCGCTTGCCCTTGGCCCGCACGCGCCGCCCCTTCTCTATTCAAGCCGCGCCTATCGCCGCCTTGATCTGTGGCCGGAAGAAGATTGAGTTTTGATGCCTCTGGCAGTGATGATCTTGTAGGTTCCGTTTTCGTGCGTGAGCGCGACGTCGTTGAACATATCGCCCAGCGTCCGCTCATAGGGAAGCTGGCGATTGGCAACCAGCAGCAATTGGCCGCGCGGTGACAGCGCCCGGGCGGCAGCGGTGATGAAGGACTGGCCGATTTTCGGTTCCGCCGCCTTTCCGCGATGGAAGGGCGGATTGGAGATGATCCAGTCATAGTGACGCTCCATCAACAGCCCGGTGCTGACATCATGCCAGTGCCAGGCGATGGTGCGCTCGCCAAAACGGGCGAGATTAACCCTCGCACAGGCAAGCGCGCGTGCATCAGCCTCGTAAAGATCAAGCGTGGCGATCTTTGGCGCGTGATCGAGCAGTGCGCCGGCAAGATAGCCCCAGCCACATCCCAGCTCCGCCACCTTGCCGGCGAGTGCGGCTGGCAGATTGTCGCCAAGAAACCGCGAGCCGGCATCAATCGCCTGCCAGGAAAAAAGACCCGGGCAGGTGACATAAGTCCCGATATGAGCCTGAGGCCGGGCGGCCTTTTGCCAGCGCGCAAGTTCAGCTACAGCTTTCTCATCAAGACGGGCCGGCTTGCGCAACCAGAAGACACGGCAACCGCTCTTGGGCACCACGCCATCAAGCCCCAGCAGAGCACCGACATCGCGCTCATGCGACTGTCCGCCCTCATCCTTGGCGCCGGCAATGACGATCAGACCGCCCGCCACGGTCGCTGCCAGCGCATCAGCGATAAGGCCACGGCCCTCCTGGCGGTCACGGCCCAGACGAACCAGCGTGCCGGCAAACAGATCGCCATCTGCACGCTCACTGACGACCTTGAAACGGCGGCGGACCAGCATGTCGTGATGTGCCTTGTCCGGCTGCAGGCAGACAAGGCTTGTGTGCCACTCATCATCCGCATCGGCGCCCGCCCGGGCATTGAGATAGAGCCAGGGAGCACTACCTGCGCCCGGGCCATCAAGCAGACCACGGCTGAAGGGCCAGAAGAGCGCGCGTGTGAGGGGATCATCCATGGCCGGTGACGTCAGCCGATCTCGACCGACTGCTCGATGGCGCCGAAGATCGAGTGGCGTTTGGCGTCGAGCATTTCAATGCGCACGCGATCGCCATGAACCATGAAGGCCGTCGCCGGCTCGCGGTTCCTGATCGTCTCGACACAGCGGCGCTCGGCGATGCAGGCATAGCCAAGACCGCCCTCCTCAACCATGGTTCCCGGCCCGCCATCAGGCCCGCGATTGGAGACCGTACCCGCACCCACCAGCGTCCCGGCCGCGAGCGAGCGTGTCTTGGCCGCATGTGAAATCAGCCGGCCGAAGTCGAAATTCATGTCCTTTGCCGTATTCGGCTTTCCGAAGAGACGACCGTTGAGCGTGCACAGAAGCGTTCCGTCGAGCCTGCCACCCTGCCAGGCTGACCCGAGCGCATCGGGCGTCACGGCCACTGGCGAGAAACTTGACGATGGCTTGCCCTGCAGGAAGCCGAAACCCTTGGCGAGTTCGGCGGGAATGAGATTGCGCAGCGACACGTCATTGACAAGCAGAACCAGGCGGATGTGAGCAAGGGCTGCCAGCGGGTCGATACCCATCGGCACATCGTCGGTAATGACAACAATTTCTGCTTCGAAATCGATACCCCAGGCCGCATCAGCCAGGCGTATGGGGTCGCGCGGCCCCATGAAGCCGTCGGAAGCACCCTGATACATAAGCGGATCAGTGAGGAAGGACGAGGGCATGTCGGCGCCACGCGCCTTGCGCACCAGTTCCACGTGGTTGAGATAGGCGGAGCCGTCGACCCATTGATAAGCGCGCGGCAGCGGCGCGGCGCAATCGCGTTCGTGGAAACGGATCGAGGGCACGGCATCATGAGCGAGGCTTTCGGCCAATTGGCGCAGCAGCGGCTCGCAATGATCCCAGTCGTCAAGTGCGGCCTGAAGCGTGGGAGCGATGGCGGTGGCATCGGTCGCCCGCGTCAGATCGTCAGAGACAACCACGAGACGCCCATCCCGTCCGCCTTTCATTGAAGCCAGTTTCATCTTCTTGCTCTTCCTCACCAGATGTTTTTTACCGCTTGGTACACGGCTTTACCGATAACAGCTTGCGGTGTGCAAACGCTGCTGGCAAGTTCCTTTGCCGGAGCGGGAGGCCGCATGGTGACACTTTACAGTTTTCACGCCTCGGCCGGCGCCAAATAAGGTGTATCTGGCCGCGCCCGCCGGCGCTTTTTGCCACTGCTTTTGTCCGGATGCGCCCTTTGTCCCGCTTGATGACATCCCCAGGACCTTGGCGAGCGACAGCGTGAGGCGAAGCCTGATGCGACAAGGCGCGCTCATGCGGGCGCACAAGCAGATGGTCAGTGAAAATACGTCCCCATCTTAATCACACGTCAAGCATATCTTGCTAATGTTGTCTCATCAGCAAGGAGTGCTTGATGACGTTAAGACCAGAACAGGTCGTACATGGTTACGAAATATGGCGGTGGGCTGAGCCGCTTGCCATCGACGCGTTGCGTGCAGTGTACCGCCATCGCATGGACGATGCGGCAGCGGCGGAATGGCTGGCGCGGGCGCATGGACGTGTCTGGGCGCTCTCCGCGCAGGGCGGTGCGGTCGATGAGGCGATGGGCGAGCTCGAACAACAAATCGTTCAGCTCGGGCATGAGCTCTGCCTCATCCATGATGGCAATGCGGCAGTCGCCAGCGAGATCGCCGAAACGCTGTCGATGCGGTTTCGCCGTGATCTGAGGAGCCTCAGCGCCCATGCCATCACGCTTGATGATATGAGCTTTTCGCTGCGCCAGGCCGCTGAACAGGTCGCCTGACGAGCAAACTCCGCGCTCGATATCGTCGTTTTGTGCAACAAGCCTGTAGCGGCTGCGGCCATTGCCGTCTAACCTCTGCGACTGCATGTCGCGGAGGTTGTAGATGATCCGCTTTCTGATGATCACTGCCGGGCTGTGCGTGGTTGCGGCGGGCGGGGTGTTCCTGCTGCATTCGTTGAGCGGCGGATCGATCACGCAGGAGCGGCCACTCGTTGAATCCGTGACGCCACTGCAGCCGGCGGTGCGCCAGTCAAATCTGATTATTCCAATCAACATTCCGCTGGAAACAATCGCCGCGGCTGCAAACGCTGCTGCACCGCCGCATCTCTCCGGCACCAGGCCCAATCCCGCCCCGTCGCTGTTTCGCGAGGCCCAGATCGACTACATGATTGATCGCAGCCCTATCACCTTCGCGGCCCAGGGTGGCGGGCTTTCGGTTGGAAGCGAGCTGAAAGGCAATGTCCATGTAAGCGGCCAGGGCGCCGGCAGCGTCACCCAGAGTCTTGGCGGGCTGATTGGCGGGCGCATCGGCTCACAACTGCAAAATCTGCGCTTCGACCAGACGGTGGCGATCTCGGGCAGCGTCAGCGCACAGGCACGCCCGCAACTGATGCCTGACTGGCACATCGCCCCTCGGCTTACCGGCAAGGTGACGCTGAAGGAGGTGCCTCTGACGATTTCAGGAGTGAAGCTGAATATTGCCCGCGAACTGCAGCCATTGGTCAATCAGGTGCTTGCGGCCGAGATCGTCAAAGCCGAAGAGACCCTGCGCGGCGATGACCGCATCATCAATCTCGCCCGTCAGGAATGGGGACGGCTGTGCTTGTCGAAGGTGCTGCCGACGGTCGCACCCGGCGCGCCGGCGCTCTATGTCGAGGTGAAGCCGGTCGCGGCGGTCGCCGCCCAGCCGGTGATTGATGCCAAGGGCGTGCATCTGCTGCTTGGTCTGCGGGCGCAGACCCGCATTCTCCCCGAGGCAACAAAACCGGAGTGCCCGTTTCCCTCGCGCCTTGAGATTTTGCCAGCGCACAATGCCGGCGGCATCACCGTGGCGTTGCCCATTGACGTTCCTTTCAGGGAGCTGAACAGGCTGTTGTCGGCGCAACTGGCCGGAAAGACCTACCCTCAGGATCAATCCGGCCCGGCAACAGTGACGATCCGCGCGCTTGATCTCACGCCTTCCGGAAAACGTCTGCTGCTCGCGCTCAAGGTAACGATCACCGAGAAAAAATTCTTTGGCCTCTCGGCTGACGGCGAGGTTTATCTGTGGGGACGGCCGGAACTCGACAAGGCGACGCAATCACTGAAGCTTGTCGACATCACCCTCGACGTCAAATCCCAAGCGGCCTTCGGGCTCCTCGGGGCTGCGGCATCCGCTGCCACACCTTACATCACCTCGCTGATTGCGGAGCGGGCGCAGATTGACCTGAAGCCCTTCGCCGCCGATGCCAGAGCGCGCATCGCTGCGGCAGCCAGCCAGGTCGAGGCCAGCCGCAGCGATGTCAAGGTCAACGTGACGATCAGCGATCTCAACCTGCAAGACATCGTCTTTGACGCAACCATCTTGCGCGTCACGGGCGAAGCGCGCGGGCAGGCGAGCTTGTCGGTGATCTCGCTGCCCGCACGCTGAGCATCAATGGCCCGTTTCCGGCGCCAGTGTCCCAGACGCCTGACTCACCAGCCGTAGCGAGGCCGGCCATACCCGTAACCGGGATGAGGGTGGCCGTAAAATGCGTGGCGGCCGTAATAGGGGCGCGGCGCGTAGAAGGGCTGTGGCGCGAAAACGGGGCGCTGGCGCCAATAGGCCGGACCATGGCGGTGGAAGCAGCGATAGGGACCGCACACCCAGGCGACGTTTTCAATCGCCGGCGCGGCGGCGGCATTCAGAGTGGTGGCGGCAACCGGCGCGAACGGCGCTGCAGAAGCGGGAAGCGAGGCGAATCCCAAAGCCGCGCCGACAAGCGCGACAGACAGCGACAGGCGGGACAAGGTCTTCATGGCATTTCTCCTAAAACAGGATCGTCGGAATGACGATGGGGCCATTATGAGCAATGGCCCTGAACCGGTTTTGAGAGCGCTGCTCAATTTCGGTTCATCAACCTGTCCAAACGGCAATGTTGCGGAAAGGTTGCGGCCCGCCCTGCCTCAGACGGGCAGGTCCGGCGAGCTTTTGACCTCTTCCATCACCGCATAGGTGCGCGTCTCGCGCACGCCGGGCAATGCCAGGATCGCCTCGCCCAGAAGCTGGCGATAGGCCGCCATGTCGGCCACCCGCACCTTGACCAGATAGTCAAAACCACCAGCGACCATATGGCATTCGATAACGTCGGGAACGCGGCTGATGGCGGTGGCAAAGCGATCGAAAACATCAGGAGTTGTCTTGTCGAGCGTGATCTCGATGAAGGCGAGAAAGCCGCGGCCCAGCTTCTCCGGCGACAGCCTCGCGCCATAGCCGAGAATGATTTCATCGCGCTGCAGGCGCTTGACACGCTCGGTGACAGCAGTCGGCGACAGGCCGACACGTTCGGCGAGTTCGACAGTCGTCATGCGCCCTTCCTGTTGCAGGAGGCTGAGCAGGCGGCGATCCAGACGGTCAGGCATCGACATGTGATAATCACTATTATTTCAGTTCATGATATATTTTTCCTCATAAAAAATATAAAATCAATGCTGGTATCACTACATTTCTTATCGCACAGTCATACGCATCGTGAGCTGCGAGATGATGCCGATGAGCGCTTTCCGTACTGACTATGCAAGCCCTGACGAAGCGATTGCCGTGCGCCTGCTGCGCGAGGCCGGGCGTGATCAAGCCGGCGAGCAGCAGATTGATGCGCTTGCCACCCGCCTCATCACCGCCATTCGCGCCAAAAGCGGAGGGCTTGGCGGTGTTGAGGATGTCTTGCGCGAGTATTCGCTCTCGACCAAGGAGGGGCTGGCGCTGATGGTGCTTGCCGAAGCACTCCTCAGAGTACCGGATGCGGCTACCGCCGACCGCCTCATCGAGGACAAGCTCGGGCAGGGTGATTTTGCCCATCATGAGGCCAAATCGGACGCCTTGCTGGTGAGCGCTTCGGCGTGGGCGTTGGGACTGTCAGCCCGCATCATCCGCCCCGGCGAGACGCCGGACGGGATCATCGCCGGGCTTGGCAGGCGCCTCGGCCTGCCAACGCTGCGCGAAGCGACGCGCCAAGCGATGCGGGTTCTGGGCAGCCATTTCGTGCTGGGCGAGACGATCGAGGAGGCGCTCAGGCGGGCCACGGGTGGCACGGCGCGATCCTATCGCTATTCATTCGACATGCTGGGTGAAGGGGCACGCACGGCAGCCGATGCCCGGCGCTATTTCGCCTCCTATGAACAGGCGATCGCGGCAATTGGCCGGGCGGCCGGCAATGCGCCGCTGCCCAACCGCCCGGGGATTTCGGTCAAGCTGTCGGCGCTCCATCCGCGCTATGAGGCCGTGAGCCGCCAGCGGGTGATGGCCGAACTCGTGCCGCAGGTAGTTAGTCTGGCGCAGGCGGCAAAATCCTTCGATCTCAATTTCACCATCGACGCGGAAGAAGCCGACCGCCTCGAATTATCGCTCGACGTCATCGAAGCGGCCGCAAGCGACTCCTCGCTTGCCGGGTGGGATGGTTTCGGACTGGCGATCCAGGCCTACCAGAAGCGGGCGCTGGAGGTGATCGGCTGGATCGACGGCCTTGCCCAGCGCCTTGAGCGGCGCTTCATGGTCCGCCTCGTCAAGGGTGCCTATTGGGACAGCGAGGTCAAGCGGGCGCAGGAGCGCGGCCTTGACGATTATCCGGTGTTCACCCGCAAGGCGATGACCGATCTCAACTATATAGCTGCGGCGCAGGCGCTGCTGGCCGCACGCCCGCGCCTCTACCCGCAGTTTGCCACCCATAATGCACTCACGATCGCCGCCATCATGCAGGCAGCCGGCAAACCGGACGGCTTTGAATTCCAGCGCCTCCACGGCATGGGAGAGGCTGCCTATGGCGCGCTCATGAGCGAGGTGGCGGGGGTTGCCTGCCGCACCTATGCCCCGGTTGGCGGGCATCGCGACCTCCTCGCCTATCTCGTGCGCCGGCTCCTCGAAAACGGCGCCAACTCTTCTTTTGTCAACGTCGCGGCTGATCCCGATGTGCCGGTTGCAAGCCTGCTGCAGCGCCCGGCTGCGTTGATTGCCGCCCCTGCCCGGGCGCGCCACCCGAAGATCGCCCTGCCCATGGACCTCTTTGGCAAGGAGCGGCGCAATTCGCGCGGGGTCGAATTCGGCCATGCCAAAAGTCTTGCCGGGCTTCTTGCCGAAGTGCAGGCCGGGCGTGCGCATGTCGTGGCCGCACCCCTCATCGATGGCAAGGCGCAATCAGGCCCTGCGGCGCCGGTCTCAAGTCCGGTTGATGGCAGCACCTGCGGCAGCGTCATCGACAGCGATGCAGAGGCCGTGAGGCTGGCAGCTGATACGGCATTTGTGGCGCAGCCGCATTGGGGCGCGCTGCCGGTCGATAAGCGCGCCCAATGCCTCGAGCGCGCGGCTGATCTCCTGGAAGCGCGCCGCGGTGCGCTATTGGCCCTGCTGCAAAGCGAAGGTGGCAAGACGCTTGATGACGCGCTCGCCGAAGTGCGGGAAGCGGTCGATTTCTGCCGTTTCTATGCCAGCGAAGCGCGCCGCCTGTTTGCGTCCCCGCAAATGCTGCCAGGTCCTACGGGCGAGGATAATCGCCTTTATCTCAAAGGTCGTGGCGTGTTCGTGTGCATCTCGCCGTGGAATTTCCCGCTGGCGATTTTTCTGGGTCAGGTAACGGCGGCGCTCGCTGCAGGCAATGCGGTGCTGGCAAAGCCTGCGGAGCAGACGCCGCTGATAGCCTTTCTCGCGACGCAAATCCTGCTTGAGGCGGGCATTCCGGCCAATGTGCTGGCTCTGCTGCCAGGGGATGGGCGGGTGGGGGCGGCACTCGTTGCTGATCCACGCATCGCGGGGGTTGCCTTTACCGGCTCAACGGACACCGCCCGGCTGATCAACCGCCAGCTTGCCGCCAAGGATGGGCCGATCGTGCCGTTCATCGCCGAGACCGGCGGCATCAACGCGATGATCGTCGATGCCACGGCGCTGCCCGAGCAGGTCGCAGATGACGTGGTGATGAGCGCCTTTCGCTCCACCGGCCAGCGCTGCTCGGCGCTGCGTCTGTTATGCGTGCAGGAGGATGTCGCCGACAAGGTGATTACCATGGTGGCAGGCGCTGCCGCCGAGCTTGCCATCGGTGACCCGCGCGATCCACGTATTCACATCGGTCCGGTCATTGATGCTGAAGCGCGCGAGCGGCTGCAGAGCCATATCGCGCGGCTCAAGCACGAGGCGCACACCGTTTTTGCCGGAGACCTGCCAAAGACAGAGACGCCAGGGTTTTTCGTTGCCCCGCACATCTTTGAAATCAGCGACGTCAGCGATCTCAAGGAGGAAATCTTCGGCCCTGTGCTCCACGTCGTGCGCTGGAAAGCAACGCGCGGCACCCATGGCGAGCCTGTTGGCCTCAAGCGCCTGCTGGCGCAGATCGCCGGCAATGGCTATGGGCTGACGCTGGGGCTCCAGACCCGCATCGACACCAATGCCGCTCTCGTGGAAGCAGGCTCACCCGCCGGCAATCTCTATATCAACCGCAACATGATCGGCGCAATCGTCGGCTCCCAGCCCTTCGGCGGGCGCGGCCTGTCGGGCACCGGCCCCAAGGCCGGCGGTCCGCATTATCTGGTGCGCTTTGCGAGCGAGCAGGTGGTAAGCAACAATATTTCAGCCGCCGGCGGCAATGCGTCGCTGATTGCCATGGGCGAGGAGTGAGCGGGCGATACCCCTCACATGCTGAGGCGTGGCACCATGGTGTAGGCGGTGATCCCCGGCGCTGATTCGACCTTCTTCAACAGGCGGACGGCCAGAGCGGTGAACAGCGGCTCGCACAGAATGAGCGGTACATAGGAGAGCGCGAAGGTGAGCCAGGCCGAGAACGCCGCGACCTCTGTTCCCAGCGCCAGCCAGAAGCCTACCATCGCCACAACGCCGCCGTAATAAATGGCGTCGAAGCGGATGATGGCAGCAAAGCCGATTGGCATCTTGT
Source organism: Raskinella chloraquaticus (SeqCode) (assembly GCF_021731865.1). Taxonomy (NCBI): domain Bacteria; kingdom Pseudomonadati; phylum Pseudomonadota; class Alphaproteobacteria; order Hyphomicrobiales; family Phreatobacteraceae; genus Raskinella (SeqCode); species Raskinella chloraquaticus (SeqCode). Next base: position 42,451 of record NZ_JAKFWN010000044.1, on the reverse strand, counting down.
TGGCGGCGGAGAAGAAGCGGCGGCCCACCAGCGCATGAGCGGCAAACAGCGGCACAATCAGCGACAGGCTGTTGACGCCTAGATGGACCAGATCTTCGGGCTCGAAGAAGGCGCCCTGCAGCAACAGGCCGAGCGCAAAGCCAAGGAGCGTGGGCACAAAACCGAAAACGGCATAAACGACCGAGGCGCCGATGAAATGCAGTTCGGACGGGCCGATCTTCACATGGTAGATTTCCATGAAGAGGGAAAAGAACAGCGCTGCCAGAAGGGTGGAGATGATCAATGGCGGGGCCCGCCACAGCGAGCGGCTCTGGCCCAGAACAACGGTTGCGGCGGCGGCATTGGCATAGACGATCTTGGCAGCGTTCAGGACGCCCGGTTCGATGTGCATGGCTGGTTCTCCAAGGGGTCAGATCAGACCCTGATCGATGTGGCGAAAGATGGCAGAGAAGTCTTCGTTCGCATGCCCGAGTTCGGCGAAGCGGGCATAGATGGCCGCCGCGTGGCTGCCAAGCGGCGTCATCGCGCCTGCGCCTTCGGCCGCCTCCTGCGACAAGGTGAGATCCTTGAGCATGAGGGCTGCGGCAAATCCCGGCCTGTAATCATGATTGGCGGGCGATGTCGGCACCGGTCCTGGTACCGGGCAATAGGTGGTGAGCGACCAGCACTGGCCGGAAGAGGTCGAGGCAACATCAAAGAGCGCCTGATGCGACAGGCCAAGCTTGCCGGCAAGGGCGAAGGCTTCACTGACCGCGATCATGGAAATGCCAAGGACCATGTTGTTGCAGATCTTGGCTGCCTGTCCGTTGCCCGCGCCACCGCAATGGACGATGCGCTTGCCCATCGCTTCCAGAACAGGTCTGGCGCGCTGGAAGGCTTCGCCACTGCCACCCACCATGAAGGTCAACGTGCCGGCAGCAGCGCCACCGACACCCCCCGAGACCGGCGCATCAAGCGCCATCATGCCGGCCTTGACGGCCGCCTCGCTTGCCAGACGGGCCGAGGCAACATCAATCGTCGAGCAATCGATGAAGAGCGTGCCGTGGCGGGCCTCAGCAAGCACGCTGTCAGGGCCGCTGTAGAGGGCGAGCACATGCTTGCCCGCCGGCAACATCGAGATCACCACATCCGCCTCGCTCACCGCGAGCCTGGCCGAGGCGGCAAGCGTCAGTCCCAACGCCTTGGCTGCCTCCCGCGCCGCCGGCATCGGATCAAAGCCTACCACCTCATGGCCGGCCTTGAGCAGATTGGCCGCCATCGGCGCGCCCATATTGCCAAGGCCCAGAAAGCCAATTTTCGCCATCACGTTCCCGCCCCGCTCATACGTTCCTGATTAATGCGGCAGCCTAAGCGATTGCCGCCTTCTGGCAAGAGCTGGGTGCAAGGTCGGCAAATAGACAGCGCGCGCGGCAGGAGCCACTGGCGGTGTGCTGACCGATCAAAAGACAGTTTGACATAGGGATCTGGAAAAATTAAATGTAATGTTATAACATAACATTATTGAAAGAGAGAGCGCTGTGCCCTTTTCGCTGCCCCTTCGCCGGTTCGCCGGCCCATCGCTGGTTTTCCTTCTCGCCAGCACCGGCGCTCGCGCCCAGACTGTCACCTTGCCGCAAATCACGGTCACAGCACCCAGCCCGATCGTTTCGGGTTCTGGAAACGCCGGAGGCGGCTTTGCCGACGGGGAATTGCCGGTCGTGCCCGGAACTTTCTCATCCGTAACCGTGGTGCCTCGCGCCGACATCATACGCCAGCAGCCCACGACGTTGGGAGACGCGCTTGCCGATCGGCCCGGGATTTCAGGCTCGACCTACGCGCCGGGCGCGGCAAACCGGCCGATCATCCGCGGTCTCGACAATTTCCGGGTGCGCATCCAGGAAAACGGTATCGGCGTGCAGGATGTTTCGACAATCGGCGAGGATCACGCCGTGCCGATCAATCCGCTGGTCAATGATCGCATCGAGGTTATTCGCGGCCCCGCGACACTGCGCTATGGAAGCCAGGCGATCGGCGGGGTGGTGAGCGCGGAAAACAGCCGCATCCCGACCTCTCTTCCGGTGGATGGCTACTCCGGGCAGGTCCTTGGCGGCTTATCCTCCGCCGAGCGAGGGCGCAACGGCGCCGCCTCGATCGACATCGGGGCAAACAATGTCGCCCTGCATGTCGACGGCTTCATCACCGCCAGCGACGATTACGGTACCCCGCTCGGGCGCCAGATCAATTCAGCGGCACGCGCGCAAGGCGGAGCAGCGGGACTTTCCTACATTGGACATTCGGGCTTCGCTGGCTTCGGCTACAGCCATTACAATGCGCTTTACGGCATCCCTGGCGGCGACGCCGCTGCCTCCCGCACCCGCCTGGATCCGACGCAAGACAAACTCTTTTCGCGTGGCGAGTATCGCTTCGACAGTGGCCTGTTCGAAGCCGTGCGCTTCTGGCTGGGCGCCTCCGATTACAAGCACAATGAGCGCGGGCTGGACGATGCCGGCATCGACAGCATTCGCGCCACCTTCACCAACCGGCAGGTCGAGGGGCGAGTGGAAGTCCAGCACGTGCCGGTGCAGACCGTGTTCGGAACGCTGGTTGGCGCGGCGGGCGTACAGGGCGACCTGGCAAAGCTTGGCACCTCTGGCGAGGCGGGGGGATTGCTCTCCCCGACCGATACGCGTTCGCTCGCCGGCTATCTCTTCGAACAATTGCAGCTTGGCGCTGGTTTGCGCCTGCAGGCCTCGGGGCGTATCGAAGCGGTGAGAGCGGCTGGGACAACCAGCTTCTTTCCCGCAAGTTTCCTGCCGAGCTTTTCGCCAACCGGCGAGGTCGGCGCCGACGGAAATCCGCTGCTTGCCGCCGACGCGCTCGCCCAATCTTCGTTCACCCGACGCTTTACCCCCAAGAGCGCCGGTTTCGGCATTTTGCAGGATCTTCCCTTCGGCTTCGTCGGCAGCATCTCGGGGCAATATGTCGAGCGGGCGCCAGCGGCAGCCGAACTCTTCTCGCGCGGTTCGCACGATGCGACCGCGACGTTCGAAATCGGCGACCCCAATCTCAAGCTCGAGCGCGCGCGCACGGTCGAGATCGGCTTGCGGCGCGCCGAAGGCCCGCTGCGCGTCGACGCGACCGGCTATTTCACCCGCTACACCGATTTCATCTACCGAAGGGTGACGGGAGTGCGCTGCGACGAAGAATTCTCAAGCTGCGGCGGCGACGGATCGTTGCAGCAAATTGTGTTCACCCAGCAGAACGCCATTTTCTTCGGGGCGGAAATAGCAACCCAATGGGACGCGATCCACACCGATGGCGGTGGTGTCATCGGCGTCGACGCTCAATATGATTTCGTGCGCGCCCAATTCGACGATGGGACCTTCGTGCCGCGCATTCCGCCCCACCGTCTCGGCGGTGGGTTTTTCTGGCGCGAGAATGGGCTGTTCGCGCGCGTTAATGTCTTGCACGCCTTCGACCAACGCCAGATCGCGGCCAATGAGACGACAACGGACGGCTATACCCTGCTGCGCGCCGAGCTGAGTTACACCCAGCCGACTGACCGCAAAAAAAGCGGCATTCGGGAATTCACCATCGGCATTCGTGGCGATAATCTCCTCGACGAGCAGGTACGCAATGCGGCCTCGTTCAGAAAGGACGAAATCCTGCTGCCGGGCCGCAGCGTCCGCCTCTTTCTGCACGCGCGGTTCTGAGCAGCCGCGCACGGGGTCGCCATCACACGGGCCACAAGTCCGCGCCAGAATACGCTACCGGCCGGCTTGCGCGGCTCGCGGCACATTTGCCAGAAACTCCTGCAATTGTGCCTTCCAGAACTTCGCCTGTCCCGTGGTGCCATGGCCTGCCGTGTCCGGGCTGGCGGGAATGAGATAGAGGCGGGCGTTTTTGATCCGCTTCAGCTCACGCTCCATAATACCAAGCTCGGGAGGGTTGCGCTCGTCATCAGCCGAGTTGATCGCAAGGACGGCTGCGGTGATGGTCTCGAGCTTGGCAGCGGGATCATAGTCGCGCGATGAATCCCATTGGTACATGAAATCGTTGGCATCTGCGGTAAAAGGATCGTTCAACCGCTTGTCGAGAAGCTGATCGGCCTTCTCGCGGGTGGCGGCAGCCTTGTGCAGCGCCTGATTGCCGCCATTGGTGGCAAGGGCATAGAAGGCGTTGGCTGTTTTCAGCGCCGGTGGCTGGGCGGTGTAATTGCCATTGTTCCAGGCGGGATCATTGCGCACGCTGTCGATGATGAGACGACGCAGGATCCAGTTACGGCCAGCAACTGCGCTTGGCTGTGAGGCCATCGGCACGACCGCGTCCATGAAACCGGGATAGGCGGTGGCCCAGGTCCAGGCATGCATGCCGCCCATGGAATTGCCGAGAACCAGCCGCAGATGTTTGATCCCCAACCCTTCGGTGACGAGACGGTAATGGGCCAGCACCATGTCATCATAATTATAGCGCGGGAATTTGGCCCGCAGCCCATCAGATGGTTTTGACGATTTCCCAGCGCCGAGAGCATCAGGCAGGATGATGAAATATTTGGTGGCATCGAGCGGCTGCCCGGGACCGAATAACTCGCCGGCGAAACCCGGCGATACCATGCCGGTGCCCGAACCGGCGGTGCCATGAAGGATCAGCACCGGTTCGTTCTTCGCATCCCCGATGGTGGTGTAATGGAGCTTGACCTCCGGGAGCACCTCACCTGAGGAAAAGCGGAAGTCGCGAGCGATATAGGCGCCTTCTTTGGGCGCTGGATAATCAGCCGCAACGGCCAGCGTCGTTACACAGGCCATCAGGCATCCGAGGAATAATCGCGCCGTTCTCATGTCACACTCTCCCCTGTCATGGCCATCTTGCCGCTGGTGGCCTGTAAAGTCGATGATGCGACGACTGGATGAGTTCGACAAGCGGTCTTTGGTCGCCCGACCGGGGGTCAGCTTGGAAGGAGCGAGCGACTATGCTTCTCTTCAATCTCCCTGCGGCGCGCCTGATGCAAGGCCATGCGATGAACCTTTATTTTTCTGAAACCCAGCTCGCCCACAAGCCCACCCAGTTCATGATGCATGGCCGCATCGTTGCGCCCTTTGAAACGCCTGAGCGGGCAAGCGCACTGGTCACAGCGCTTGTCGGCATCGGCCTGACGAGCCTGACGCCACGCGACCACGGGCGTGAGGCCATCCTGGCTGTCCATGCCGATCATTATGTGCGCTTTCTTGAAACCGCCTACCAAAGGTTCAGCGCGCTGTCGCCGCGCGGGCCGGAGGTGTGGCCGAACGTCCATCCCTACCGGGGAGCGGGCGCCGATCTGGCGCATCGCGCGCCGCCGCGCACCACCGGCATCGTCGGTCAGGCCGGCTGGTATATGGGCGATATGGCCTGCGCCACCATGGAGGGAAGCTTCGCTGCCGCCTACGCCTCGGCGCAGGCCGCCATCAACGGCGCCGATGACATCGTGGACGGCGCACCCGCCTCCTTTGCCCTGTGCCGCCCGCCCGGGCATCACGCCTATAGCGACCGCGCCTCAGGCTTCTGTTTCCTCAACAATGCGGCAATTGCGGCCGAGCGCCTGCGCAGGCGCTTCTCGCGAGTGGCGATCATCGATTTTGATACGCATCACGGTGATGGCACGCAGGCGATCTTCTATCGCCGCAATGATGTTTTCTACGCATCGGTGCATACCGACCCGTCCGCCTATTATCCCTATTTCGCCGGCTATGGCGACGAGATCGGCGACGGGGAAGGGCGTGGTTTCACGCTCAACCTGCCGCTGGCGCCAGGCGCCGATGACCGCGCCTTTGCTGGTGCCAATCAGACATTGGCGCAGGCCGTCAAGGCTTTCGGCGCCGAGGCGCTGGTGATTTCCGCCGGATGGGACGCTCATGGCGAGGATCCGCTGTCGAAGCTGAAGGTGACGACGGCAGGGTTTGCCCAGATCGGCGCTATCTGGGGCAGCTTGCGCCTGCCCTCGGTGATCGTTCAGGAAGGCGGCTATTCGCTGATCGCCAGCGCCGCTGCTGCCCCCGCGTTCCTGACAGCGTTTGACCGTAGCATCGGCCAATAAAAATAGGCTTTTAAGCATCTTTGCTAAGGTTAAGCTGCGGCAAATGCTGCCGGCTGCCGGAAAATACCGAAAATAACGACGCGATCCTGTCCTTTGGCACGCTCTTCGCAAAACCAAGCGTGAGAAAGGCGATGTGTTCGCCTGTGCGCCACAGACGTCCCAAATGGATACACTCATGTCGTTTACCATTGTCTCCATCCACACCATGGACCCACGCGGGGCCAAAGTCGGCGGTATCGAGACGCATATCCGCCATCTCCTGCGCCATCATCCCGCCGATGCGCGCCTTATGCTGGTTGGCATCGACGAGCGCGGCGATCTGCCGACGGGCCGTATCAGCGAAATCGATATCGAAGGCCGCACCATTTCGTTCCTGCCGCTCATGCGGGTGGAGCCAGGGGCGCAGATCAATGCCGCAGCCTCCCTGTCCTCTTCCGTGACGCTGCGCTTTGCCATGCGTCTGACAGTGGCGCTGCCGATGCTGCGCCGTCTGTTGGCAAAATCGCCCGCCATCGTCGAAGTCGAGCGCCTTGAACTGGTGCTGCCTGCGCGCCTGCTCGGTCACCCGGTGATGGCGCTCCTGCATAATGAGGGGCAGCGCGGCGACAAGATGGATTCCATCCTTGGTCGTCACTGGTGGGTGCACGAAGTGGCCGAATGGCTGGCGGTGCGCCTTGCCGCGCAACTCTTCTGCGTCACACAGAAACTTCGCGAACGGGTGGCCGCCCGCCATCCCGCCCATGCGGCAAAGATCGGCATGCGCACAGTGTCGGTTGATTGCGATCTCTTTTCACCGAGCCCGTTCGATACCAGCGAGCGCAAGCTGCGGGTTGTCTTTGCCGGCCGTCTCGATGCCTTCAAGGACCCGCCGCTGATGTTCGATGTGGCGGCCAGACTTCACGCGAGATTGAACGGCGCCTTCGAATTCCATTATTGCGGCGCCTCCGACCCGACAGTGTTTGGCGAGTTTGCGGCAATCTCCGCCTTTACCATACGCCATGGCGCGCTGACGCCACGCCAGGTCGCCGCTGTCATGCGGCGCGCCCATGTCGGCATTCTCACCTCCTATTACGAGGGCATGCCGTGCTTCCTGCTTGAACTGCTGGCGAGCGGGCGCCCCTATGCCGGCGTTCACCTGCCACAATTCGATCAGATCGTGAGATCGGGCCACAGCGGAGAAATGGTGGCTCGCAGCGAGGACCGCGCGCAGACCGCTGCGGCGATGAGCGAGGCCGTGATCGCCGCGTGGAACGGCATCCGCCTGGGTATCTACACGCCAGAAGGAATCGCTGCCTCTGTCGCCAGCTTCGCGGTGACGCGCCAGCTCGCCGAGATGTTTGCGCTGATGCGCCGGCTTGCACATGCCGGCCAGCCGCCCGTCAGCGAACCCCGTTTTGTTGCCGCAGGAGAATAAGCGTCATGTCCCTTTCCGACGAACGCGCCAATGACCTGTTCATGGTCGAACCGCTGCCAAGCGCGGAACGCGGCATCTTTTCAGTCTTTGCACTCTTGTGCGACACGGCTGTCATCGTTCTGACAGCCCTGCTCACCGGCCTTGCCTATCATGCGACCATTTACGGGTCCCTCGGGCCGCTCAGCAAGCCGCTTGCCTATGGCATCATCATTGCTGTCACCTACGCCCTGCTCAAATTGTCGCGTGGCGATTATGGCATGGCGCGTTATGCGCTGGCGCGGCGTGGTGCAGAACGTGACCTGCTGACGTGGACAACCGCATTCGTATGCGTGCTGTGCATCAGTTTCCTGGCCAAAACGAGCGAGCTTTACTCGCGCGGGGCCATCGTCGTTTTCTTCGGCGCAGGCCTTCTCGCCCTTCCGGCGCTTCGCCTTGCGCTTGGCGGATTGTCGCGGGCGCTGCTGAGCGATGGGCGTATGGTGACGCGCCGCACCTTTCTGGTGGGAAGCGAACGTGATGTTCTGGCCTTCCATCGCCGCTTCCGCGCCAATTGTCCCGGGCTTGAACTGGTCGGCAGTGCGTTTGTGCACGCTGACAGCCATGAGCTTGACAGCGAACTTTCGAAAGCCGTCGCCAAGGCAAGGGTGCTGACACCAGATGACATCATCATCGCCGTGCCGTGGGCGGACCATAGGCTGGTCGAGCACTGCATCGATGCGTTCATGACGATACCGGCGGCCATTCATCTGGCACCAGAGCGCATTCTTGATCGTTTCGATGACATGGCGGTTGCCAAGCTAGGGCCGCTCTCAAGCCTGCAGATCACGCGGCCGCCTCATCATGCCAGCGAGCGGCTGGCAAAGCGCCTTTTCGATATCGTTGCCGCGACCGCAGGGATCATCATCCTGGCGCCGCTCCTTGCGGTCGTTGCGGTGCTGATCAAGCTTGATTCGCCCGGGCCGGTGCTCTTTTTCCAGAACCGCTTCGGCTTCAACCAGAAGACGTTCCGTATCTTCAAATTTCGTACCATGACGACACTCGATGACGGCCAGACGATCCGGCAGGCAACCCGTGACGACCAGCGCGTCACCCGCATCGGCCGGCTGCTGCGCCGCTATTCAATCGATGAGCTGCCACAGCTCTTCAACGTGCTGATCGGCGATATGTCGATTGTCGGGCCAAGGCCGCATGCGGTTGCGCATAACCACGCCTTTGAGCGACGCATCTCGCTTTATGCGCGCCGGCACAATGTGAAACCGGGGATCACTGGCTGGGCCCAGGTGAATGGCCTGCGCGGCGAGACGGATACTGACGACAAGATGCGCCGGCGGGTCGAACATGACCTTCATTACATCGATAATTGGTCGCTGCTGTTTGATCTGCGCATCTGCGTGATGACGCTCATCAGCCCGTCAACCTTCAAGAACGCTTATTGAGGATCAGCACCATGTCGCCATTGACCCAGCGCTTTCACGTGCTCGACGCCTGGCGTGGCGTTGCCGCACTCCTCGTGGCGCTTGAACGTCTCCACGCCAATGGCTTCTTCTACAACCTGCCGATCGTTCGCAATTCCTATCTCTTCGTCGATTTCTTCTTTGTCTTGTCCGGCTTTGTCATCGCTCATGCGTATGGCGCCAAGCTGGACGGGATGAAGCCGGCAGCAGCCTTTGCGCTACGTCGTTTCGGGCGCCTGTGGCCGCTGCATATGCTGCTGCTTGCGATGTTCGTTGCTTTTGAAGCCGTGAAACTCGCCCTCAGCCTGAAGGGTGTGGCGATGGACGTTCCGCCCTTCTCCGGCACAAGCTCTCCCGCGACGATCCTGACCAATATCGCGCTTGTTCATGGCCTCAATCTCTATGAGGTGCTGACATGGAACCAGCCCTCATGGTCGATCTCTGATGAGTTCTGGACGTATCTCCTGTTTGCGGCGGTATGTGTTGTGGGCGCGCGCCGCCTGAGCCTGTGGTCGACGATGCTGAGCCTTGCGGCGCTTCTGACGCTGATCCTCGTGGCACCGCGCGGCATGGATTCAACCTATGATTTCGGCATCCTGCGCTGCATTGCCGGCTTTTTCGCCGGCGTCGTCACGCAGCGTCTGTGGCAGCGCGCCGGCAGCGCTGTGCGGTCGCGGGTGATGGCATGGTCAGCCTGGCTTGAGCCGCTGATGATCCTTGCGGTCATCGTCTTCGTGTCGGCTGCCGGGCGCGGGCCCCTTGCCTTCCTCGCACCTTTCGTCTTCTCGGCCATGGTGTTTGTTCTCGCCTTCGAGAGCGGGCCGGTATCACGGCTCATGACTGGCCGTGTCTTCCAGGCGCTCGGCGCCTGGTCCTATTCAATCTACATGGTGAATTATTTCGTCGTGCTGATGGTCGAGCGCCTCGTCAATTCAGCGCAGCGCGAGCTTGGTACGTCGCTGATCGAGACGGTGGCGGTTAACGGGCAGCCGAAGGCGCTTTATGCCTTCGGCCCGGCGGGGGCGATGGATGCGATGGCGGTTGCCTATCTCGCCGCCGTCCTCGCCTTGTCCTTCCTCACCTACACATTGTGCGAAGCACCGGCGCGACGTTTCTTCAACCGCCAGGCTGACCGGCTCGAGCAGCGCGCAAAGCCGCGACAATTAGCGGGTGCCTGTGCCTAGTAACGGTCGATGAACAAACGCCCGTCGCCAACAATCTTGAGATCAGGATGGCCGACCAGTTCGGTGTCCTTGCCGGCATAGTCGATGCGCGACAAGACGATCTGCAAAGCCGCGATCCGCGTGCGCAATTTGTCATTGGCAAGAATGACCGTCCACGGTGCGTCATCAGTGTCGGTCTTCTTGAACATACGGGAAAAGGCGCGCGAATAGGCCGGCCATTGGTGAACGGCCTTGAAATCGATCGGAGAAAGCTTCCACAGCTTCAAAGGGTCCTGGTGGCGCGCCCACAGGCGCTTGAGCTGCATTTCGTGACCGACATCGAGAAAGATCTTGAAAAGGTAGATGCCGTCGCGGATCAGCATGCGCTCAAACGTCGGTGCTTCTTTCAGGAACGCCTTGCATTGATCCTTGGTACAGAAGCCGTTGACCGGTTCAACGGCGGCACGATTATACCAGGAGCGGTCGAACAGGACGATATCACCACGCGTCGGCATGGCCGACACGTAGCGCTGGAAATACCATTGGCCCTGCTCGGCTTCTGAAGGTTTCGACAAGGCGACGGCCCGCGCGGTCCGTGGCGGCATGTGCTGGAGGAAGCGGGCAATCGTGCCTCCCTTGCCGGAGGCATCACGCCCTTCAAAGACAATGACGATGCGCGCGCCCGTGTCGCGGGTCCAGGCGTGCAGCTTCAAAAGTTCGATCTGCAGCTCATGGATGCGCTTATCGTAGTCCTCACGGTCGAACTTGCTGTCGTAAGGATAGCCGCCGGATGTGAAGGCGCGATCCCTGATCTCGGCTGGCAGTTTTTTGGCATCAAGCGAGAAGGACTCATAATCACCGGCTTTGTTCTGCCCTTTGATGCCTCGTGCCATATGCTCAATCCCCGATTGCCAGCGTGGAGGAAAACATATCACTGAAACGGCGTGTCAGACAAAAGGCTGAAGGAAGCGTCTTCTCTTCGTCACCGATTCGCCGCAAACTTGTCGCCGAGCCTGTTCCCGAACGCCATCTTCCCCGGAGGCCCATGAGCGTCATCGACAAACAGGAGCGCTCGCGCATCGCAGCGACCTTGCCTGCGCGCGTGCGGCTTCTGCCCGACGGCGGACGCCTGTGGCTGATCGGCGTCAGCGCCGCCGTTTGTATCGCCTTCGCTGTGATGAGTGATGCACCCTGGTGGCTGAGTGCTGTGGCGTTCCTGGCACTGTCACTCACGATCTTTGTGACGAGCGTCCCGTCAAGCGATAGCCGGCACCGGGCGGATTTCTCCGCAAATAACCTGCGTCGCGATCTCGATCACCGCAGCGCGCTGCTGATCGCCGCGCTGCCTGATCCGTGCGTGGTGGTCAACCGGCGTGGCGTCGTCGTCATGCATAATGAGCAAGCCGCCAGCGCCATTGTCGGCCTGCGCATGGGCGAACCACTGTCATTCGTGCTGCGCGTGCCCGCAGTGACGGAAGCCTTGCGCCTGGTGCTCGCCGGCGGGCGCTCGCCGGCTGTACACTTCGGCGAGAGAGTTCCCATCGAGCGCAGCTTCGAGGCATTTGTCGAGCCGATCCACGTCAACCCGTCATCTGCCGGCAGCATTCCTGATTATGTGCTGATCATCCTTCACGATGAAACCAAGCGCCAGCGCCTTGAAACGATGAGGGTCGATTTCATCGCCAATGCCAGTCACGAGTTGCGCACGCCGCTCGCCTCCCTTCTCGGGTTCATCGAAACCCTGCAGGGACCCGCCCGCAACGACACGCCGGCGCGAGACCGCTTTCTGGGCATCATGCGCCAGCAGGCCCTGCGCATGTCGCGCCTCATCGATGATCTGTTGTCACTGTCACACATCGAGCTCAACGCCCATGTCAGGCCGCAGGCGGTCATTGACGTGTCCTCCGTGGTGGCCCAGACGGTCGATGCGTTGTCGCCGCTTGCCAATGACAACCAGTCACGATTGCAGCTGACGTGCGAGGGCGCGCCCTTCGCGATCAGGGCCGAGCGCGATGAAATCTACCGTGTATTCGAAAATCTCATTGAGAACGCCATCAAGTATGGCGGCGACGGACAGACGGTGCGCATCATAATCGATCGCGAGCCGGCGCAAGACGGCTTTGCGGCTGCGGTGCGGGTGAGCGTGGTCGATCAGGGTCCTGGCATCGCACCTGAACATTTACCCCGCCTGACAGAACGCTTTTACCGGGTCGATACCCAGACCAGTCGCGCCAAGGGCGGCACCGGGCTCGGACTGGCGATTGTCAAACACATCCTCGCCCGCCATCGGGCGCGGCTGACGATCAACAGCACCCTCGCTGAGGGCTCGACATTCTGCGTGCGTTTTGATGAAGTCTTTCAAGGCGATGCGTCCTGTCACCCTATTGTCAAGGAAGGATCATAAAGACGTCTCCGCAGATCATCGCGCCCGATTGCCTCAGGAAGCAAGCGTAACCCGCTTGCACTTCTGCAAAAGCTGCGATCAAGCTGTCTAATGTGTCGTCTCCTCGCTGCGAGGAGTGTTGCACGACAGGACATGAGGAAAAATACCGTGGATCATACCGTCAAGGCGTTTGAAGATGAGCTGGAAAATCTGACGCGACTGATCGCCGAAATGGGCGGGCTTGCTGAAAAGGCGGTTGCTGATTCAGTCCTGGCGCTCGGCCGACGCGACCTTGATCTCGCAGGGATTGTCGTTCGGGACGATGTGCGCCTCGACAGGTTGCAACGGGAGGTCGAAGAAGCCGCCATTTTGCTGATCGCCAGGCGACAGCCGGTTGCAAGCGATCTGCGCGATGTTGTCGGCGCGCTGCGCATCTGCAGTGATCTTGAGCGTATCGGTGATCTGGCAAAGAATATCGCCAAGCGGGTGATTGCCATGGGCAGCGGCGTGCCGCCGCAGAAGCTGGTGCATGGCGTTTCCCACATCAGCCAGATTGCGCTTGAACAGCTCAAGCATGTGCTCGACGCCTATACCCAGAAGGATCAGGGCAAGGCGCTCGGCGTGTGGAAACGCGATGAGCAAATCGATGCGATGTACACCTCGATCTTCCGCGAGCTGCTGACCTACATGATGGAGGATGCCCGCAACATCACCGCCTGCACGCATCTCCTGTTTACGGCCAAGAATATCGAGCGCATCGGCGATCATGCCACCAATATCGCCGAGACGGTGTATTATGTCTCGACAGGTGAAAATCTGTCGGAAGACCGGCCGAAAGGTGATGATTCGCTCTACACATCCAGCATCCCCACCGCCGCCCAGTAGGTCCACCATGGTCATGCATACGCGGGTGATGATTGTCGAAGACGACGAGCCGCTGACCTTGCTGCTGCGCTATAATCTGGAAGCGGAAGGCTACAAGGTTGATGCTGTTGCGCGCGGTGACGACGCCGAGACGCGCCTCAGGGAGCATCAGCCGGATCTGGTGTTGCTCGACTGGATGCTGCCGGGCCTCAGCGGCATTGAACTGTGCCGGCGGCTGAGGGCGCGGAGCGAAACGGAACGTCTGCCGATCATTCTGCTGACGGCGCGCGGGGAAGAGGGCGAGCGCGTGCGTGGTCTCTCGCTGGGCGCTGATGATTATGTCGTCAAGCCGTTTTCAATACCCGAACTGATGGCCCGCGTGCGTACACTCCTGCGCCGCTCCCGCCCTGAACTGGTGGCCAACCAGCTGCGTGCCGGCGATATCGAGCTTGATCGCGAGACACACCGGGTGCGACGCGCCGGGCATGAGATCCATCTTGGTCCGACGGAATTCCGCCTGCTCGAATTTCTCATGCAATCGCCCGGGCGGGTGTTCTCGCGCATGCAATTGCTCGACGGTGTATGGGGCCATGACGTCTACGTCGATGAGCGCACTGTCGATGTTCATGTCGGACGCCTGCGCAAGGCCGTCAATCGCGGAAAGATGATGGACCCCATCCGCACCGTGCGGGGCGCTGGCTATTCATTCAATGATCAATTCAGCAGCCGCGGCGCTGCAGCCTGAGGCTGACGGCGCCTCGGGCTGACGTTTTCTGCGGCCGAAGGTGGCTCGTTCACACCCTGGCGCGGACATCGCGCTGCGCCTGGCGGCGGCGCTCATTGGACGGTTGATAGGCAACCGCGCAATGATAGGGGCAGTAAGGCTTTTCGTTGGAGCTATCCGCGCCGCAGAAGCCGAAATCGGTCGCGACCGGATCACCGATCGGCCAGCGGCAGGTACGAAACCCGAGTTGCGTGATGTCGATCTTGTCGTTCGTTGGCGCGGGAAAAGGAATCATCACCGCCGGCTGGGCAATGACATCGATCTGGGCCTCGGTCTCGATTTTGAGCGCGGTGGCGCCAAAACTGATGGGGCGGGACGACACTGTGCGCTGGACATGACCCGTCGATTTCTGCTTCGGACGGGCGGCGCGTGGCGCCTGACTTGCCGACTTTGCCCGACCCGACAGGCCGAGCCGATGGACTTTGCCGATCACGGCATTACGCGTGATGCCACCCAATTGCTGCGCGATCTGGGTGGCGGTCAAACCGTCTTCCGTCCATAGTTTCTTTAACAATTCAACGCGTTCATCGGTCCAGTTCATATCATGCCCCCCGCCAGTCCGTGGACGGAATCCCTCAGCGCTCGCCTTATTGCTGTAGCAATCGGCTCCGCACGCCTTGACTGTTAAGCTGTATTACTGCGCCACCACGATATGTCGTGGCCCGCAGTTACGTACCTACTACAGGCTGAATCTGACGCGCAAGCGCGCCAGGCCCCGTCAGCGTGTTATCCCCAGATGTGTGGCAAAGTTGAGTCCGCGTACGAAACCTTCCTCACCCTTCGTAAAGTTGACATAAGTTCAAGATTCAATAGAATTCATGCTCTCAGGCCGCCGGTGGGCGGCTTTCGCTTTTTTGTACCGCAGCCCTCTGCTTGTCAGTCCAGCCAAGCTCACGACCAACGGCCCGAAAGGATGCGCCCATGACCACGCCATCGCCGCTTCTGCCTGCCTTCGCCCGTTCGGAGCTTGCATTTGCCCGAGGTGAGGGCGCGCGCCTGTTCACCGCCGATGGCACATCCTATCTTGATTTTGCCGCCGGCATTGCCGTCAATTCGCTCGGACATTGCCATCCGCATCTGGTCGCGGCACTCAAGGCGCAGGCCGAGACGCTGTGGCATGTGTCAAACATGTATCGCATTCCTGAACAGGAAAAGCTGGGCGCCCGCCTCGTCGAGGCGACATTCGCTGATTATGCCTTCTTCACCAATTCAGGCGCCGAGGCGCTTGAAGCCTCGATCAAGATGGCGCGCAAATATCATGCGGCCAAGGGAGCGCCCGAGCGCTATCGCCTGATCACCTTTGAAGGGGCTTTTCATGGCCGCACCCTGGCAACGATTGCGGCGGGCGGACAGGCCAAATATCTTGAGGGTTTCGGACCCAAGGTCGATGGCTTTGACCAGGTCCCCTTCGCTGATCATGAGGCGGTGAGGGCCGCCATCGGCCCGCACACTGCCGGCATCCTCATCGAACCCCTGCAGGGCGAGGGCGGCATTCGCCCGGTGCCGCCGCAATGTCTGCGGGGCTTGCGTGCCCTGTGCGACGAGCATGGCCTTCTGCTGATCTTCGACGAGGTGCAGACGGGCGTTGGCCGCACCGGCAAGCTGTTTGCGCATGAATGGGCCAATGTCACACCCGATATCATGGCGATTGCCAAGGGCATCGGCGGTGGCTTTCCCATCGGTGCCTGTCTTTCAACCAAAGAGGCTGGCATCGGCATGACGGCCGGCACGCATGGCACGACGTTTGGCGGCAATCCGCTGGCCTGCGCGGTGGGCAATGCGGTGCTTGATGTGGTGCTGGCGCCGGGCTTCCTCGACCATGTGAACGATGTTGCGGGCTATGCCAAGCAGAAGCTGGCGGCGCTGAAGGATCGCCATCCGCAGGTGATCGAGGCCGTGCGTGGCGAAGGGCTGATGATGGGCCTCAAGGTCATCCCGCCGGTTGGCGACGTGGTGCAGGCCCTGCGCAAGCAGCATCTGCTGACGGTTGGCGCCGGCGACAACACGGTGCGCCTCCTGCCGCCGCTGGTAATCACGCGCGGCGACGTCGATGAAGCCCTTGTCAGCCTGGAAAATGCCTGCCGCGAATTCGAGACGGCGCGTGCTTCGAGTACAAAAGGGGAAGCGGCATGAGCAGAAACGGCGTGTCGACATTGAGTTCGGCCCGGCGCTCCGGCGCGCGCAAAACCGTGTCGGCGGTGAAGCATTTTCTCGATCTGCGCGACATGTCGGGCAAGGAATTGCGTCACATGATCGAGTGGAGCCGCGCGACCAAGGCATCACGCGAGGCCGGCAAACCGCAGGACAAACCGCTTGCCGGCAAGATGCTGGCGATGATTTTCGAGCGCCCGTCCACGCGTACCCGCGTATCCTTTGACGTGGCGATGCGCCAGCTTGGCGGCGAGACGATGGTGCTGACGGCAGCCGAAATGCAATTGGGGCGTGGCGAGACGATTGCCGACACCGCGCGCGTGCTGTCGCGCTATGTCGATGCCATCATGATCCGCATTCTTGACCATGGTGTGCTCGAAGAGCTGGCGGCCAATGCGACGGTACCGGTCATCAACGGTCTGACACGGCGCTCGCATCCCTGCCAGGTGATGGCGGACGTGATGACGTTCGAGGAGCATCGCGGGCCGATTGCCGGGCGCAAGGTGGCGTGGTCGGGCGATGGCAATAATGTTCTGGCTTCCTGGGTGCATGCCGCCGCGCGCTTTGACTTTGAACTGAGGGTGGCGGCGCCGCCTGAACTGGCGCCGCGTCAGGATGTTATCGAATGGGCGCACAGCGCAGGCGCCAATGTCACCTTCACGACGGACCCCGAACAGGCGGTTGACGGGGTCGACTGTGTCGTCACCGACACGTGGGTGTCGATGGGCGATGTCGAGGCGGAACGCCGGCACAACCTCCTCAAGCGCTATCAGGTCAACAAGCGCCTGATGGCGCGCGCCAAGCGCGATGCCATCTTCATGCATTGCCTGCCGGCGCACCGCGGCGAGGAAGTGACGGATGACGTCATCGACGGCGCCAATTCGGTGGTGTTCGACGAGGCGGAGAACCGTCTGCATGCGCAGAAGGGTATTCTTGCCTGGTGTCTGGGAGGCATGCAGGAGTGAGCGAGGCGCCGTCACGTCCGGCGCGCGCGGTGCGCGATGATAGTGTTCTGCCCTTTCAGGTGGACAGCCTTGACGTGCGCGGGCGCATCGTCAGGCTCGGCCCGGTGCTCGACCTCATCCTGTCGCGTCATGATTATCCGCGCCCCGTTGCCCGATTGCTTGCCGAAGCGGTAGCGCTGGCGACGCTTCTGGGAAGCGCGCTCAAATTCGATGGCCGCATGGTGCTGCAGACCAAGGGCGATGGCCCGGTCGGCATGCTGGTTGCTGATTTCGAAGCCCCTGACGGCATCCGCGCCTGCGCAAGCTTTGACAAGGGACGCCTGGCGCAAGCGCAATCAGCCGGACGCATCAGCGCTCCGGAGCTCCTCGGCAGCGGCTATCTTGCGATGACGCTCGATCAGGGCGCGGATATGAAAAACCGCTACCAGGGCATCGTCGAGCTTGATGGCGCCAGCCTTGAGGAGGCGGCCAGCACCTATTTCCTGCGCTCCGAACAGATCCCCTCGCTCGTCAAGCTGGCGGTCGCTGAAAGTTTCACGCCGGTCAACGGCACCATGCAGGCAGGCTGGCGGGCGACCGGATTTCTGGTGCAGTTCCTGCCCGAAAGTCCGGAGCGGCGGCGCATGGCCGATCTGCCGCCGGGCGATGCGCCCTCCGATTTCGTGGCGCCCGTCCATCGCGACGATCAAGCTTGGCTGACCGCCCAGGCGCTGGTCGAGACGATCAGCGTCGATGAGCTGGTCGACCCGATGGTATCGCCGGAAACCCTGCTCTACCGTCTCTTTCACGAAGAGGGCGTGCGGGTTTTCGAGGCGCAGGCGATCCGCGATTTCTGCCGCTGTTCGCAGAAACGCATCGTCGGCGTGCTCAAGAGCTTCGATGCCGAGGAGCGCGCCAGCCTCGTCAACAATGGCCGTGTCAACGTGACCTGCGAATTTTGTTCGCGCGCCTATGATTTCGTCGCCGAGGAAGTGGTCGACTAGATCGAAAACCGGGTTGAGATTACAGGCCGGCGCGGCAGCCTTCGAAGAGGCGATCAAGGAAGGCCTCGCAAGTGCGCAATTCGCTGACCGCGATCCATTCATCCGGCTTGTGCGCCTGGGCGATATCGCCGGGGCCGCAGATGATGGTGGAGATGCCGGCTGCCTGGAACTGCCCGGCCTCGGAGCCGTAGGGCACGACGATGGTGTGGTTGCCGCCGCTGCAGCGCAGCGCCAGAGCTTCGGCAAACGAGTCCTTTTCCGGCGCCAGACCGTTGAGCCAGAACTGACGCTCATGGGTGATGGCTGATTCAGGGGCGGTTGCCGTGAGATAGGGCAGGATGACACGGTTGGCATGGGTGCAAAGGCTGTCGACGACCGCCTGCATGTCAAGGCCGGGCAACGCCCGTATTTCCCAGTTCACCATCGTGTCCAGGGGGACGATATTGCGCGCGACCCCGCCTTTGAAGACACCGACATGGAGCGTGGTGAAAGGGGGATCGAAGGGGCTCGTGGCATCAGCGCGCTCACGAAACTGTGCTGCCAGCCGCTCGATTTCCGCCACCAGCATGGCGCCGGCCACAATGGTGTTGGCGCCATCCGAGGGTTTCGATGAATGCGCTTCACGTCCCTTGAAACAGGTGAAATAACCAACCGCCGATTTATGACCGTTGGCGACTTTCATCAGGCTTGGTTCGCCAACCAGAACCGCGCGCGGTTTGGGCAGATCATGGCCGAAGCGGGCAATCGTCGGCAGGATGCCCTCGCAGGTCGTCTCCTCGTCGTAAGAGATCACCAGATGGACGGGTGTGGTGAGGGCGGTCGCCTTGTTCGCCACCATCTTTGCCAGACAGACTGCGATATAACCCTTCATGTCGGCGCTGCCGCGGCCAAACAGCTTGTCGCCCCTCCTCGTCAGCGTGAAGGGATCGCTGGTCCAAGCCTGCCCTTCCACCGGCACCACATCACTGTGGCCGGACAGGCAGATGCCGCCGGCTCCCTCAGGGCCGATGGTGGCAAAGAGGCTCGCTTTCGCCGCCAGGGGATCGGTAATGCGCTGCGAGCGGATGCCGTGGCTCCCCAGATAGGAGTCAACCCAGGCGATGAGATCAAGATTGGATTTCGACGAGACCGTATCAAACGACACGAGGCGGGCGAGAATAGCTTCGCTGGAGAGAAATTCGGCCATGCGCCGTCAGTTCAGGACGCGGCGCATATGCGGGCTGTCGAGCGAGAAAGCCGGAATATCAACATCGAATGTTTCGCCATCGGACCCTTCCATGGTGTAGGCGCCGACCATGATGCCCGAGGGCGTGCTCAGCGGGCAACCGGAGGTGTACTGGAAGTGCCCGCCGCTGCCCAGAACCGGCTGCTCGCCGACAACACCGCGCCCATGAACTTCCTGCACCCGCCCATTGGCATCCGTGATCTTCCAGTAGCGCGAGCGCAACCGCACCGTTTCAGCACCGTGATTGCGGATATCGATGGTGTAGGCCCAGAAGAAAACACCCTCATCGGGCGAGGATTGCTCGGCAAGAAATTGCGGCTCGACCGATATTTCGATGGTGCGCGTCTGGCGGCGATAATTCATGGCAGGATCTCCGCGCCAAGCTTTAGGGTCAGGACCCATTAATTTAGGCAAAACGGCATGGCACGAATGGATAAAATGGCAGGAGAAGCCCGAAAAGCATACCCTTTGGTATGGTTGAGGGCGTCGACGAACCAGTTTGCCATTCGTGCCTTGTCCTTCGGATGGGGTGACATGACGCGATCTTTATGTCGCAAGCCTTTGAACGTCAGACGACTTCCTGCAGGCTTGCTCCTCAACCTCGCGCCATGTCCCTCCCACCGTTTCGCCCAAATTAATGAGGCCTGACCCTAGGCAGCCCCCAGAGCGCCGTCAATGTCGGCAAAAAGGTCGTCGACATGCTCCAGGCCAACCGACAGGCGCACATAGGCCTCGGAAATCCCCATTTCCTGCCGCGCCTGCGGGCTGAAGCGCTGATGGGTGGTGGTGGAGGGATGCGTGATCAGGCTCTTGGCGTCACCAAGATTGTTGGAAATGGCGATGAGATTGAGCGCATCAAGGAAGCGGAACGCGTCCGCCCGCCCGCCCTTCAGCTCAAGGCCGACCAGCGTCCCGCCCGCCCGCATCTGCCGGCGGGCCAGTTCATATTGCGGGTGATCGGCGCGGTAGGGATAAAGGATACGTTTGAGCTTGTCATGGGAGGCAAGCCGGTCGGCAAGCTCGGTTGCGTTGGCTGTCTGGCGTTCGACGCGCACACTCAGCGTCTCGAGCCCCTTCAGCATCACCCACGCATTGAAGGGGCTGATTGCCGGGCCGGTCTGGCGCAGGATGGTGTGATAATGATCCTGAATGATCTTGTCGCTGGTGACGATGAGGCCACCAAGGCAACGCCCCTGTCCGTCGATATGCTTGGTGGCTGAATAGACCACCACGTCGGCGCCAAGCTGCAAGGGGGATTGCAGCAGAGGGGTCGCAAACACATTGTCGACGATGAATTTGATGCCAGCTTCACGGGCAATCGCAGCGATTGCCGCAATATCATAAACATCGAGCGTCGGATTGGTCGGGCTTTCAAGAAAGAAGGCTTTTGTGTTGGGGCGCAGCGCCCGGCGCCAGACATCAAGATCCGCCCCCTCGACCAGCGTTGAGGCAACGCCGAAGCGCGGCAGGAATTCCTCCACCACATAGCGGCAGGAACCAAAGAGCCTGGACGCTGACACAACGTGATCGCCGGCGCCAACCAGCCCCATCAGAGCGGTGGTCACCGCTGCCATGCCGGTCGCGGTCGCGCGCGCCGATTCCGCGCCCTCAAGGGCGGCGATGCGCTTTTCCAGCATTGAAACGGTGGGGTTCGAAAAGCGCGAATAGATATAGCCGGGATCATTCCCTTCAAAGCGGGCAGCGCAGGTCGCCGCATCGGGATAGACGTAGCCCTGCGTCAGGAAGAGTGCTTCGGACGTCTCGCCAAATTGCGAACGCTCGGTGCCGGCATGGACGGCGCGCGACTGAGGATGAAGCGAGCGAATATCAAGGCGGCGGGGAGTGATCGTCATGTGCAAGCCTTTCACAGGGGCTCGCAAATGACCGGTGGCGCGTTTATCGCGCATCCCGGCCTTTTAGCGAGCAGTCAATAGCGTGGTCGCAAGCCGGCCGGCCCAAATCGCCACGCGAAAAACTGCCTATCGCGAACACGGCTTGGCGTCAACCAAGCCATGGGCTAGATGGCAGGGATGACATCACGCCCTGCGACCACCCTCACACCTTTGCCAATCTCCGGTATTCTACCCTGCCAGGCGATCGCCGCCATGGTCGCGCGCGGCGACATCAGCACCACGCGGCCCCTCGATGACGATCAGATCCAGCCAGCGAGCCTTGATCTCAGACTGGGCGCGCGCGCCTACCGGGTGCGGGCGAGCTTCCTGCCGGGGCGCCGGCTGGCAGTGTCGCAGCGGCTTGAAGAAGTGGTGCTGCATGCGTTCGATATCAGCGAGGGGGCGGTACTCGAAACCGGCTGCGTCTATATCGTGCCGCTGATGGAAAGCCTGGCACTGCCGTCGGCGATCGCCGCCTCGACCAACCCAAAAAGTTCCACCGGGCGCCTGGATATTTTCACCCGTGTCATCAGCGATCATGCGGTGCTGTTCGACAAGATTGCGGCTGGCTATCACGGACCGCTTTACGCTGAAATCAGTCCGTCGACCTTCCCCATTCTGGTGCGCGCCGGTTCGCGGCTGTCGCAGATCCGTTTCCGCATTGGCGATCCGCGCGTGCGCGATGGCGACCTTGCGGCACTGCATCAGGCCGAGCGCCTCGTTGACAGCGAGGAAGCTCTTCTGGCGAGTTCGGTGGCGGTATCGATTGATCTGTCGGGGCGCGGCAAGGAACGGCTCATCGGCTACCGGGCCAAGAAGCATGCGGGGCTTGTCGATGTTGATCGCCGCGCTGCGCTCGATATCGATGATTTCTGGGAGCCGCTTTACGCGCGCGGCAGCGGCTCGCTGGTGCTGGATCCATCGGAATTTTATATTCTCGCATCAAAGGAAGCCGTCCATGTGCCGCCCGACCATGCGGCCGAGATGGTGGCGTTTGATCCGCTTGTGGGAGAGTTTCGTGTCCATTACGCCGGATTTTTCGACCCCGGCTTCGGCCATGCTGCGGCTGGCGGCGCGGGCGCGCGGGCGGTTCTGGAAGTGCGCTCCCATGAAATCCCCTTTATCGTCGAGGATGGGCAGATTGTCGGCCGGCTCGTCTATGAGCGGATGAGCGAGCGCCCGGCCCGGCTTTACGGTGAAGGCGAAGGCTCGAATTACCAGGGGCAGGGCCTTAAATTATCCAAACATTTTCGTCAGCCTCCCGATCACACCTAGAGCATCATCCCGCCAGGTGGATACCGGCTGGCGGAAAAAGATGATGCGAAAGCAATAATCTAGAGCAAAAATCCGTTCCAACTTGATCGGATTTTGCTCTAATTGACGCGGACTTGCAATTCTCTCTTGTCTTGTTGTTTTCGAGAGCATGCTCCAGCCGTGTTGGCGGCGCAAACGGAGAGAGGTTTGAGCGATACCCCCCCATCGCAGCCCCTGCCACCGCGCCCTGCCTGGGTCCGCGCGGCGATGGAGCGCGAGGACAGGCGGCGCATGCGCCAGAACCTTGGCGCCGGTCTTGCCGTTCTGGGGTTGCTGATCGTGGGCTACTGGCTGGTGGAGAGTTTTGCCCAGTCACGCCGGGTGCTGCTGTGCCTTGAAGCCGGTCACCGCCTTTGCGTCCGCGATCCCGAGCTTGACGCCATCCGCGCCCGGCGCGGCTCGTGAGGTGTCAACTCTGGCAGCTGCCGCCGCCAAGCACGCAGAATTTAGCGCAATGGGGATGATTGAGACGAACAGCCCCTTCATCGAACATGCCGCCATCGGCCGTGGCTGCCGCAGCCAGCGTTGGACCCATGTCGAAGCGCTCATCATAGGGCAGCAGCGTGCATGGCAGGACGGTGGCCGCTGAGGCGCCTTTGCGCTTCACCACCATGCGCGAGGACGCGCACATCAGGCTTGCCGGGTCGACATTAAGAAGCGACCAGCAGGCGGTCGTGATCTCAGGAACATCGACGCGCTCGTCCATCTCGGGGAAAAGGACGAGGCGGGCCGGATCGCCCGCATCAAGCGGCCAGCCACGCTCGGCGAAGAGCGCGCGGTAGCCAGCGCGCAATTCGTCGTCATTTTCGGACCAGCAGGTACGCCCGGCAATCGCCAGATCAGCGCCCTGCCCGACGAGCCAGCCTATGCCTTCAAGGGTCCGTTCAAACGAACCGACGCTGCGCTCGCTGTCATGAAGTGCAGGTGTATAGTGATCAACACTGACGCGCAGAGACAGGCTGGCGCCGTAGGTGGCGATCAATGCGGCGAGCTGCTGGCGCACAGATGGTCTTTGCATCGGCTGCATGGCATTCGTCAGCACCAGCACTTCGAAGCCCCGCGACAACGCCAAATCGAGGATCGCCCCCATATCAGGGTTCATGAAGGGCTCGCCGCCGGTGAAACCGATATGGCGGGTTGGCAGGCCCTCTCGGGTGATTTCGTCAAGAAAATGCGCGACATCGGCAATGGTCAGATAGGCCAGCCGGTCGTTTTTTGGCGAACTCTCGATATAGCAGTTAACGCAGGTGATATTGCACAGCGTGCCGGTGTTGAACCACAGCGTCTCCAGGCGGTGGAGAGCAACACTGGCGCGCTCCTCGCCCTTCAGGGTGCGGCGCGGATCGGTGAATTTGCCAGGATGTAGCGAGGCTGTCTGGCGTGGCATGGGTGCGTTCATCATCGCTTATCGGTCGCCGATGGAAAAGGCGCTGTCAACGCAGGGAAATCACGAGCACCGCCAAGTGTGACATTTACTCCCCGACAATTGATCACATTTTCGTGGCAATCCGAACAAAATGGAAAATAAATGCGTCGATTGGAGCGGGCGAAGGGAATCGAACCCTCGTATGCAGCTTGGGAAGCTGCCGTTCTACCATTGAACTACGCCCGCGCAGAGGTTCTTGTAGCCATGCTTGCGCACAAGGGCAATATGATGTGCTCTCAGGGGCTGTCGCCACCGGGCGAACAAGCCTATGATGCGGAATTATTCTGCGCTCTCACCACCACTGCGGAAAGACATCACGATGAGCGACGGCATGACAATCGCGATGGCCGATGCCACCCCGCCACCCGCCACCCGCCCGCATCGGCTGGCAATTATCTGCCTGGCCGGTGGCATCAGCGCTGCGGTTGCCGGCGCGCTGGTGCTGTGGGCGGTTGAGGGGCCGCGCGTCTTCGTCGATATCCTGCTTGCCGGCGTCGCCGCCTGTCTGTGAAAGAGACCGCCAACGTGAAACTCACTGCCAATCGCCTCGTCTTTCTGTTGTCGCTGCTCATTCTGGCCGGAGGGCTTGCGGCGCTGTCGTGGACACTCACATCCGGCAGAAACCAGCAGCAGGCGGCAAATCTCGGCGGCCCGTTTTCGCTCATCGACCAGAATGGCCGGGCGGTTGACCAGACCATCCTTGCCGGCAAGCCGACGCTGCTGTTTTTTGGCTACACCCATTGCCCCGACATCTGCCCGACGCGGCTCTACGAGATGGCGCAGTTCGTCGCCCGGATGGGGCCGCAGGGCAAGCGTCTCAACGTGGTGTTCGCGAGCGTTGATCCTGAACGTGATACGCCGCACCTGCTGAAGGGATATCTGTCCGGCTTCAGCGATGATTTCATCGGCCTCACGGGGTCGAGCCAGGCGGTGGCAGCCTTTGCCAGATCGTGGCGCGCCTTCTATCGCAAGGTCGGCGATACGCCCGACAGCTACTCCATGGACCACACGGCGGCGATCTATGTGCTCGATAAAAAAAGCGCGTTTGTCGCGCTCATCGATATTGAAAAGGCGCCCGACAAGGCAATGGCGCTGCTGCTGACGCTGCTGTAGGCGGCTCAGCTGTTGTCCTTCTGGCGGCCAACATGGTCGGTCTTGGCCCAGTAAAAGGGCGACCTTGCCAGATCAACCACCGCAATCCAGGCGGCAAGCGAAACCAGCACCCAATAGGCCGGCAGGCTCACGACATCGATCAGGCGCAGCCTGATACCGCTTCGTCTGGCGCCGATGGCGATCATGAGGATGGCCACGCCATGGCCGGCGACAAACAGGATGATGGCGGACGCCATCAGCAGCGGGCTGTTCGGGCTGTCGAGCGACGTGATGGTCGCAAGCAGGATCATCATGCCAAAACACGACAGCGGGTAGATCAGCGCGGCGGCGAGCGTCGCGACAAGCGTGCCGGCGAGGGCGATCGAACCGCGCCATGACAGATCGCGCGCCAGCCGCAGCGGGTGCGACAGATGGACAAGCGCCGTCTGCATCCAGCCTTTCAGCCAGCGGCGGCGCTGGGAGAACCAAGAAGTGAAGCGCGCGGGCGCTTCTTCCTGCGTCTGGCTTGCCACAGCGCCGATCGAATAACCAAAGCGTGCCAGACGGATCCCAAGATCGGCATCTTCGGTGACATTCCACGGATCCCAGCCCATGACGTGGCGGAGTGCGCTGGTGCGGAAGTGATTGGAGGTGCCACCCAGCATGACGGGCATGTCAAGGCTGGCAAGTCCGGGAATGACGACTCGAAACAAAGCCGCATATTCAAGCGCGAACTGGCGCGCAAGCCATGATGCATCGGCATTGTCGATGGCAAGGGGCGCCTGGACACACGCAAGACGTGGCCCTCCGCCAGCGAAAGCCGCGGCGGCGCAGCGTAACTGGTCAGGGGCAGGAATGTCCTCGGCATCAAAAATCGTCACCAGCTCACCACGAGCGAAAGCCAGCCCAAGCTGCAAGGCGCGCGGCTTGGTTCGCGGCAAGCCCGACGGAACCTTGAGCACGGCGTAGCGGCGATCACCATCGACCGCCGCGATCGCCTCTCGCGTCTCCTCATCATCTTCCTCCAGCAGCAGCAGGAATTCGATGAACGGCGCCGGGTAATCAATCTGCCCCAGCGCTGCCAGCAATTGCGGGATGATCCGCGCCTCGCGATAGACCGGCACGAGCACTGAATAGGTCGGCAGCTTATTCTCGGGAAGGCGCGGCGCTGCTTCCTGGTCAGCCTTCAGCATGAAGGCGCAACGCAAGCCCAGGGCAATCCCGAACACGATGGCAAGCGCGATCGTCGCGACCGCTACCGGCAGGAACAGAGGGAGATATCCCTCGGCAACGGCGATCAACATCGCCGCGACGGCGAGGAACGACAGCACGAACGACCGCCGGGCACGGCGCGGTGTATCGTGCGCGCTCAAATCGGGGCGCTCTGTCAACAAGGGAGTGATGTGCGTGGCAAGCAGCCGGTCGCCAGCCTGAGCAATCATCGCCTCCCGGCCATCGTTCGGACAGGCAATCGCCAGGCGGGCCGGCGCATCGGGCCCTGCGACGAGCGTGAAGAGGCGCTCCACATCGCGGCCATGCGGCATCAGCGCGTAGTAACGTTGGCCATGATGGTCGACGGGCAGGATGCGCGTTGCCAGAGGTGATGACAGGGCGCGCGCGCTGAAGGCATCATTGCTGATGGCGGCATTGCGCGGATCGATGAAGGGCAAGCCAAGCGCACGGGCAAGGGCACGCAGATAGGCTCTCTGCGTGCGCCCGTTGACGCTGATGAGAATGTCGTGGGCGCTCACACCGAGTTCTTCGGCCCGCGCCATGGCGGCGTTCAGCTCGCTGGCCGACACGCCGATATCGACCAGAAACGCCAGATCAGCCGGATAAGCTGGATAAGCGAGGTAGGCGGCGCCTGGCTGTTCGCCAAGGCCGGTCCTGCCCGGCGCGTCCGTTGACCCTTGCGACCATGCCGCGCCCGTAACACCGGCAATTTGATCGATTGAATGATCTGTCAATGCGGTTCCCGTTATCTTCTGAAACCGCGCACAGTATTTCGTAAATTTTCTGCCGATTTTAAATTGACGTTCGCGTGTAAGAAATTGCCTATATTCATGATAATCAAACCACATACAATAAATATTATTCCTATTAATTCCGTATTATCTATTTGTTCTCCAAATACAATGTACGATAAAATAACGCCAAAAACTGGTATAAGTAATGCAAACGGTGCTATATAGAGTGATCCTCGCTTCTGTATTAATGATCCCCATATATAGTATGCAAATAATGTCGATATTATCGACGTATACAGAACCGAAAGAACCGAATTCGTGTTGATGTGCGTCGTCAGCGCGGCGACGGGATTTTCAAACAGACATGACGCCAGCAGAAAGGGAACAACCGGGACGAGGCTGATCCATGTCAGAATATCGAACATGGGTATGTCCTTGTGCATTTTGAGGAGGTTGTTGAAAACACCCCAACAAACGGCACCGGCAAGAATGCAAGCCATGCCGAGCGCCGTCGATGCCTGGAGCCCGTCTGCCAGCAACAAGGCCATCCCAAGGAACCCGCAAGCAACAGCAACGCAACCGGTGCGCGTGATACGCTCGGCGAGAAACGTGACGGCAATCATGATCGTGAAAAACACCTGCGACTGCATGGCAACCGCAGCGATACCGGCCGGCAGGCCAAAATAGATGCCAAGAAACAGGCAGCCGAACACGCCGATGCCAAACACGCCCCCGAGAAGCACGATTTGACCCAGGCCGATGGCCGGACGCCTGACGCCAAAGAGAACCGGCAGGGCGCAAACAAAAAAGCGCAGGGCCAGAAACAGCAGTGGCGGGAGATCGCTCAGCCCCAGCTTGATGACGACGAAATTCAAGCCCCACACAAAGGTAACGAAGATCAGCAGAAGGGATTCCCGCCACGCCATCAGCCGAACCGTTGCCCTGCTGCCAGTGCCAAAAGTTCAACCCGGACGATACCGTCCGGGTTGGTGAGGCACATGATGACCGCCGCGAGCGACGGGGGCGGGGCGGGTTCAGCCATGTGCGCTCTATTACTCGGCCGCCGTCATGATGCGGTCGCGCGGGTCTGCCTTGGGGCCGCCGATGATGACGGTTTTCTCGGGGATGGCGGCAAAGACGCGCTCGGGAAGATTGTACATTTTGGCCAGCGTCGCGTTCGGCACGCCGCTCATCATTTCGGAAAACTCAATGGTCTGCGGCTCTTCATGCGACAGCACGACGAGGAAGCTCAGCCGTTCTTCCCCGAGGTTTTCAATCCAGTGGAGATAGCCCTGCGGCACGAACGAGATATCACCGGGCTTGAGATCAAGATAATGCGTCTCCCCCTCCGGGCCGACAATGCCGACGCGACCAACGCCGCTGACGCAGAAATCGAGCTGGTGGGCGTTGGGATGGGTGTGCGGTTCGCGCACCGCATGGGCCTCAAGCTCAAGCGCCTGAACGGCCAGCCCTTTGAGCACAGGAAAATTCTTTGAACTCGCTCGGTAGAAATCGCCATTGGCGAATTGCTTGAAGACGTTTTGCTTGAAGGCGAATTGATTGCTCATACGATGATCCTTCTTTGCCGTTTGACTGATTAATGATGTATACTCTTGCTTATTTTTATTTATTGATGTTTTACGCTCGCGTATCATTATAATATCTACTTGTTTCGATATAAATTAAGAGGATTGCTATTTGATTTTCAATTGAATAATATTTATGTTGAATTCAATCAATCTGAACTGTTGGTATCATGAGCACCCTGCGCAAGATCGATCCGCTGTTGCTGGAAGCCTTTGTCGCTATTGTAGAGACGGGGAGTTTCTCAGCCGCCGCCCAGCGCATCGGCCGAACCCCGTCGGCGATCAGCATGCAGATGACCAGGCTGGAAGCGCTGTTTGCGCCGGCGGCTCTGTTTCAGGTGCACGGCCGGCGCAAACGGTTGACCGCCCGCGGCGAAGTGCTGCTGACGCACGCCAGACGCATTCTGCAGATCAATGACAGCCTGTGGAACTCGATGGCGGCGGCTGGCGGCCCTCATCGCATCCGCTTTGGCACTCCTGACGATTATCTCAATACGCTGCTGCCGAATGTTCTCGACCGCTTCGCGTCGGTTTATCCCGAGGCGGAAGTCGAGCTTACCTGCGAGCCCAGCGAAGCGCTCAACCAGCTTATCGAGCGCAGCAAGATCGATCTGGCGGTCGTGACCAAACGGCCTGACGATCGCGATTCGGAAGTCCTGCGCAGCGAACCGATCGTCTGGGTGTGCGCCAGTCGCGAGATATTGCGGCGCGAACCGACGATGCCTCTCGCTCTCTTTCAGCCCGGGTGCCTGGCCCGCCAGCTGGCGCTTGATGCCTGCGTGAAGGCGCAATTGCCGCACAAGGTTGCCTATTCGAGCCCCAGCCTGTCGGGGGTGCTGACGCCGGTGCGCGCCGGACTCGCCGCTGCGCCGATCGCCCGCTGTTCGGTACCGCCTGATCTGTTGATCCTCGATGAGGCGGATGGGATGCCGATGATCGAGCCGCTCGTCCTTGCCCTCAAACGCAGCAAAGCGCCGCTGCAAGGCGCGCTGGTCGATTTTCTTGCCAATGAGATTTCCATGGAGTTGCGGCGATAGGCGGCTCTCGCGTGATGGCGCCTGTCGCCACCCAGAGCCTGTTTCACCGCCCGGGGTTTGCGGCTAGAAGTTTGACAATGACAAGATTTCTTCTTTTACCGATGCTCGCCATCCTGGCTGGCCCACTATTGTCACCCTGGAGCCCGGCTCATGGCGATGAACAAGCTGCGACGCTTGCCGTCCCTCATTACTGGGACCCCCAGCGGCGCATCGAAAGACCCAATCTCGCGGGTTTCACCGGTACCGTGCGCTTTCTTACCGCGCCGGATCACCCGCCCTTCAATTTTCTCAACGCTCAAAACGAGCTGACAGGCTTTAACGTCGAACTTGTTCAGGCCGCCTGCCTTGAACTGACGCTGCGCTGTACGATCCAGGCGCGCGGCTTCGACACGCTCCTGCCGGCTATTCGTGACAAGCAGGCTGACGCCGCCATCGCCGGGCTGGCGCTGACGCCGGCGCTCAGGCGCGACATGGATGTCGGCGATGTCTATCTGCACAATCCCGCCCGCTTCGTGGTTCGCCGCGCCAGTGAGGCGTTTGCAACTGATGGCGAAGGGCTTCGTGGCAAAAATATCGGCGTGATTGCCGGATCGGCCCATGCTGCCTTCCTCGGCTTCTATTACAAAGAATCAAACCTCAAGCCCTACCCGACGGCCCAGCTGGCACGGGACGCGTTGAAAAAAGGCGAGGTCGAGGCGGTATTTGGCGATGCCGTCAGCTTGTCGTTCTGGATTAACGGCACCGCTTCGGACAATTGCTGCACCTTCCGCGGCGGTGCCTTTGATGAAAGCCGGTTCTTCGGCGAAGGCTATGCCATCGTGTTCCACAACGGGGCGAGTGCGCTGCGCCAGGCATTTGATCACGCTTTGCTGCGCTTGGCCGAGCGAGGCGTCTATTCCGAAATTTATCTGCGCTGGTTTCCAATCAGCCTTTATTGAGACGCGCCGTAGCGTTTTGCCGCAGATGTCTTGCCGGGGGTGGCGTCAGCCGAGCGAGGTGACCCCCCCTCGGAAAATCATTTTTCTTTTGCGAAACATGGCCTAGGTTCCGCCACCCGCAGTGGAGTTGAGAATGTTGATTGCCGATGACCTACGCAATGCCGCCGAGGACAGCGCCGCCTGGCCGTTCCAGGAAGCGCGAAAGATCATCGCCCGCCTCGCCAAACAGCCGAAAGAGCGTGTCATCTTCGAAACCGGCTACGGTCCCTCCGGTCTGCCGCATATCGGCACATTCGGCGAAGTGGCGCGCACCTCGATGGTGCGCCACGCCTTCCGTGTCCTGACCGACGACAAGATCGCGACCCGCCTCATCTGCTTTTCCGACGACATGGACGGCCTGCGCAAGGTGCCGGAGAACGTCCCTAACCGGGACATGATGGAGGCCTATCTCGGCAAGCCGCTGAGCCGCATTCCTGACCCGTTTTCAAACGAGCATCCGTCATTTGGCGCCGCCAACAATGCGCGCCTCATGGGCTTTCTTGATGCTTTCGGCTTTGACTACGAATTCCTCAGCGCGACCGATACCTACATGTCGGGCGCCTTCGACAAGGCGCTGGTGCGGCTTCTTGAGGTCTATGACGAGGTGATGGCGATCATCCTGCCGACGCTCGGCCCGGAGCGGCGGGCAACCTACTCGCCTTTCCTGCCGATTTCACCGACTAGCGGTATCGTGTTGCAGGTGCCGATGATTGCTCGTGATGTCAAAGCCGGCACCATCACCTATACTGACCCTGACAGCGGCGCGGAGGTAACGACGACGGTGACGGGCGGCGCGGTCAAGTGCCAGTGGAAAGCCGACTGGGCGCTGCGCTGGTATGCGCTTGGCGTTGATTATGAAATGGCCGGCAAGGACCTCATCGAATCGGTGAAGCTGTCCTCGCGCATCTGCCAGGCGCTTGGCGGCAGGGCGCCCGAAGGCTTCAATTACGAGCTCTTTCTCGATGAGGAGGGACGCAAGATATCGAAGTCCAAGGGCAATGGGCTGACGATCGACGACTGGCTGTCCTATGCCTCGCCGCAAAGCCTGTCGCTGTTCATGTACCGCGAACCAAAAGCCGCCAAGCGGCTCTTTTTCGACGTCATCCCGCGCCATGTCGACGAGTATCAGCAATTCCTTGACGCCTATCCGCGCCAGGACGCGAAACAGAAGCTCGGCAACCCGGTCTGGCATATCCATTCCGGGGCGCCGCCGTCATCGTCATCGCCGGTGAGCTTCAGCATGCTGATGAACCTGGTGGCGGCCTCGAACGCCGACAAGGCGGAGGTCCTGTGGGGGTTTGTCGGCCATTACCTGCCGGGCGTGACGCCTGACAGCCATCCGGCACTGGCGCGCGAAATCGACTACGCCATCCGCTATTATCACGATTTCATTCTGCCGACGAAAAAGCACCGTCACCCCGATGCTGCCGAGCGCGCGGCGCTTGGCGATCTGCGCCTGGCGCTTGCCGGTTTGCCCGCCGGGGCGACGCCTGAATCGATCCAGACCGTCATCTACGACATCGGCCGTCGCGAACCCTATACGACGACGCAGAAAGACGGGTCGGTCGGCGTCAAGCTCGACTGGTTCAACATGCTCTATCAAGTCCTGCTCGGGCAGGAGAAGGGGCCGCGTTTCGGCACGTTTGTTGCCATGTACGGCGTTGCCAACACCCTCAAGCTGATCGATGGGGCGCTGGCCAAAACAAGCTGACATAATGTCAGCGCAGGCCAAAGCTGAGCGGTAACGTCAACGTCAGCAGCGGACCGCTAAAATCATCCGGCAGCGGGGGAAAGGGCGCGGCGCGACGCACGAGCGCCAGCCCTGCCTCGTCCAGCGCCTCGCTGCCGGACGAGCGCAGGACATTGATGGAGCCAACCTGTCCGGCCCGCGAGATGGTGAAGCGGACGACAACGACACCCTGCTGACCGGCAGCACGGGCTTTCTCGGGGTATGTCTTGACCCTGTTGAGAAACGCCGCCACCTGGCGGATGTAACCGATCGAGGGCTGGTCGTCTTGAAGCGAGCGCGCCGGCGGCTGCCTCGATGGTTGCGGGGCAGGCACGGTTGAGATGCTGTCCTCGTGCCGCTGCTCGGCCGTCTGGCGTGGCGGTTGCGGCTTTGCGGTGGTTTGGTTGCGCTCAACTTTGGGTGGTGCGGGCCTGACAGGTTCGGGCCTGACAGCTTCGGTTTTCGGCGCCGGTTTAACCGGCTTTGCCGGCAAAGGCTGTGGGGCTGCGGCTGCAGGCGTTTCGCCCGCCTGGCTTTCCAGCAGAGGAAGAGGAGACGGCGCAGGCGCCACCGCCGGCGGCGTGTCCGCCTTGGCGGGTTCTTGCGCCGGGGGGTCTGGTTGTGGCGGGGAGACCGCTTCAGGCGTGGCCTTGCCCGCATC
Organism: Raskinella chloraquaticus (SeqCode); assembly: GCF_021731865.1. Taxonomy (NCBI): domain Bacteria; kingdom Pseudomonadati; phylum Pseudomonadota; class Alphaproteobacteria; order Hyphomicrobiales; family Phreatobacteraceae; genus Raskinella (SeqCode); species Raskinella chloraquaticus (SeqCode). Next base: position 9,332 of record NZ_JAKFWN010000044.1, on the reverse strand, counting down.
GGCAGGCTTGTCACTGGCAGCAGGAAACTGATCAGGCGGCGGTGGTCCTTTTTCCGCGATCGGCGGGTCTGCCGCAGGTGCCGGAGGGGGTGTGGGGGCAGCGTCGGGGATGGGCGGGCCGGGTGGAGGCGTCACCGGCTCGGCCTGGTCCTTCTCCGCCTTGTCGGTGCTTGCGGGTGATTTATTGTCGATCACATCGACGTCAAGCGCTTCAGCAGGCGGGACGCTTGTGCGCTGGCTTGCGGCAGGAAAAGGCAGCGGCAGAAAGAAGGCAAGATGAATGAGCAAGGCCATCAGCAGCGGCCAGAACGCGAGGCGCTCGATGTCAGCCCGCGCAAAGAGGCGCATCTGCGTGTTGGGGCGTATGGCGTCCAGCCCTGCCTGCCTGACATTCATGATGACACGTCACATCCACCCTAATCGCTCCATCCACCGACGAGATGGGACGGAGGGGCGCTCTTAGCCGATCACAGCCCTGGACGAAAGCCATGGCGGATCGATGGCCACCCTTCGAGCCGGTGGCGTTACTGGCTGGCCCACAGAATGCGGGCGATCCATTCGACATCCTGCGCGTCCAGCGTGCGCACCGGATGGCTGGGGTTGAGGGAGGCAAGCTCGACCAGCTTGGCGGTGCGCCGCAGCAGGATCTTGGCCATGATTTCTCCCGCATTGGTCTTGGCCACGACCCGGTCACCGCGGCGCACCGGCTCACCCGGCGCGACGATGATGCGATCACCATCGCGGTAGAGCGGCAACATGGAATCACCTGTGATCTCCAGCGCATAGACCGTGCCCTGGACGGAGGCTGGAAAGTTGATCTCGTCCCAGCCACCCCCTGTCGGAAATCCGCCATCGTCAAAAAACCCGCCGGCGCCGGCCTGCGCAAAGCCAATCAGCGGCAAGGGCCGTTGTGTGGGCACGCCGTAACTGCCTTCGACAAAGGCGACGAATTCCTCAAGGCTCGTACCGGTTGCCTGCATCACCTTGGCAAGCGATTCCGTTGACGGCCAGCGCTCGCGCCCGTCGATCGACACACGTTTCGAGGGGTTAAACGTCGTGGCGTCAAGCCCCGCCTTGCGCGCCAGCCCTGATGCCGAAAGCCGATGACGATCAGCCAGCGCATCAAGCGCCGCCCAAACCTGCCCATGCGTCAACATCATTACCAAGCCCTCGCTTCGCGTCGGCTACGTGATAAAGGATAGTTTTCTTAGAACATAGAGAATAAATTCTTTGACACCTCCCGTCCAGACCCGCCCGGCAGAGAATTCGGCGCGACAAACCAGCTTTGACTTGCGATCAGGACGAAGGCAGGTCTAAGGCGACACGGTAAAAGGAGCGACAGGGTGCAGCGCGCGGCCATCATCTTCAAGATCACGACGCTTGGCGCATGGGCCAATGCCGAAGTCGCGGGGCGTTTCAACGGGGCCGGCGTTGATCTGCGCGACGGCTACATTCATTTCTCGACGGCGACGCAATTGCGCGAGACGCTGGAGCGCCATTATGCCGGCCTCGACGGGCTGGTGCTGATAGCTGTCGACGCCGATGAGCTGGGCGACAAGCTCGTCTATGAACCCTCACGCGGCGGCGACATGTTCCCTCATCTCTACGCGCCTTTGACGATGGCAGCCGTCCTGTGGGTGAAGCCGCTGGTGCTGCGCAGCGATGGAACTCATGCGTTGCCGGACCTTGAGGCTGTGCGGTGAAACGCTTTCTCTCGGCGATGTCGTCCCTTTCCTTGCCGGCCCTTCATCTTTTTGAAGCCGAGACCGCCCATCGCCTGTCGCTTGAGGCGTTGAAAGCCCTGCCGCTTGCCTGCCCTGTCAAGGATGATCCACGGCTTGCTGTTTCGCTCCTCGGCCTTTCCTTCGCCAATCCTTTTGGCGTTGCGGCCGGGTTTGACAAGAATGCCGAAGTGCCGCGCCCGCTGCTGGCGCTTGGCTTTGGCCATGTCGAGATCGGCGGCGTCACGCCACGCCCGCAGAGCGGCAATCCACGCCCGCGCGTCTTTCGCCTGCCGGCTGACGGCGCGCTCATCAACCGCCTTGGTTTCAACAATGAGGGCATGGAGGCAGTTGCCGCGCGGTTGGCGCGCCTCAAGCGCCAGGGCGGTATTATCGGTGCTAATCTCGGCGCCAACAAGGACAGCACCGACCGCACCCTTGACTACGTGCGGCTGGTGCATCGTCTGGCGCCATCGATCGACTATTTTACGGTCAACGTCTCCTCGCCCAATACGCCGGGACTGCGCGATCTGCAGGCTGAGGCAGCCCTTGATGACCTGATGGCACGCGTCATGGAGGCCCGCCACACGGCGGCGCTGGCCCGCCCTGTGCTCCTCAAGATCGCGCCTGATATCAGCGAGGCTGAACTTGACGGCATCGTCGCGGTGGTCCGCCGGCGCGCGGTTGATGGCGTCGTCCTGAGCAATACGACGATTGCGCGCCCTGGCCTTGCCGAGCGCCGGCTTGGCAGCGAGAGCGGTGGCCTGTCGGGTCGCCCGCTGTTCGCGCGCTCAACCCGCCTGCTTGCCCATGCGCGCATGCGGCTTGGCGACAAGACCCCCCTGATCGGCTGCGGCGGAGTTGATAGCGGCATGGCGGCCTGGACGAAGATTCGCGCCGGCGCCAGCCTCGTCCAGCTCTACACCGGGCTTGTCTATCGCGGTCTGCCGCTTCTTGACGAGATGAAGGCGCATGTGACGGCGCGCCTGTCAGCTGGTGGATATACAACGCTTGCTGACGCCGTGGGAGGTGAGGCAGCGACATGGGCAAGCGAGCCAATGTAGCCTTCACACGAGGGTGTGGAAGCTGCGCGCGAATTCGCGCCGGTAGGCAAACAACAGGCTGATCCCTCTGGCGCCCAGAAAGACCAGCAGCGACAGCCACAGCCCGGCATTGCCGAGCCATCCGCCGATGAGCGCAAAGGTGGCGATATAGAGGACAAAGCTCAACACCATCATGTTGCGCATCGCCGCCGTCCAGGTCGCACCAATAAAAACGCCGTCGAGCTGGAAAGCCAATGCTCCGGCAAACGGCGCCAACGCGGCAAAGGGGAGCACACTTTCGGCGGCAAGCCGCACCTCCTCATTGCCGGTCATTGCCGCAATCACCGCAGGCCCTGCAAGGTAGAAAACAACAGCGAGGAGGACACCGTAACCAAGCGACCAGTAGCGGGTCAGGGTCGTCGCGGCGCGGAAGGCGGCGAGGTTGCGGGCGCCAAGCGCCTGGCCGCAAAGCTGTTCAGCGGCGGTTGCAAAGCCATCGAGCGTATAGGCGCCGATCAGGAACAGGTTCATCAGCAAGCCGTTTGCCGCCACCGTCACATCGCCCTGCGCCGCGCCCTGGCGGGTAAAGAACAGAAACCCGCCCAGGAGCAGCAGCGAGCGCAGCATGATGTCGCCGTTGATCGCCATCAGGGCGACGAGGCTGGAGGGCTCCAGAACGGCTTTCCAGTTGAGCGCGTGGCGCCGGTCAACCAGTCTGACGACAAAATAGGCGCAGGCCATCGTACCAACGATTTCGCTGAGGACAGCGGCGAGCGCTAGCCCCTCGACGCCCAAATGAAAATGAAGCGTGAGGAGCGCCGCACCCGCGGCGTTGCTGATATTGAGTATGATCTGGGTGATGAGGCCAAGCCCGGTCCGCCCCATGCCGATCAGCCAGCCCAGAAGCGTGTAATTGGCAAAGACGAAGGGCGCCGACCAGACGCGGATGGAGAAATAGGCGCGGGTTGCCTCCTGGACATCTGGGCTGCCGCCGGTGAGCCAAAGCCCACCCTCGCGCAACGACACCGACAAGAGCAGCAGGGCAAAGGCGCAAACGAGGCCGAGCAGCAGGGCACGAACCAGAATGATGCGCTGGCTTTCGCTATCGCCCGCTCCCAGCGCCTGCGCGGTCAGCCCGGCTGTCCCCATACGCAGGAAGGCAAAGGGCCAGAAGACAAAATCAAACAGGACGGCGCCAATCGTCACCGCGCCAATCAGCCGCGCCTCGCCCAGTTGCCCAATCACCGCGAGATCGACGAAACCCACCAGCGGGGTCGTCAGATGGGCAAGTGTCATCGGGATCGCCAGCGCCAGCACCCGGCGGTGGCTGACCTCGACCGGGCGCGGGTCAGGCGCCATCAGCGACGCGAGGCAAACAGTCTCGTGACAAGAAAAATCGGCACCACAACGACAGCACCGACGAGGAGCCAGTTGCCGATTTCGCCCAGCGCATCAAAGCCGGTACGCCACAAGCGAATGATATTGCGCTTGATCACATCGAGAAGGTCGAGCGGGGTTAAATCAAAATAGCTGAGGACGAAGCCGACGATCAGCGACAGCACCACAAGCTGCACAATGACGCGGACAGGCGAGCCACCCAGAAATCCATTCACATTCGTGCCCGACATGGCTTATTCCTTTGCTGTCATCGCTGTTGTGGCGTTGTGCCCGCTGCTTGGCAAGAGGGGGCTTGGCAAGAGGGGGCTTGGCAAGAGGCGCTTGGCGTCGTCGCCTGATCGGTTACAAGACCACAATGAACCCTGTCTACCCGCCCAACTCGTCGTCCGGCAATCTTCTTGCCGACCGGCGCTATGATTATGCGCTGGCGCTGATGGCGCGCGGCGATGACCAAGGGGCCGGCGATCTGCTGCATCAGGCGCTCGACCTTGTCCCTGGCTGGGCGGCTGCCCATGTCGCACTGGGCGAGATATTGGCAAAGCGCGGGGACATCGAACAAGCGTGTGCGGCGCTGCGTGCTGCACTTGTCAGCGATCCCGTCGATCATCTGGGTGCGGGCGCCCGCCTGGCGGTATTGAGGGGCGAGACGCCTGACCATCTGCCGCCGGCCCATGTGCAGGCCCTGTTTGATGGCTATGCCGCGCGGTTTGAGGACAGTCTGGTGGGGGCGCTCAATTACCGGGCGCCTTCCCTGCTGGTGGAGGCGGTGGAGGCGGTCTTGCCCGGGCATCATTTCGCGGCGATGCTTGATCTTGGATGCGGCACGGGGCTGGGCGCGCGCGCTTTCGCCGATCGTGCCGCCGCCATCGATGGCATCGACCTGTCACCGGGGATGCTGCGCCGGGCACGCGATAGCGGGCTTTATCGCCAATTGATTGCCGGTGATCTCACAGCGCTCCTGCAAACGCCCGCCGCGTCGTCCTTGCAACCTGGATATGATCTCGTGATCGCTGCCGACGTCTTCGTCTATCTCGGTGAGCTTTACCCGACACTCCAGGCGATCTTCGATCGTCTGGCGGCGGGCGGCGTCCTTGCGTTCACGGTTCAGTCACATGCGGGAGACGGTGTGGTCCTCGGCGCTGATTATCGCTTTGCCCACGCCTCGACCTATCTGGCGCAGCTGGCTCATCATCTGGGCTTCACGGTGCGTGCCGCGAGCCCCGCAGTTACACGTCAGGATCGCGGCATCGACGTGCCGGGCGAACTGTGCGTGTGGGCGAAGAGCTGAACCCAGGTGCGCAAGACGAAACCCCTTTCCCTGTTGCCGCCAGCCTTTGAAACCTGGTTTGCAGAACGCGGCTGGGAACCGCGTACCCACCAGCTCGCCATGATCGACAAAGCGCGCCATCACAGGGACGCGCTGCTGATCGCACCAACCGGCGCCGGCAAGACGCTTGCCGGGTTTCTGCCAAGCCTGGTTGACCTTGCCGAACGCCCCAAGCGGGCAAAGCGCCTGCACACGCTTTATGTTTCTCCATTGAAAGCGCTGGCGGTCGATGTCTCACGCAATCTTGAGCGGCCGATTGCCGAGATGAACCTTGCCATCACCCATGAGACGCGAACCGGCGACACGCCGGCCGCCCGGCGACAGCGCCAACGCATTAATCCGCCGGATATTCTGCTCACCACACCGGAACAGGTCGCGCTCCTGCTGGCATCGCGCGAAGCACAACTCCTGTTTGCCGATCTGCAACGCGTGATCTTCGACGAGGTGCATGCGCTGGCCCCCAACAAGCGCGGCGATCTGCTGGCGCTTGATCTGGCACGGCTGCGCACCATCGCGCCGCACGTGTCGGTCGCCGGCCTCTCGGCAACTGTCGCGGATCCGGAAAGTTTGCAAGCCTGGCTTTCGTGTTGCGGGTCAGGCCGGCCACAAGCCGACATCCTCCGCTTTTCCGGCGGCCCGCCGCCGAAGATCACCATTCACGAGCACAGCCTCAACCGACTGCCCTGGTCAGGCCATACCGCGCGCTGGGCCTATGACGGCGTTTATGACGCCATCAAATCCCACCGCATGACGCTTGTCTTCGTCAACACGCGCTCGCAGGCCGAGATGGTTTTTCAAGGGCTTTGGGAGCTTAATGAGGACAGTCTGGCGATCGCGCTCCATCATGGCTCGCTCGATGTCGGCCAGCGCCGTCGCGTCGAAGCGGCGATGGCGGCCGGCCGGCTGCAAGCTGTCGTTGCAACCTCCACGCTTGATCTGGGGATCGACTGGGGTGACATTGATCTGGTCATTCACATCGGCGCGCCCAAGGGCGCCTCGCGTCTGGCGCAGCGCATCGGCCGCGCCAATCACCGGCTGGACGAGCCATCCAAGGCGTTGCTTGTGCCGGCGAACCGCTTCGAGGTGCTGGAATGCCGGGCGGCGGTGGAGGCTGTTGCTGCGGGCTTGCAGGATGCGGCGACGGCGCGCGAGGGCGGGCTTGACGTTCTGGCCCAGCACATCTGGGGTGTTGCCTGTGGCGGACCCTTCCACCCCGATGATCTCTACAAGGAGGTGCGGACGGCAGCACCCTATGCTGCGCTTCCGCGCCAGGACTTCGACCGCCTCGTCGATTTTGTGGCGACCGGTGGCTATGCACTGAAGAGTTATGAGCGCTTTGCCCGGCTCAAAGCACTCCCTGACGGGCGTTTGCGCCTCACGCATCCCCGCCTTGCCCAGCTCTATCGTCTCAATGTCGGCACGATCATCGAGAGCGACACGATCAAGGTGCGCCTTGTCGGCCGGCTGGCGCGGCGTGCCAAGGCTAGCACGTCGGTAGCGCGTGGCGGGCGGGTGCTCGGCAATATCGAGGAATATTTCATCGAGCAGCTGGTCGCCGGCGATACGTTTGTTTTTGCCGGCGAAATCCTGCGTTTCGAAGCCATGGCGGCAGGCGAGGCGCTGGTGACGCGCAGCGCCTCGCCTGATGCGAAAATTCCGACCTACGCCGGCGGGCGTTTTCCCCTGTCGACCTCGCTTGCCGCCGGCGTACGTAAACTTGTTGCCGATCCGGGCACATGGTCCGCCCTGCCAGAACCAGTGCAAGAATGGCTCGGGCTGCAACGCGACAAATCGGTGCTGCCCGGACAGGACGATCTGCTGGTCGAAATTTTTCCCAGACAGTCGCGCCACTATCTCGTCTGTTATCCGTTTGAAGGCCGACTGGCGCACCAGACGCTTGGCGTCCTGCTGACGCGGCGGCTCGAGCGGGCAGGCGCCCGGCCGCTCGGCTTTGTTGCCAGCGATTATGCTCTGGCGATCTGGATGCTGGGGGATGTCGGCGATAAGCTGAGTTCGGGACGGCTGTCGCTGTCGACACTTTTTGATCAGGACATGCTGGGGGATGATCTCGACGCATGGCTTGACGAATCGAGTGTGATGCGACGTACCTTCCATCATTGCGCGATGATTTCGGGCCTGGTCGAGCGCCGCCATATCGGGGAAGAAAAGACGGGGCGGCAGATGTCGATTTCAACCGGCCTCATCTATGATGTGCTGCGCAGTCACCAGCCCGACCACATCCTCCTGAAGGCCGCGCGCGCGGATGCGGCAACCGGCCTCCTCGACATTCGCCGGCTTGGCGACATGCTGGCCCGGGTGAGGGAACGGATCGTGCTTAAAATCCTGCCGCAGGTGTCGCCTTTGGCCGTCCCGATCCTGCTTGATATCGGACGCGAAAGCGTTGCCGGCGTCTCCGCCGCTGATGTTCTCGGGCAGGCCGCCGCCCGGCTTGTCGAGGATGCCACAAGGTGACGTCGCCTGCGCCGCTGCGAGAGGCAATCACCGGAGGCGACCTGCCAGCGATGCTTGCCGGGCGCTCGTTCCTGGTGGTGGCGGAAGGCGGGCTGTTTGATGTTGCCGAAGCCTCGCTGATCGTTGCCGATCTCCATCTCGAGAAAGGCTCATCACTGGCGCGCCACGGACGCCTCGTGCCGCCCTATGACAGCGGAGCGACGCTGGCGGTTCTGGCTCGCATGATCACACGCCTCATGCCCAGGCGCGTTGTCTGCCTCGGCGACAGTTTTCACGATGGCGAGGGCGCGAGCCGGCTTGGCGATGAGGAGCGGCGCCAGCTTGCCCACCTGCAATCAGGCCGTGACTGGCTGTGGGTGTCCGGCAATCACGACCCGCAGCCGCCCGCCGGGGTTGGCGGGGATTTCGTTACCCAGTCAGCCCTCGGGCCTATCACACTGCGCCATGAGCCGATGGCGGGGCGCGCGGTCTTCGAGATTGCCGGTCATCTCCATCCCGCCGCCCGCCTGCGTACGCGTGCCGGTACGCTGAAACGGCGCTGCGTTGCGAGTGATGGCCGTCGCGCTGTCCTGCCGGCGCTCGGCGCCTATGCCGGCGGGCTTGATCTCGGGCACAAGGCCTTTTCCGGGCTGTTCGACGAGAAAAAACTGATCGCCTATATGCTCGATGGCGGCAGCATCTATCCGGTCGCGCTCGGGCGCACGCGCCGGGCCGTGGCCAGCTAGCCTCTCAACTTCAATTGCGCCGGAAGACGATACCGGCCATCCAGCCCATGGCAATCGCCAGCACAACCGATGCCAGCCCGTATAGCAGCGGTTGCTCGCGAGAGGCGCGGAAAACGGAGGCCTCGAACCCTTCCTTGACGAGGTCAATGGAGGCCTCGCCGCGCGCCACTATCGCGCCCTGTGACAAGAGCAACACGTCGATTTTGTAAGAACCGACAGGAGTGTTCGCCGGCAGCGGAAAACTGGCGCGCAACACCGTGTCATTGATGAAGGTGACACCCCGATCGCTCTCGACATAAAGCCCGTCCGTGCGTTTTGCCGCAACGAACGCGTCGCGGAACGCCTTGTCGTCCACATCACCCGGCAGCCGCCCGCGTGTCGACAGCCTGAGAAAATCGAGGCCGATGTTATGCTCGGCCCGCAGATCATCGCCCGCAATATCGGCAAAGGGCCGATTGGCAATGGCGGCAAAATAGGTCGGCGCACCCACATAGGTGCGTGAAGGGCCATTGACCCACAGGCCGGCCCAACGCACTTTTCTGCGCGTCACCTGCGTGCGTTCCGGGCCGCGGATCAGCGCCACCGCATCATAGGCACCGCTGCGCGAGATGCTCTGGCCATCGCGCTCAACCACGGTGATCGCCAC
>NZ_JAKFWN010000032.1:0-67658 GCF_021731865.1 Raskinella chloraquaticus (SeqCode) | reverse complement strand
TGCCCGGGATCATCGGAAAACGGCGGACGACCGGCGCCTTGCCGGTGATCGCCAGACCATCCTTGTAATTGACGCTGGAGGCTGTCACCCGCACCGTGACGTCGCCCTCCATCAGATCCTTGTCATCAATGTTCGTCAGTGCAACGGACTGTCCGGCGTCAGTCTTGGTGATGACAATGGCGCGAAACGACATGGGTGATCCTCCGGCTGGCGGGTCTGTGGCTTTTACATCTCTTTCCTTGCCAGCAGCCGGCAGGTGCTGGCAAGGCCGCGCGCGGTTTGAAGCAGCTTATTCGGCCGGCACCGTCGCCGCACGGTCCACCGGCGTTTCGCGGATCGGCATGTTGACGATGGCCGCCAAAAGTCCCAGCAGCACGCCCAGCCACCAGATGATGTCGTAGCTGCCGTAAACCTCGCGCGTCCACGCCGCAATCACCAGGCCGACGAACGAGCCCACCTGATGCGAGAAAAAGGCAAAACCGTAGAGCATGGCAAGCCATCGCGTGCCGAACATGATGGCAATGAGGCCTGATGTCGGCGGGATGGTGGAGAGCCAAAGAAGGCCGAGAGCGGCACCAAACATCAGGGCCGATGTGTTGGTGATGGGGAAAGAGACAAAGAGGGCAATCGCAATCGCCCGGCCGAGATATATTCCCGACAGAAGCCACCGCTTGGGGATACGATTGCCGAGCATGCCAGAGCCAAGCGAGCCGACGATGTTGAACAGGCCGATGAGGGCCAGCGTCCAGCCGCCGACTTCAGGCGTCAGCCCCTGCTCGATCAGGAATTTCGGCAGGTGGATGGTGACGAAGGCGAGATGGAAACCGCAGACGAAGAAGCCCATGACCAGAAGGACGTAGGAGCGGTGGCCAAAGGCTTCGGCCAGCGCCTGGCGCAGGGTCTGCTGCGACAAGGCACCGACGCCGGCTGGCGGATTTGTCGAACCCGGCGTTGGTGACGTTGCCAGCCTCGGCGTCCACAACGCCAGCGTCAGCGGCACGGCAAGGATCATCAGGCCGGCAAAGATCAGCAGCGTATTTGACCAGCCAACCGAGCGAATGAGGAGCGAGGAGGCCGGCGCAAAGACAAACTGCCCGAATGAGCCGGCAGCCGAGCCCGCACCGATCGCCGTACCACGCCAGCGCTCTGGCATCAGCTTGCCGAAGGCGGCAAGGACGAGGTTGAACGAGCAGCCCGAGAGGCCAAAACCGATGAGGACGCCGGCCGACAGGTTGAAGCTCCAGGGGTCACTGGCATAGGCCATGATCGCGAGCCCGGCAGCATAGACGATCAGCCCCACCGCCAGCACGCGTGTCGAACCGAACCGGTCAGCAACGGCACCGGCGAATGGCTGGCCAAGCCCCCACAGCAGATTCTGGATCGCCATGGCAAAGGAGAACAGCTCCAGCGAGAAGCCGCGCTCGGATGTGATAGGCGTGGTGAAAAGCCCCATCGTCGAGCGTGGACCAAAGGTTGCCATGGCGATCAGGCAGCCGCACAGCAAGATCAGCAGCGGCGAGCGCAAAGGCGCGGGAGAGCTGGCACTCGACGAAACAGGCTTGGTCATTGACTTATCGCTCCCCGCTGGCGCCAGGCGCCGAAATGTCTCGTTGATCGCTCGTATCACGATTGCTCGTCCTGTGACCGCCCTGCCAACGCATGACGGCTATGAGAAATGCCGATGCCCCTTGCGTCCGGTTCGATATTCGGTTAATTATGCTCTCAATCAGCATAAGCAGCGCAAGCCTCGTTTGCCCACTTGTGCTTTTTAAACGACCATATAATGCTCATGTTGAGCATTATATGGAATCAAGGAATTTTATACGGGAGTACGGTGATGTCGATGACCCAGAATTTCCAGTTTGGCACCCCGCTCGCGCACCCGGCAATGCCGGTTGGCGGCGTCAGCCCTTTTGCCAGACTGCCGCGCCCGGACCTCACATTCACTCCCGCCATGGCGGACCGGACCGCCCATATCTATGGGCGCATGGCGCGCGTCGTGCCTGCCGTCGAATGGCCGGTTTTCGCGCCCTATGTGGAGGCAATCAATCACCTGAAAAAGGAGCGCAACGCCGTCATTCTGGCGCATAACTACCAGACGCCGGAAATCTTTCACGGGGTAGCGGATATCGTCGGCGACAGCCTCCAGCTCGCCCGCGAGGCGACGCGCGTCGATGCGGACGTCATCGTCCAGTGCGGCGTTCATTTCATGGCCGAGACCTCGAAGATCCTCAGCCCCGCGAAGACTGTGCTGATTCCCGACATGAAGGCGGGGTGTTCGCTGGCATCCTCCATCACGGGCGAGGATGTGCGGTTGCTGAAGCGTGCCTATCCGGGCGTGCCGGTCGTCACCTATGTGAACACCAGCGCCGATGTGAAGGCTGAAAGCGATATCTGCTGCACCTCGTCGAACGCAGTGAAGATCGTCGAGAGCCTGGGTGTGCCGCGCGTTCTTTTCCTGCCCGACAAATATCTCGCGAAATGGGTGGCCTCGCAGACCAGTGTCGAGATCATTGCCTGGCATGGTGCCTGCGAGGTGCATGAGCGCTTCACGGGCGAGGAACTCAGGGCTTACCGGGCCGCCGATCCGGATGTGCGCATCATTGCCCATCCGGAATGCCCCCCGGACGTCATTGCGGAAGCCGATTTCACCGGCTCCACCGCCCATATGATCGAATGGGTGAAGAAGGCCGGCCATGGGCGGGTTCTGCTGGTCACCGAGTGCTCGATGGCAAGCAATGTGGCTGCCGAGGCACCGGGCGTCGACTTCATCAAGCCGTGCAATCTTTGCCCGCACATGAAGCGCATCACGTTGCCGAAAATTCTCGATTGCCTGCTCGACATGAGCGGCGAGGTGCTGGTTGACCCCTCCATCATCGAGCGCGCGCGGCTGCCCATCGAGCGCATGATCGCGGTTCGCTGACCTTAAGGGAGTTGGCTTGCTGCCGGCTCGCCGGCAGGTCACACTTGTCGGCTGCAAGGATTTCCAATGACCTCTCCTCTTCCGGCCGCCGGCAGTGATCTGTTCCCCACCCAGAGTTTTTCGGGCGCCGATGATATTGTCATCGTCGGTGGCGGGCTTGCCGGGCTGTTCTGTGCGCTGAAACTCAGCCCTCGTCCGGTGACGGTGCTGGCGGCCGCGCCGCTTGGCGATGGCGCTTCATCGGCGTGGGCGCAAGGGGGAATCGCTGCCGCCATCTCGGAGGGCGATACAGCTGAAGCGCATGTCGCCGATACGGTCGCGGCGGGCGCGGGTATCGTCGATGAACGCATGGCGCTGTTGATGGCGCGCGAGGCGCCTGCCCGCATTCACGATCTGCTCGGCTATGGTGTTCCCTTCGACCGCGACCTTGAAGGCAAGCTGTCACTATCGAAAGAAGCGGCGCATTCAACGCGCCGCATCGTCCGCGTCAAGGGCGACACGGCGGGGCGCGCGATCATGAACGCACTGGTGGTTGCCGTTCGCAAGACGCCGTCCATCCGCGTGCTGGAAGGCTTCGTTGCCGAAACCCTGATCACCGAGGGCCGCCAGGTGAAGGGCATCACCGCCCGCCCCTTGTTTGGCGGCGCGGCCAACCCGATTTCCGTTCCAGCCGGCGCTGTCGTGCTGGCAACCGGCGGCGTTGGCCATCTTTATGCGGTAACAACCAACCCCAACGAGGCGGTAGGCCAGGGTGTCGCCATGGCCGCGCGCGCCGGCGCGATGATTGCTGACCCCGAATTCGTGCAGTTTCATCCTACCGCCATTGATATCGGGCGCGACCCCGCGCCGCTGGCGACCGAAGCCCTGCGCGGCGAAGGGGCGTTACTGATCAACCGCGCCGGCGAGCGCTTCATGCTGAAGCTGCATGCCGATGGCGAGCTGGCGCCACGCGATATCGTCGCGCGTGGGGTTTTTGCTGAAAACGCTGGCGGACGGGGCGCGTTTCTCGATGCAACCAAAGCAATTGGCAGCAAATTTGCTGAACGTTTTCCAACCGTGGCGGCGGCCTGCGCCAGCGTCGGTCTTGATCCGGCGACCCAACCGATCCCGGTGGCGCCGGCTGCCCATTATCACATGGGCGGCGTATTGGTGGATGCCAATGGGCGCACCACCATCGACGGATTGTGGGCGTGCGGCGAGGTGGCATCGACCGGCGCGCACGGCGCCAATCGTCTGGCCTCGAATTCGCTGCTCGAATCGGTGGTTTTTGCCTGCCGGATTGCCGAGGATGTCAGCCAGATCCATCAGGTGCCGCGCCTGCTCCGCTGGCCCGAGCGCATCGGCGTCGAGATGGTCTCAACCGGCAATGATGGCGAGATCATCGAGCGTTTGCGCCACACCATGACCAACAAGGTGGGCGTCATCCGCCATCGCGCCGGCCTGAGCGAAGCCCTTGGGGAAATCCTCACCCTCAAGAGCATGACGCGAAGCCTGCCCCTCCTCAACATGCTGACAACCGCCAAGCTGATCACCGCGGCAGCCTATATCCGCGAGGAAAGTCGTGGCGGGCATTACCGCAGTGATTTCCCCGAAACAGACCCGCACTGGCAGCGGCGCACCTATCTGACGCTTGCCGAAGCGCAGGCAATAGCGGTTCGCGCCAGCGCCCGGCAGGGGGCGGCGTGAGCAAGATGTTCATGCCGGAATTGCCATCGCTGATCGTTGCGCGGCTGGTGGAGGCCGCCTTGCTCGAGGATCTCGGGCGGGCGGGCGACATCACCTCGCAGGCAACGATCGCGCCGGGAACCACCACGGACGCACGCCTCATTGCGCGCAACAAAGGAATTCTGGCGGGCAGCCCGCTCGCCACCGCCGCCTTCCACCTTGCGGGTCCTGGGCTGTCCGTCACCTGTCACCTAAAAGATGGCGATGCGCTGGCGCCGGGGGACGAGATTGCGCACATCAGCGGCGAGGCGCGCACGCTCCTCACCGCCGAGCGGACCGCTCTCAATTTCCTCGGTCGCATGTCCGGCATCGCCACGCTGACGAGAGCTTACGCGCAGGCTATCGCCCATACCCGGGCAGCCATCGTCTGCACCCGCAAGACGACGCCGGGCTTACGCGTGGTGGAGAAATACGCGGTGCGCTGCGGCGGCGGGCGCAATCACCGCTTCGGTCTCGATGATGCCATTCTCATCAAGGACAATCATATCGCTGTTGCCGGCGGCATCCGCCCGGCGCTGCGGCGCGCCAAGGCGTTCGCCGGCCATCTTGTGGCAATCGAGATCGAAGTCGACCGGCTCGATCAACTGGTCGAGGCGCTGGATGAGGGGGTGACCGCCATCCTGCTTGATAACATGTCGCTGTCGGACATGCGCGAGGCGGTGCGGTTGACGAACGGGCGTGCGGTGCTCGAGGCGTCAGGCAATGTGACCCTTCACACGGTCGCAGCGATTGCCGAAACAGGGGTTGATCTCATCTCGTCGGGGGCGCTCACCCACTCAGCGCCCAATTTCGATGTGGGCCTTGATATCGCGCTGTGAGCGGCGATTCACTCGTCGTTGATCGCCACTCCGGGGATAGCGTAGAAAATGTGCTCGCCGATTTTCTTCATGCGCTGGAGCGAGCGGCGCCAACGCGGCGCCACATAGGCGGCGTGATAATGGGTGGAATCGCCGATTTCCTGCAGAAAATAGCGTCCGGCGATGGCGTCATCGGCGATGCGCGTCGCCGTTTCCCAGGCTTCCTGATCATGCACGCGCTTCTTCGTGCCATCGCAGGCAAACGAGAACTGGCACCGGTTGCGCCAATGCTGATTTTGGAAAATGACGCCACAGATGCTGGTCGGGTAGACGCCGCTTTTCACGCGATTAAGAACGACTTGTGCCACGGCCTGCTGGCCACGCACCGGCTCGCCACGGCTCTCGTAGTAGATCGCCTGGGTGAGGCAGGCATGAGCCCGTTCAAGGTCTTTGGCGGAGACGATGGAGAGATCAGCCAGGCGCGCGGGTTCGGATCGCGGGGCACGGACAGGAGCCGAAGGTGCCTGTGGATCAAGACGAGCGGTCATCACCGGTAATTTGCGCAGGAAGCCGCGCTTCAACGCCGCGGCGCCATCATCGGCAAAAAGCATCGGTGCGGGGCCAACCTCTGCAAGTTCCCGGGGCGGCGTATCAGGCGGGGGCGTCTTCTGCGCAACGCTCATTGCCAGATTGCCCTTGGCGGCGCGATTGACCCTGACAAGCACAAGCATACCGCCACCGTCCTGTTCCCGCGCAAGGCGCGGTGCGACATCGGGGGGCACGATCAGAGCTTGGTCGAGTGTCCAGGCAGGCGGCGGCGTGACCGCCAGGCGGGCTCGCAGACTGACAAGGAAGTCTACCAAGGGTGCGCTGGCATCGCTCTTTGTCAGCGGCACGCAGAGGAGAGCGGTCATCAGCGCCAGGGCGCCCCCGCACAGTCTCCACGCTTTCCACCCGACAAAACGCGACATCACCCGACCACGCCAACGCGACAACCCGAACCGTCAAGCTGCTCACCGGCATCCGCCACGCGCGGCCTGCCGATAACCAGCAAGGATCTGGCAACCATGATAGTGTGAACATGCTTTAAAAGGGTTTAATGCGCGCGATTGCCGGGTAAATTCATGGCAATGACGGGGCGAGTTGCGCGACGGCAAGATAGAGCAAGGCAGCGCCGATGAAGCCCGCGACCCGCCAGGGCATGGTGATCGTTTGCAATCCCTTGTTGCCCGGCAGACGCATCATCACCAGATCAAGCATCAACGAGACAGCCAGTATCCACACCAGAGGCGGGAAGGATCCGCGCGCGAGGTCGGGGGCGCGAACAGCAATCACGCCACAGGCAATGCCGGCCGCCAGCATCAGGCAGAAATAGATGTGCTCGCGAGTGAACCGCATGCGCCTCAGCCCTCCTTGCCGGCGACCTTGCCGAGCGCTGCCTGCGCTGCCGACAAGCGGGCAATCGGCACGCGGAAGGGCGAGCATGACACGTAATCAAGGCCGATCTCATGACAGAAGCCGACGGATGCCGGATCGCCGCCATGCTCGCCGCAAATGCCAAGCTTGATATCCGGCCGCGTCCTGCGCCCGCGCTCGCAGGCGATCTCGACGAGTTCGCCGACACCCTCCTGATCAAGCGACACGAACGGATCAATTTTGAGGATACCCTTCTGCGTGTACGTGCCAAGAAAGGAGGCCGCGTCATCGCGTGAAATGCCGTAGACGGTCTGGGTGAGATCATTAGTGCCAAAGGAGAAGAACTCGGCACTGGCGGCAATGTCGGCGGCGCGGAGCGCGGCGCGCGGCAGCTCGATCATGGTGCCGACCTGATAGTCGATTCCAACCTTGCTTTCGGCGATGACGGCGTCCGCCATCTTCTTGATCGAGGCGTGCACCAGATCGAATTCGGCACGGGTGGCGATGAGCGGCACCATGATTTCCGGCACCACCGGCGTGCCGGTTTTGCGGGCGGCGATGACGGCTGCCTCGAAGATGGCGCGCGCCTGCATTTCGGCGATCTCGGGGAAGGCAATCGCCAGCCGGCAACCGCGGAAACCCAACATGGGGTTGAATTCGTGCAGTTCGGCAGCGCGGCGCTTCAGGCGCTCGGGCGTTGCCCCCATGGCGGCGGCGACTTCGGCGATTTCCTCATCGCTGTGCGGCAGGAATTCATGCAGCGGCGGATCCAGAAGGCGGATGGTGACAGGAAGGCCTGCCATGATCTCGAAGAGATCGACAAAATCCTGGCGCTGGACCGGCAGCAATTTTGCGAGCGCCGCGCGCCGACCTTCTTCATCTTCCGACAGGATCATCTCGCGCACGGCGCGGATGCGCTCCTCATCAAAGAACATATGCTCGGTGCGGCAAAGGCCGATACCCTCGGCACCGAACTGGCGGGCGGTGCGGGCATCAGCCGGTGTATCGGCATTGGCGCGCACGCCCAGACGCCGCGAGCCATCCGCCCATTCCATGATACGGGCGAAATCACCAGAGAGTTCCGGCTGCAGCATATCCACGCGCCCGCGCAGCACCTCGCCCTTCGAGCCGTCGATGGTGATGAATTCGCCCTTCTTCAGCACCACCTTGCCGGAGGTCAACGTCTCGGCGGCGTAATCGACCCGAATGCCGCCGGCGCCTGAAACGCAGGGCTTGCCCATGCCGCGCGCCACCACGGCGGCGTGCGAGGTCATGCCACCGCGCGTGGTGAGAATGCCTTCGGCAGCGTGCATGCCGTGAATATCCTCGGGCGAGGTTTCGACACGCACCAGGATGACGGCGCGGCCTTGCGCTTTCAGCGCTTCCGCCTCATCGGGAGTGAAGACGATTTCTCCTGTCGCAGCACCGGGCGAGGCCGGAAGTCCGCTGGCGATGACGTCGCGCCTGGCCTTGGGATCAATCGTTGGATGGAGCAACTGGTCAAGCGACGAGGGGTCGATACGCAGCACGGCTTCGGAAGGCGAGATGACACCGGCCTCGGCAAGGTCGACCGCGATCTTGAGCGCTGCCTTGGCGGTACGTTTGCCGCTGCGCGTCTGCAGCATCCACAGCCGGCTTTCCTCGATGGTGAACTCGATGTCCTGCATGTCGCGGTAATGGCTCTCCAGCCGGCCGCAGATGGCAAGGAATTCGCCGTAGGCTTTGGGCATCAGCCTTTCGAGCGACGGGCGATCGGAGCCGGCGGCAAGGCGGGCCTTTTCGGAAATATCCTGCGGGGTGCGGATGCCGGCCACCACGTCTTCGCCCTGGGCGTTGACAAGGAATTCGCCGTATATCTCGTTAACCCCCGTTGACGGGTTGCGGGTGAAGGCGACACCGGTTGCCGAGGTTTCACCCATATTGCCAAACACCATCGCCTGGATGTTGACCGCTGTTCCCCATTCCTGCGGAATCTGGTGCAGACGGCGATAGGTGATGGCGCGCTGGTTCATCCATGATGCGAAGACGGCACCGATGGCACCCCACAATTGCGCTAACGGGTCTTGCGGGAAGGGGCGGCCGAGATGCTTTTCCACGAGCGCCTTGTAATCGACGATCAGCTTTTCCCAGTCGGCGGCGCCGAGATCGGTATCAAGGACGTGGCCATGGCGCTCCTTGTAGTCCTCAAGCTTCTCCTCGAAATGGGCATGCTCAATCCCCAGCACCACGTCAGAATACATGGTGATGAAGCGGCGATAGCTGTCATAGGCAAAGCGCTGATTGCCGGTCTTGCGAGCCAGGCCGGCAACGGTGGCATCATTGAGACCAAGGTTGAGAACGGTGTCCATCATGCCGGGCATGGAGGCGCGCGCGCCGGAGCGGACCGATACCAGCAGCGGGTTTTCAGCGTCGCCAAAACCCTTGCCGACCTGTGTGCCGATGGCGGCCAGCGCCTTGGCCACCTCATCGCGCAATTGCGGCGGGTAGCTGCTGTCGTGATCGTAGAAATAGGTGCAGGCTTCGGTGGTGATGGTGAAACCCGGCGGCACCGGCAGGCCGAGATTGGCCATTTCGGCAAGATTGGCCCCTTTGCCACCGAGAAGATTACGCAGATCGGAGCGTCCTTCAGCTTTTCCCTCGCCGAACGAATAAACCCACTTCGTCATGATCAGACCTGTCCTCTTGTCACCCGTGAGCGCGTTTCGTCTTGAGGTGTTCAAAGCGAAACGCGCTTTGTCTATCTCTTTTGTCGCCTGATGATTGCAAAAAGTCGCTCACACTCTTTTGCCACAGCCTCCAGGGCGCCGCATGCGCGCGACCTTCTGGCCGAAACGTGGTGTTTTGTCTATCCGACGAAGGGTGCCGGGCAGGCATCCCGTCATGCTACCATCACCAGGCGGCAATCAACCGCCCTGACCGGTCGGGGTGGCAGCACCCGTTGCGGGCCGTGCCTCGGCGGCTGGCAATTCACCTGTGCGCAGTTTTTCCACGATCACCGCCAGATCGGCCTCTTCCGGTTTCAGATCGCGGGCATGGCTCCATTGAAAGCGGGCCTCAAGGACACGCCCAAGCTTGAAATAGACATCACCCAGATGATCATTGATCACCGGATCGCCGGGCATTCTCTCGATGGCTTTTTCCAGCCATATCAACGCTTCATTGTAATTGCCCAGGCGATAATAGGCCCAGCCCACCGAATCGAGGATAGCCCCATCCTCCGGCCGCAACTCGACGGCGCGATGCAGCATGGCCAGGGCTTCGGTGAGGTTCAGATGGCGATCAACCCACGAATAACCCAGATAATTGAGCACCTCGGGGCGTTCGGGCTGAAGCTCCAGCGCCTTCTTCAGATCGCGTTCGGCGAGGTCCCATTTCTTGTCGCGCTCCAGGCAGGTGGCGCGCGAAAAAAACCAGGTCCAATGGCGCGGTTTCGGGTCAGCGACGAGGGCGATTGCCGCGTCATAGGAGGTGATTGCCTCGGCCCAGCGTTTCTTGATGCGCAGAATATTGGCGCGCGTCACCAGCGCATCGACATCGTTCGGGTTGGCGGCAATGATCCTGTCGAGCTTCAGCAACGCATCATCGGTGCGCGCCAGATCATCCAGCGCCAATGCCTGCTGCAGGTCGGCCGAGCGGCGCATCGGTGAGGTGCGGGGCACGCGTTCATAGAGTGCGACTGCCCGCTCGGTCCGCTTCATCTGGTCCATGAGATCGCCCAGCGACAGCAGCGCCAGCGCATTGTCGTCGTCCAGGTAAGTGGCAAGGTTGAAATAGATGGCGGCGATATCCTGGCCATCATCGCGGGCAAGCGCCGAGCCAAGCCCGAGCAGAACCTCGGCAGCGCCGCGCCGGGCATCGCGGATCATCGGCGCAATCGGCTTTTTGGCTGCAATGTCCTGCTTCAAGGCTTTGGCGATGGGGTTTTCGGGAGCGCGGCTGAGAAAATTGTCGAGCACGACCAATGCCTGATCGCGCTCTCCATTGCGGGCGAGCAGGCGCGCCTGCGCTTCCATAAGCCGCAGGCCATAGGGATCAGCCCTGTAGGCTGCAGCGATGCGCCGGCTGGCTTCGGCACGCAACTGGCTGACTTCGTCGCGGCGCTTGTCGTCCGCCCCTTTGGCGCTTTCAGTGCGGCGCGCGGCGACGTCATTGATGAGGCCGCCATGATAGTCGCGAAAAACGTCGTAAAATTCCGCCCCCTTGAGCTTGGTCAGAATGGTCAAAGCTTCCTGTGTCTGGCCAGCTCCCTGGGCTGCCCAGGCGGCGAGCAGACCGGCGGTGATGTCGACATCTCCCCCCTTGTCGCCCGATGACAGGATGGATTGAGCTGATGCGTAACGCTGGTTGCGCATGGAGCGCACCGCCAGCACCAGCCGGCTCAGACGATCGCTGGGATCACGCTCCATCACGAGCGTTGCAAGTTCACTGGCGCGGCCGATATCGCCAGCCGACAGGCGAAGAAGGAAGGCGCGTGCCAGAAGCTCATTATTTGCCGGATCGATACGATAGGCGCTGTCAAAGAATTGGGCAGCAGCCGCGACGTCCTGCGCGGCGGCGGCGGAGCGGGCGGCAAGATAAGTGCCGGATAATGTTCGCAACAAGGATTGGCGCCCGTCATCGACGCCGGCAAAGCCGCGCGCGGGTGCGGCCCGCTCCGCCATCGCTGCGGGTGCCAGCGCCAGGCTGATCGTGACAAGAAAAAAGCGGGCTGACACAGTCAGTGACGGCATTGGATCAATTTCCGGAAAGAAGAGGGCCCGTCGCTTGGGCAATCAATACGGCGCAACCATGACCGCTCGCGGTATCAAGGGCAAGAGTGCGCAGTACTGACTACCGTCACGACAATTGACGGGTGGCGTGAAAGCGACCTAATCCATGGGTCATGATAACACATATTCTTGATCACCGGTTGGTCCGCTGGCTTCTGCCCGCCCGTTTGCGCGCCGCGCGCGTCGTGATCCCGGTTATACGCCTCAGCGGGGTTATTGCGGCCGAGAGTGCTTCGCCGCTGTCGCGCAACAATCTGTCGCTATCGGTCATCGCCGAGGCGCTCGAGAAAGCGTTTTCTGATAAAAAGGCGCCAGCCATCGCGCTCATCATCAATTCGCCAGGTGGCTCGCCGGTACAATCGCACATGATCTACAAGCGCATCCGCGCACTCGCCGTCGAACATGGCAAGGCGGTGATCGGCTTTGTCGAGGATGCGGCGGCCTCGGGCGGCTATATGATTGCCTGCGCGGCGGACGACATTTATGCCGACCCGTCGTCAGTGGTCGGGTCGATTGGCGTGATTTCCGCCGGATTTGGCTTTAGCGAAGCCATTTCACGACTGGGAATCGAGCGCCGCGTCGTTACTGCCGGCTCGCGCAAGGGGATGCTTGATCCGTTCAGTGCCGTTAACGCAGACGATGTCGAGCGGTTGAAACGCCTGCAGGCGCGGGTCCACGACGTGTTCGTGTCGCTGGTGCGCGCGCGGCGCGGCGCCAAGCTGATGGAGAGCGAAACCGATCTGTTCACAGGTGAATTCTGGTCGGGCGCACAGGCCCTGGAGCTTGGGCTCATCGACGGGCTTGGTGATATCCGTGCCGTGCTGCGGGAGCGCTTCGGCGACAAGGCCAAGATCGCGCTGATCTCGTCGGAGCGCGGTTTTTTCTCACGCCGCTCACCGGCGATCGCCGCGAACATCAGCACGCGACTGGCTGAAGCGATGCTTGACCGGGTGATCGCACGCCTCGACGAGCGCAGCCTGTGGGCGCGATTTGGGCTGTGAAGGCGTATTTTTTGCCTTGCTTTTGCCGCAAGCCCTCGCAAGACTTAAGCATCTGACAAGGGAGAGACGCATGCCGCCCATCCTATTTGCCGCCGCGGTCGCTGGGAGCGCATTCCTTGCTTTTCGGCTGTTGCGTCAGGCGAACCAGCGCGTCGTCATTCGGCGCACAGCGGCACAGCGCCAGCGCGCTCCTGTCGATTCGCTCATCCGCGATCCTGAAACCGGAATCTATCGCCCGTCATCATCACCGGACCGGCGCAGCTGACGGCTTGTCCTGAACCGCGTCTGCCTGTAATGCGGCGTTTATGGCCCATTCTTCCTCCCCGCTCGATCCCGCACGTTCCTTTCAAGGACTGATCCTCACCCTGCAACGCTTCTGGGCGGAGCAGGGCTGCGTGATTTTGCAACCTTATGACATGGAGGTGGGCGCCGGCACGTTTCATCCGGCCACGACGTTGCGCGCGCTGGGGCCAAAACCATGGCGCGCGGCCTATGTGCAGCCCTCGCGCCGTCCCAAGGACGGGCGCTATGGCGAGAACCCCAACCGCCTTCAGCATTATTATCAATTTCAGGTGATCTTGAAGCCGAACCCGCCCGATCTGCAGAAACTCTATCTCGCCTCGCTGGCGCAGATCGGCATCGACATGGGAATCCACGATGTGCGATTCGTCGAGGATGACTGGGAAAGTCCGACGCTGGGTGCCTGGGGCCTTGGCTGGGAGTGCTGGTGTGATGGCATGGAAGTCTCGCAATTCACCTATTTCCAGCAGGTGGCGGGCTTTGAATGCGCGCCGGTGGCAGGCGAGCTGACCTATGGGCTGGAGCGCCTGGCCATGTATGTGCAAGGCGTCGAGAACGTCTACGATCTCAATTTCAACGGCCTCGAGGGCGCCGACCGGATCAGCTACGGCGACGTCTTCCTGCAGGCCGAGCAGGAATATTCGCGGCACAATTTCGAGCATGCCGATACCGGCATGCTGTTCAAGCAGTTCGAGATGGCCGAGAGCGCCTGTCACAGCTATCTGGCGGCGGGGCAAGCGGGAGACAAGCATCTGATGGCGCTGCCCGCCTATGACCAGTGCATCAAGGCAAGCCATGTATTCAACCTGCTGGATGCGCGCGGCGTCATCTCGGTGACCGAGCGGCAGGGCTATATTCTGCGGGTGCGGGAACTCGCCAAGGCGTGCGGGACGGCATACCTGCAGACGAGGGATGGTGGCAGGTGAAGATGCCTGAAATCAGTGGGCAGGCAACGGTCCTTCTGTCGCAAGATGTACCCCGCGCACTGGCTTTCTGGGAACGCATTTTTGGATTCAGCGTTGGCAACAGTTGGGGTGATCCGGTGAGTTTCACCATTCTCCGTCGCGATTCGGCACGAGTGATGATCGGTGCGGCGGCACCCGGCTACAACATCCCTCACATCCGGGAAGGACGGGCGGGTCTGTGGGATGCCTATTTCTGGGTCAATGATGCGAGAGGCCTGTTTGCCGACATCAAAGCGCGCGGCGCCGCTTTCGATCATGAACTTTATGAGGCGGAGTACGGCGTGCTCGAATTCACCGTGCGCGATCTGGATGGTCACAATATCGGTTTTGGCGAAGTCCTGCGCCTGACTGAGACTCAGTGAAAATCTGATACTTGCCTTCACCACCTTCAACGCCCATGTTGGCGCCGCTTCAGGAGAGAACCAGATGGACAAACCGGTCTGCGCCCAAAAAGAGCCCTTCCCCTATGATGTCGAAGCGGGAAAAGCCTATTTCTGGTGCTCGTGCGGGCGCTCGAAAAACCAGCCGCTGTGCGATGGCTCGCACATGGGCAGCGGCTTCATGCCGGTCAAATTCGAGGCCGCGACAAGTGAAACCGTCTATTTCTGCGGCTGCAAGGGCACCTACAAGGCGCCGCTTTGCGATGGATCGCACAAGCTTCTCTGAGCCAATCGCAAACTCAGGCTCGACAGGCAGCGAGGCGGGCTTTAGGGCTTTGGCCCCCGTGTTTTTCGTGAAGTCAAACGATGCCTGATCTTCTCCTCGAACTCTTCAGCGAAGAAATTCCCGCCCGCATGCAAGGCAAGGCGGCGGAGGATCTGCGAAAAGGTATCACCGACGGGCTGGTCGCGGCAGGCCTCACCTATGACAGCGCCAAGGCGTTTGCCACACCGCGCCGGCTGGCGCTGGTGGTGGGCGGCCTGCCGCTATCCTCGCCCGATCAGCGTGAGGAAAAAAAGGGGCCGCGCGTCGGCGCGCCCGATGCCGCCATACAAGGCTTCCTGAAAAGCGCCGGCCTTACCTCGATTGATCAGGCGACCATCCAGTCCGACGGGAAGAAGGGCGAGGTTTATATCGCGCTTATCAACCGGCCAGGCCGCGCCACCGTCGATATTCTGAGCGAGTTGATTCCGAATGTGATCCGCAGCTTTCCGTGGCCGAAATCAATGCGCTGGGGGAGCGCCTCGGTCTCTTCGTCGTCGCTTCGCTGGGTGCGGCCGCTGACGTCGATCCTGTGCACGTTCGGGCCGGAGACGGAGGCAACCGAGATCGTGCCGCTCGATGTCGACGGCATCGTTTCCGGCAATATCACCTATGGCCATCGCTTCATGGCGCCGCAGCCAATCATGGTGAGCCGCTATGAGGATTACGTCGACAAGCTTTTGAAAGCGAAGGTCGTGCTCGATGCCGAGCGCCGCAAGGCCATCATTCTGGCTGAAGCGCGCACGCTGTGCACAGCGCAGAACCTCGAATTCATCGATGATGAGGGGCTGGCGCAGGAAGTGGCGGGGCTGGTTGAGTGGCCGGTGGTGCTGATGGGGCGCTTCGATGAGGCCTTTCTCACCATTCCCGGCGAGGTCATTCGCGCCACCATCCGCGCCAACCAGAAGTGTTTCGTGGTGCGCCAGCCGGACACCGGAGCACTCGCCAACCGCTTTATGCTCACGGCCAATATCGAGGCGAGCGATCATGGCGCCGCCATCATCGGTGGTAATGAGCGGGTGGTGCGGGCGCGCCTGTCGGATGCGCGCCATTTCTGGCAGACGGATTTGGGAGCGCTGCCGGACGCCGGCGATTATGCGCAAGAGGCGGCGGCGCTCGGACTTGATCTTGCAAAGTCGCTCGATCAGCGCATGGGCAAGCTTGCCCATCTCAATGTGGTGTTCCATCAGAAGCTCGGCACGCAGGGCGAGCGGGTGCAGCGTATCGTGGCGCTGGCACGCCAGCTGGCGCCGCTTGTGGGGGCCGATCCCGATCTGGCGGCACGCGCGGCAAGCCTCGCCAAGGCCGATCTCACATCCGAGATGGTGGGGGAATTCCCGGAATTGCAGGGGTTGATAGGCCGGCGTTATGCCGAGCTGCAGGGCGAGCACCCGTCGGTTTGCGCGGCGATCGAGGATCATTACAAACCGCTGGGGCCGGGCGACCGGGTGCCGAGCGACCCTGTCGCGATCACGGTGGCCCTTGCCGACAAGCTCGACACGCTGGTGGGCTTCTGGGCGATTGACGAGAAGCCCACTGGTTCGAAAGACCCTTACGCGCTGCGCCGCGCGGCACTTGGCGTGATCCGGCTGGTGGTCGAAAATGGTATTCATCTTCGCCTGACTGACGCCGTGCCGCGCTTCGGCGAAGACCTCCTCTCCTTCTTTTATGACCGCCTGAAGGTGCAGCTCCGCGATTCCGGCGCACGACACGATCTGGTGGATGCGGTACTGGGCGCCGGCGGCGCGAGTGACGATCTCCTCCTCATCGTGCGCCGTGTCGAGGCGTTGGCTGCATTTCTCAAGAGCGATGACGGAACGAATTTGTTAGCCGGCTACAAGCGTGCGGCGAACATCCTCAAGGCGGAGGAAAAGAAAGACGGCACGACGTTCGACGGCGTGGTCGACGAGGCGCTGATCGCAGCGCGCGGCGCACCGGAAGAACAGGCTCTCGCCGCTGCTATTGCTGTTGCCCGGCAGGCGGTCAGCGACAAAATCACTGCTGGCAATTACGCCGGCGCACCCACCGCGCTCGCCGCACTTCGCCCTGCGGTCGATGCCTTCTTCGAGAAAATCCTGGTCAATGATCCCGACCCGGCGATCCGCGCCAGCCGCCTCAACCTGCTGGCGCGTTTTCGCGCCGCCACCTTGCCGGTTGCCGATTTCGGGTTGATCGCAGGCTGAGACTAAAACGCCCGCTCGACGGTGAAGTCGATGACTTCCTCAAGCGCCAGACGATGCTCGCCGACCGGACAGGATGCCAGAGCCGCGCGGGCGGAACTGGCATAAGAGCGGGCGCGGGCGATGGTCTCTTCAATCGCCTGGTAGCGGCGTATCAGGTCGGCGGCAATTTCAAGATCTCCCTCGCCTGCCTCGCCACCCTCGATGGCGCGCTGCCAGAAGGCACGCTCGCCCGGCGTTCCGCGCGCGAAGGCAAGGATTACCGGTAGCGTCACCTTGCCCTCGCGAAAATCATCGCCGATGCGCTTGCCCAGCATCGCCTCATGGCCGGAATAATCGAGGGCGTCATCGACAAGCTGGAAGGCCAGGCCAAGATCGGTACCAAATTGCGCCAGCGGGGCGCGCATATGGGGAAGGCCGGCAATCGTCGGGCCTACCTCGGCAGCCGCAGAAAACAGCGCCGCTGTCTTGGCGCCGATCACGGTCAGGTATTTGTCCTCGGTCGTGGTCATGCTCTTGGCAGCGGCAAGCTGCAAGACTTCGCCCTCGGCGATCACGGTGGCGGCGGAGGAGAGAATATCGAGGGCGTCGAGGGAGCCTACCTCGACCATCATCTTGAACGCCTGGCCGAGCAGGAAATCGCCAACCAGAACGCTTGCCTGATTGCCCCATACCTTGCGGGCGGTCGCCTTGCCGCGGCGCAGATCGGATTCGTCCACCACATCGTCATGAAGCAGTGTCGCGGTGTGCATGAACTCAACGGCTGCCGCGAGCTTTATGTGCCCCTCGCCGCGATAGCCGAACATCTGGGCTGCCACCAGCGTCAGCATCGGGCGCAGGCGCTTGCCGCCTGAATTGATCAGGTGCTTGGCAACCTCCGGGATCATCGCCACGTCGGAGCCGGTGCGTGACAGGATCATGGCATTGACGCGCGCCATGTCGGCGCCAACCAGGGCCACCAGACGGTCCATTCCGGTCAGTGATTGCTTTTCGAGAGGCAGCGCTAGGTTCAAGTCGACGATCTCCGGCGCTTGTGAAGCGCATCGAACTCAGCATAGAGAGGTGACAGCGCCGTCACAAGTCAACAGGCTGGCGCCATTTACCACGTCGGCTACGTGTTCCTGCCAAGCGATAAGGATACCGCGACATGCTTGAATTGCTGCGCAGCAATGACCCAGTGTTAATATCCGCCGCCCAGGCGCTGCTCGACGCGGCAGAGATCGGGCATTTTCTGTTTGATCAGCATGCAAGCATCGTCGAGGGTTCGCTGGGCGTGCTGCCACGGCGGCTGATGATTGATCGCGACGATGAGACGGCGGCACGACGCCTGCTGACGCAAGCAGGGCTCGGGGCGGAACTGCGCCATGGAGGTCAGTAAGGATCATCTGCTGGGCGGGCGCGTGCGCCTCAGGCAGGCTGTCGACGGTTATCGCGCCGGGCTCGATGCGGTGCTGCTTGCCGCATCCATTCCGGCCATGAGCGGCGAGCGTGTGCTCGATCTTGGCTGCGGCGCTGGCGCTGTGAGCCTTTGCCTGCTGGCGCGGGTGGGTGATTGCCATGTAACCGGCGTCGAGATCGATCATGACATGGCGCAGCTTGCGCAGGATAATGCCGCGCTTAATGGCTGGGAGGCGCGGCTGAGCATTGTAGCGGGCGACATCAGCCGGCGCGGGCTTCTGTCCGACCAGACCTTCGATCACATCATGGCAAACCCGCCCTTCCATGACAAAAGGCGCCATCGCCTGCCGCGACTGGAGCAAAGGGCGCAGGCGCTGGTTGAGGGAGAGGCTGGCGTGGACAAATGGTTCGCTGTCGGCCTGCGACGGGTGAAGCCCGGCGGCAGCCTGACCTTCATCCTGCGCGCTGATCGGCTCGATGAGGCTTTGGCGGCGCTTGGTGGACTTGCCGGGCGGATCACCGTTCTGCCGGTGCATTCGCACGCCGGCAAACCGGCGATCCGGGTGATCGTGCAGGCGATCAAGGAGAGGCGCACACCGCTATCGCTTCTGCCGGCGCTGGTTCTGTTTGACGAGAAGGGTGAGCAGAGCGGCGCGGCGCGGGATATTCTTGCCAATGGCGCGCGCCTGTCGCTTGAGGGCGGATGATCACCAGGCTTTCAGTGAGTGGCGAAAGCGGATAGGTTGCAGCCTGTTTTGGGAGACCATCGATGAAATGGGATGATTATCGTCAATCCGACAATGTCGACGATTACCGTGGCGGCGGTGGCGGCGGACTTGGCCGGGCGACGGGCGGCATCGGCATCGGTGGCATGCTGCTGATGGGTGTCCTTTATTTCGGCTTTGGTATCGACCCGAGCTTCCTGCTCAATAGCGGCCTGATCGGCGGGGGCGGGCAGGCGCCCACGCAGCAGAGCGCGCCGCGCCACGCCGACCCCAATGACCCGCTGTCACGCTTCGTATCGACGGTGCTGGCGACAACCGAGGATGCGTGGACGCAGGTGTTTCGTGAAAACGGCCAAATTTACGAAAAGCCGCGTCTCACTCTTTTCAGCGATGAGATCGCTTCGGGGTGCGGAGACGCTGAATCGGCCATGGGCCCGTTCTATTGCCCCAATGACCGGCGCGTCTATCTCGACATGGCGTTCTTCAACGAGCTTGCCACCAAATTCAAGGCGCCGGGCGAATTCGCCAATGCCTATGTGATTGGCCATGAGATCGGCCATCATGTGCAGAATTTGCTTGGCATTCTGCCCAAGGTGCAGCAGGCGCAGCGCGGTCTCGACAAGGCCTCAGCCAATGGCCTGCAGGTGCGTGTCGAACTGCAGGCTGATTGTTTTGCCGGGGTATGGGCCAACCGGGTCAATCGCATCAAGCCGGGTTTCCTCGACCAAAACGACATTGCGGCGGCCATCCGCGCTGCCTCGGCGGTGGGTGATGACACCATCCAGCGCCGCACCATCGGCCGTGTCGTGCCGGAGAGCTTCACCCATGGCTCGGCGCAGCAGCGCGCCTCATGGTTCCAGCAGGGCCTGAAGGCCGGCAAAATCGAGGCGTGCAACACGTTCCAGCAATCGCGTTAGGTGTCCTCAGCCGGACGCCAGCTTCACCACTTCGACCCACCAGTCGGCATGCGGTTGGCACACATGCTGTGAAGCCTGGTGCGCGGCAGCGCTCGTTTCGTAAAGCGCAACAACGCTGGCGCCCGAGCCGGACATGCGCACGAGAAGCGCACCTGTTGCCTGCAGCGCGGCGATAACCTCGCCGATCGCCGGCTCAATCCGGCATGCCGGCGGTTCAAGATCGTTGCGGGCAAGCTTGAGGCGGGCGATAAGGTCGCTGGCGTCGGCAATCGACGTCAGGTCGGGGTGGGCCTCGCCCGAACGGTCGCTTCCCGGCGCCAGACCAAGGGCTGAAAAGACAGCACGCGTCTCCACCGGCTTTCCCGGATTGACCAGGATGCCGGCGAGCGGCGGCAAATTGTCCAGGCGCTCAATCCTGTCGCCGATGCCGCGCATCATGGCCGGGCGCGGATCGAGGCACACCGGGACATCGGCACCGGTGGCGCGCGCCGCTTCAATCAGGCGCGGATCATCGAGCGCGAGATGATTGAGCCGGGCGAGCAGACGGAGGGCTGCGGCAGCGTCGGAGGAGCCGCCACCAAGCCCGGCTGCCGCCGGCAGATGCTTTTCAAGCGAGAAATGACCAAGCGTCAGCCCGTCAACACGCGCGACAAGGTTTCGCGCTGCTTTGATGACAAGGTTGTCAACGTCCGGACCGACAGCGCCAGCGCGCGGGCCGCTCACCGTAATGGCGAGAGGCAGACCCGGCGCCAGATGCAGCGTGTCATGGCAGCTTGCAAAGACCACCAGGCTTTCAAGGAGGTGATAGCCGTCAGCGCGCCTGCCCACAACATGAAGGCTGAGATTGACCTTGGCCGGCGCGCGTTCGCTCAGCATCGCTTGATCAGTTGAGGCGCGCCTTGACCTCGGCAATGGATCTGTCCATCAGCTCGTTTGACACCGCGCCCTTGAGCCGCCCGCTCAGCACTTTTTCAGCAGCGGCAATGGCGACATCGACGGCGACCGAGCGCACATCAGCGATGGCGCGGGCCTCCGCCTGGGCGATCTTGGCCTCGGCAGCCTTGGTGCGGCGCTGAATAGTGTCGACGAGCTGGGCTTCCGCCTCGACCTTGAGACGTTCCGCATCACGTCTGGCGCTTGACACGATCTCGCCCGCCTCACGCTCGGCATCGCGGGCTTTACGCTGGAAATCAGCGAGCAGTGCCTGCGCTTCCTCCCGCAGCCGGCGGGCGTCATCGAGATCACGCGCAATCGTCGCGGCGCGATCATCCAGCGATTTGGCAATGGTGCGATGGACGCCGGCTTTCAGTGCAATGGCAATGAAGATCACCAGCGCCACGCCGGTCCAGAACACCGGATCCTTGATGAATTCGATCATCGTCTTGTTCCCGGCAGATGCATGGAGCTGGCGACCGCCGCACCGATTTCGTCGCGTGTCGGTGCGCCTGTGAGCTTGGCCACAATCGCCTCGGCGCAGTCGGTGGCAATGGCGCCGACCTCGCCCAGCGCCTTGTCGCGCACCGCAGCGATGCGCTTTTCGGCGACAGCCAGATGCTGGGCGAGCTTTGCCTCTTCCATATCCTTTTTGCCGGCAAAGTCAGCGGCCATAGTCTGGCGCGCTTCATCAGCCAGTTTGGCGGCGCTGCGACGGGCATCGGCAAGCGCTTTTTCATAAGTCTGTTCGGCGGCACTCGCTTCATTCCTGAAGCGTTCCGCCTCGCTCAGATCACCGCTGATGCGCCCGCGACGCTCAGAGAGGATGCCGCCCACACGTGGTGCCCCCACTTTGGCCATGAACAGCCACAGCAGGCCAAAGGCGATCGCCAGCCACAAAAGCTGAGAGCCGAAGCTGTCAGGCTTGAAGGGCGGGAAAGAGCCATGGCCCGCATCATGCGCGACCTCGGAGTGAGGCGCGGCACGTGCCGCCCCCGCTGCCGGTGTCACATTTGTCGTCGGCGTTGCCATCAAAGGCCTCCGTCAGGGCGCATATCCGGCGCGGGTCGATGATCCGCGCCCCAGGAACTCAGAGCGCGAAGAGAAGCAGGAGCGCAATCAGCAGCGAGAAGATGCCGAGCGCTTCGGTCACCGCGAAGCCGAAGATAAGACGGGCGAACTGGCCATCAGCGGCAGACGGGTTGCGCAATGCCCCCGACAGGAAGTTACCAAAGATATTGCCGACGCCAACGGCGGCCCCCGCCATACCGATACATGCAAGGCCTGCACCGAGATATTTGGCTGCAATCGGATCCATAATCGTCACTCCTGTTGGAAGAAAAAGGTTGGAAAATCGATGGGCCGATCAGTGGCCCGGGTGAAGTGCATCGTTGAGATAGATGCAGGTGAGGATGGTAAAGACATAGGCCTGCAGGAAGGCCACCAGAAGTTCAAGAGCGGTGAGACCAACCGCCAGCGCCAGCGGCAATGGTGACAACACCGCCCACACGCCGGCAGCGCCGAGCGAGACCACGAAGCCGGCAAAAATCTTCAGCGCGATATGGCCCGCCAGCATGTTGGCGAAGAGGCGGACCGACAGAGAAATCGGCCGCGACAGGAAGGAAATGACTTCAATCAGCACCACCAGCGGCAGGATATAGCCCGGCACGCCCGAGGGGACGAAGAGTTTGAGAAAATGGAAACCATGACCAAGAACACCGACAATGATCACGGCCAGAAACACCAGCATGGCGAGCGCGAAGGTGACGATGATGTGGCTCGTCACCGTGAAGCCGCCGGGGATCATGCCGAGGAAATTGGTCACCAGCACGAACATGAAGAGCGAGAAGATCAGCGGGAAAAAGCGCATGCCTTCCTGGCCGGCCGACCCCTTCACTGTCGTTTCGACAAACTCATACGTCATCTCGGCCAGCGACTGCCATCGTGACGGCACCAGGGCGCGCGAACCGGTAGCGAGAACCAGGAAGGCCATCGTCAGGCCAACTGCGATGAACATGAACAGAGCCGAATTGGTAAAGGCGATCTCGACATTGCCGATCTTGCCGAGCGTCGCGATCGTCTCGATCTGGAACTGGTGAATAGGATCAGCCACGGTCTACCCTGCCCTTGCCCCGTCAGCCCGCAGGCTGCTCTCCGCTCAATCCTGGCGTGGCGGCCGGCCAGACCCCTTGGGCACAGCCATGCCGAAACCGCGCAGCATGTTCAACACCCCGGCACTGAAGCCGAGAAGCAAAAATACAATCAAGCCCCAGGGGCTTGAACCGGCGATGCGATCAAGGCCAAGACCAAGGATCACACCGACGATGACGCCACCGCTGAGATCGGCGGCAGCTTTGAAACCCTGGCCCATGCCGGCACTATCCGACCCGGTAGCGCCAATGCTGCCGCCGGCCAACCCCGCCTTCGCCGTCTGCGTGTCGAGACGGTCGGACAGATCGGCCATGCGCCTGGCCAGTTCCGCTTCCTGGTTTGAGGATGAGATACCGGTTGACTGAACCGGTGGCATCTCAGACGGCGTCTTCCCCGATTCGGAGCCTTTAGCCATGTTCACACCACGAAGGGCTCCCCCACATATCGACTATGGCGAAGCGCGCGCACCCTACTTAAGCGCCAAGTCCCTGTCAAGAAACGGAGCATTTGAATTAAGTTATTGTTCTTTCAATACAATTACCGTTTATCGAGGCCGGCGGCAGGAAGCGGTCCAGCTCATGCGGCCTCAATCAGGCGCTCAGCGCTTTCCAGATCGACAGAGACGAGCTGCGAGACACCGCGCTCAGCCATGGTGACGCCGAACAGGCGGTGCATGCGCGCCATGGTGATCGGATTATGGGTGATCACCATGAAGCGTGTGGAGGTGATTCGGGTCATTTCGATCAAGAGATCGCAATAGCGCTCGACATTATGGTCATCGAGCGGGGCGTCGACCTCGTCGAGCACGCAGATCGGCGCGGGGTTGGTGAGGAAGACGGCGAAGATGAGTGCGGTCGCCGTCAAAGTTTGCTCGCCACCCGACAACAGGGACAGCGATTGCTGCTTCTTGCCCGGCGGCTTGGCGAAGATATCAAGACCGGCTTCCAGCGGATCGTCTGATTCGGTGAGCACGAGTTCAGCCGCGCCACCGCCGAAGAGCGTCACGAAAAGGCGCTGGAAATGGGTGTTGACCTTGGCAAACGCCGCAAGCAGGCGCTCGCGGCCTTCCCGATTAAGCGTGCCGATACCCGTGCGCAGGCGGCGAATGGCGCCTTCGAGATCTTCCTTCTCGTGCTGCAACCCTTCAAGCTGGGCTTCAACTTCGCTTGCCTCCTCATCGGCGCGCAGATTGACGGCCCCCAGCCGTTCGCGCTCACGCTTCAAATTCTCCAGGCGGGTTTCAAGCTCGCCGAGGGCGGGCAAAGCGCGGTCGGTTGCAAAACCAAATTCAACCGGCAGACGGGCCGCCGGTACTTGCAGCGCGTCGAGAATAGCCACCTCAACCTGAGCGAGCCGCTCGCGAGCGGCTTCGTGGCGGGCTTCGGAGCGAACCCTGCGCTCGCGCATTTCACCAAGCGCCTGGCTGGCGGCGCGTGCCCTGCGGTCACATTCAGCAAGCGCGCTTTCGCCTTCAGCCAGCCGATCAGCGGCAAGGGTGCGGGCTTTCTCGGCGCCGTCGACCTCGTTGAGCAGCGCCAGGCGTTTCTCACGGATGAGGCCGGGCAGACCATCAAGCTCGTCATATTCGCCACGCGCATCGTCAAAGCGGCGGCGCAGATCGGCGACGTGCTCGCCAGAGCGTGCCTCGCGAGCCTGCCATTGCTGCTGTTCGGCGATGACGGCTGTCAGGCGCTGGGCGCGCAGCGCAGCCTCACGCGTCAAGGCCTGATGGCGCGCGCGCGCACTGGCGAGCGTGCCGCGGCAGGCATTGACCGCCAGGCGCAGTTCGGCGACCTCAGCTTCAATGGCAGCCGTGCCCGGCAACGCCGACAGTTCGGCGCTGAGCGCGGCATGACCCTGGCTTCCCTCGTGATGATCGCCAAGGATGCGGCGCCGGGCGTCGCCAAGGGCTGCGAGCTTTGCTGCCAGCGCTGCAGCCGCGCGCTCGGCATTTGCCTCATCCGCCCGGCAGCGATTGAGGTTTGCCTCGGCGGCACGCAGGCCGGCGCGCGCTGCCTGTTCAGCGGCAGCCGCGTCTTTCAGCGCCGCCTCCGTCAACCCATAGGCCGCGCGCACCCCTGCCAGCGTTTCGACAGCCGCAGCCGCAGCCGATTCGACGTCAGCAAGACGATTTTTTTCTGCCAGTCGACGGGCCGCCGCCGACGGCGCCTCAGCGGCGGCGACAAACCCGTCCCAGCGCCACAGATCGCCTTCCCGCGACACAAGACGCTGGCCGCTTTTCAAGCCCGATGCCAGACGCGGCCCCTCGGCGCGTGTCACAAGCCCGATCTGCGACAGGCGGCGGGCGAGCGCAGGTGGCGCGTTGATGTGGCTGGCCAGCGCTTCGACCCCGGCGGGCAGCGCCGGATCGTCCTCACTGAGGGGGCTTCCCGCCCAATGCATGGACGCCGCCGGATCGATTGCCGCATCAAGATCATCGCCAAGGGCAGCGCCCAGAGCTGCCTCATACCCTCTGGCAGCGGTGATCTCTTCCAGAACGGGCCGCCAGCGCCCGCCTGTGGATTGCGACAGGACCTTGCGCAAGGCCTGCGCTTCGCTGCCGAGGCGCGCTGCATCACGCTCGGCATCGCTTAACGGGCCGCGCGCTGCGGTTTCACTGTTGCGGGCCAGCGCCAGGGTAGCTTCGCTCTGTTGCAGTGTGGCTTCGCTGAGCGACACCGCCTCGGCGGCGCGCGCAACGGCAGCCCTGGCAGCTCCAACCTGCCCGTCGGCAGGGGCATTTGCGGTGAGCGCGGCGATGTCGGCGCTCACCCGGTCGCGTTCACCGGCAAGGCGCGCCAATCGCTCGCCCAATTCACGCAGCGAGCGTTCCATCTGCTGGCGTCGCGCCAGCGTGTCGGACAGTGTGGCGACACTTCTGGCGAGCGCCTGCTCACGATCCTCAAGCGCCATTTCCTCGTCTTTGAGTTCAACGCCTGCCGCCGCCTCCGCTTCACTCCCCGCAGCGATCAGCGTCTGCAATTCGTCCCCTTCAGCGGCAAGGCGCGCCAGCGCAACCGCCGTATCAGCGCTGATGGCCGTCTCGCGCGCTATATCAGCCTCAAGCTGGGTGATGCGCTGGAGGGCCGATTCAGCTTTTTCCCGCGCGCGCTTCTCCTCGGCATCAAGCCCCTCGCGGGCAAGCGACAGGCGCTGCAAAGCCGCTGCTGCCCGCGCTTCTGCCTCGCGCAAAGCCGGCAGAGCAAAACTCGCGCGTGCATGCTCGGTCGTGGCTGCGGCTTCCTTCTCGGTTGCTGCCGCAACCGCGCGCACATCCAGCTCGGCAAGCCGGCCAGCCTCGTCGCGCTGTTCCCTTGCCTCGCTATGGCGGCAATAGAACACGAGCGCCTCGCTTTCGCGGATTTCACCCGACAATTGACGGTAGCGGCCCGCCTGACGCGCCTGCTTTTTCAGCCCCTCGAGCTGGCTTGCCATCTGCTGCAGAACGTCCTGCAGGCGTTCGAGATTGGCCTCCGCACCCTTCAGGCGCAGCTCGGTTTCGTGGCGGCGCGCGTGCAGGCCGGCGATCCCGGCCGCCTCTTCGATAAGACGGCGGCGCGATTGCGGCTTGGCACTGATCAGCTCGGCAATCTGCCCCTGGCGCACCAGGGCTGGCGAGCGGGCGCCCGATGAGGCATCGGCAAACAGCAACTGGACATCGCGGGCGCGCACATCGCGGCTATTCACACGGTAGCTTGACCCGCCGTCGCGCTCGATACGCCGCGAGACTTCGAGGTGATCGGCGTCGTTGAAAGCTGACGGCGCGGTGCGGGAGGTATTGTCGAGGTAAAGCGTGACTTCAGCGCTGTTGCGCGAGGGACGCGTGGTGGTACCGGCAAAGATCACCTCGTCCATGCCACCAGCGCGCATGCTCTTGGTGGAGCTTTCGCCCATCACCCAGCGCAATGCTTCCGTGAGGTTCGACTTGCCGCAGCCATTGGGGCCGACGATTCCCGTCAACCCCTGCTCGATCAGGATATCGGTCGGCTCCACGAAGGATTTGAAGCCAGCAAGGCGCAATTTAGTGAATTTCATCGACGCACTCCACTCCCGTCAGGTGCGTCGCAAACAGGTCGGTCAGCCTGCAACCAAGGATCCGACGATCTTGTCCAGTTCGTCAAAACTCAAGGCGCCGCGATAGACCTGCCCGTTGATAAACAGCGTCGGTGTCGAATTCACCCCGAATCGCTGCGATGCACGGTCACGTTCAGCATTCACTCCATCGAGGAGCGACTGATTGCGCAAGCAGGCTTCGAAGGATTCCTGTGTGAAACCGGTCTGGCGGGCAATCTGCAGGAGGGCTGCGACCGGATCATTGGCGCCTGCCCAGTTGCGCTGCAGACGATAGAGCACGTCAATCATCGGAAAATAGCGGTCGCCAGGGGCGCAGCGGGCAAGAATTGACGCACCCGCCGCCAGCGGGTCGAGCGGAAACTCTCGAAAAATAAGCCTCACGAGGCCGGTATCGATATATTTTTCCTTCAGTTTCGGCAGGGTTTCGGTATGAAACGCGGCGCAGTGCGGGCAGGTCATCGAGGCGTATTCGATGATCGTCACCTTGGCGGTTTCAGCCCCAAGCACCTTATCCCCCAGAGGGCCGGGCTTGTTCAATTCCGCCGCATTGATGCCGGCAGCACGCGCGCTGCGCACAACATCAAGGCGCCCCTCGACGACTCTCATATCCGCGCCTCCTGCGAGCGCGAGCCCGCTGGCGGCCAAAACCATATTGCGACGGGTGACTGTCACGTCATCGTTCTCCTCATGAACGCGTTCAGAAAGCCAAAATCAGAGCACCGGCTGACGAAATCGCTCTATTTTAAGAAAAGGAAGGTCGTTTTGCACCCGCTCTCACCAGACTGCGATCAGGTGCTCAGTTAACCTCGACTATAAACAAGACATCTCCCCTGCCAAATCAATTTGGCAGACAAGATGATCACGAACACGGCTTTAATCTATTGAAATCACTTGCAGCCCCTCGCGTCAAGAGCGCTGTGGTCGGGACGCGACGCCTGCCGCCAGACGTCCAAGAGCCCGGCGCAGATCGTCGTCTTCAAGCGAATCGAGGCCGGAAACCATGCGGAGGGGAGCCTGCGGAGGGATGGGCGGAATGGCGGGGGCGGGCTTGCGCTCAACGGGGCCCTGGCGGATCGACACCCGGGTGACGGCCTGCCAGCCAAACAGAAGATTGACCCGCTCGATCAGGACCGGGGCTGCGAATTGCAGGTCAAGCGCCAGCGCGCTTTCACAGGCGATCACCAATGTTGCGCCGAGGCGGCGCGGTGGCAGATCGCTTCCATCGGGCGTGTCACTGCGCCGTGGCCATTGGATACGCAGGGGCCGGGTGGCGCGCGCCAGTTCGGGACCCGCCAGTTCGCTCCAGCGCAAGATGATCTGCGCCGTCGCCAGCCCATGCTTTTCAGCCAGCGGCGCCATTACCTCGCCAGCCAGATCGGCAAGCGAACGGCTGGCGGGTTTCCAGCGCATCGCCTGTTTCTTTTGCTCGGATGAATCGCTTTTTCCCGCCACCTTGTCATTTTGCGCTTTTTACAGCGCGAGGCAAATCAGGCAGCGTGCAATCTCCAGCCAGGTGTCGACGAACAGGATGAAGATGCAACAGGCGGCAATGAGCGATGGTCAGCAGCGCCGTCGCCGGCACGCATCCAGGTCCCTGCTTGCCTGGTATGACCGCCATCGGCGTGTCCTGCCATGGCGGGCGCCAGCGCATGACATTGCCGATCCCTACCGGGTGTGGCTGTCGGAAATCATGCTGCAGCAGACGGTCGTCAAGGCGGTTATTCCCTATTTCGACAGCTTCACCCGGCGCTGGCCCACCCTTGCCGATCTGGCGGCGGCGCGTGACGACGAGGTGATGGCGGCATGGGCGGGGCTTGGCTATTACAGCCGCGCCCGCAAGCTTATCGCCTGCGCCAAAGAGGTCATGGAGCGGTTTGACGGGCGGTTCCCCGACGATGAAGCCGCATTGCTGGCGCTACCGGGCATCGGTCCCTATACGGCAGCGGCGATCAGCGCCATCGCCTTCGGACGGCGCGCTGTGGTGGTCGATGGCAATGTCGAGCGGGTGATCGCCCGGCTGTTTC
Organism: Raskinella chloraquaticus (SeqCode); assembly: GCF_021731865.1. Taxonomy (NCBI): domain Bacteria; kingdom Pseudomonadati; phylum Pseudomonadota; class Alphaproteobacteria; order Hyphomicrobiales; family Phreatobacteraceae; genus Raskinella (SeqCode); species Raskinella chloraquaticus (SeqCode). The sequence goes on along the minus strand of NZ_JAKFWN010000032.1, from coordinate 38,658 downwards.
GGATCACAACGCCCCTGCCGGCGGCGAAACGGGAGATCCGTGAGCGCGCTGCGGACCTGACGCCCGCCGGGCGAGCCGGCGATTATGCCCAAGGCATGATGGATCTTGGCGCCACCATCTGCACACCGCGACGACCGGCCTGCGACCGATGCCCGCTGATGGCGATGTGCGAGGGAGGACAAGCAGGCGATGCAGAAGATTTTCCCCGCAAAACACCGAAGCGGACCAAGCCACAACGGCGTGGCCTCGTCCATGTGGCGTTCAGGGGCGGCGATGTGCTTCTCACACGCCGTCCGCCGCGCGGGCTGCTTGGTGGCATGGTCGCTTTTCCAAGCACCCCGTGGACCGAGCCAGCGGCTGGCGACATTCAGCCCCCGCCTCAGCTCGTACCCTTGACGCACGGCAAGTGGCACGAGGTTCCAGGTGACGTGACCCACGTCTTTACCCATTTCACCCTGTCGCTCACCGTCTGGATCGCGCAGATTGACGGCGATACCATGGCGCCTGCGGATATGTGGTGGTCGCCGATCTCGCAGCTTGAGGAGGCTGGATTGCCAAGCCTCATGCAAAAGGTGGCGCGCCACCCGCACGTCGTGTCGTGGCTGCGTCGTCAATCTGTTACGTAAGCTCTTTAGCCAGATTTCCGCCCCGAACCGCACGGAGAATGATCAGATGACAAAGCGCCTTGCACTCGCGGCCATGATGGCGACATTGCTGGCTGGCGCGGCGCCGGCGGTTGAGGTTGGCAGCAAGGACGCCTTCGATTTCATCGCCTTCGGCGACATGCCCTATTCGCTCCCGGATGATTACCCGGCGTTCGAAAAGGTGCTGGCGCGGATCAACGCCGTGAAACCAAAATTAGCGATCAATGTCGGCGATATCAAATCCGGCTCATCACCCTGCACGGATGAGAACATTCTCAAAATCCGCGATTATTTCGAAACCCTCGAAGTGCCGCTCCTCTATTCGATCGGCGACAATGAATGGACCGACTGCCACCGCGAGCGGGCCGGAAAATTCGACCCGCTGGAGCGTCTGGCGCGGCTGCGCGAATGGTTCTTTGCCAGCGACAAATCGCTTGGCAGGAACAAGGTGACGCTGGTGCGCCAGGCCGACGCCATGCCGGAATTCAAGACCTATGTGGAGAATACGCGCTACGAACTCAACCGCGTTGTTTTCGTGCAACCGCATATTCCGGGCTCTAACAATGGTTTCGAGGCGCAGAACCCCAAGACGGCGCTGGAATATTTCGACCGCGACAAGGCAAATATCGCCTGGATCAAGGCAGGCTTCGACCGTGCCAAAGAGATCAATGCGGCGGGTGTCGTCATCTCGTTTCAGGCCAATCTGTGGGATATTCGCCAGACTTTCCCGACAATTCCACCCGCCTCAGCTTTTCTGCGTTCGATCAGGGCGATCGAGCGTGGCGCGCTCGATTTTGGCAAGCCGGTGCTGGTCATTCATGGCGATGAGCATGAATTCCTGGTGACGCCTTTTCTCGACACGTCATTGAAGCTGGTTCCCCGCGTCACCCGCCTGCAGGTGATGGGCGAGAAGACCATGGGCGGCGTGCGTGTCATCGTCGATCCCAACGACCCGGACGTCTTTGTCGGGTTCAACCCCTTCTACGTCGACAATCCAAAGAAGAAGTAAGCTTTAGCGCGATCAGGCGGCAGCGGCGCGCCTGATCTCGCCGCGAATATCGTCAATCGGGCACAGTTTGCCGGCGCGGTTCACATGCCAGAACGTCCAGCCATTGCAGGCGGCGGCTCCCTGCACATGGGCGCCGACACGGTGAATGGAGCCGGTGAACCCGTCCACCGTCAGATTGCCATCGGCCTTGACGAGGGCGTGGTGGCGTCCCTTGGCGTCGCTGAGCCTGGTGCCGGGGGCGATCAGTCCCGCTTCCACCAGGCAGGCGAAAGCGATGCGCGGCTCGTCGCGTTTGGCGATGGCCGGCTCCAGCGCTTCGTCCGGCGCGGCCTCGACAGCGGCAAGGCGCGCGGCTGCCACCTCGGCATAGGCCGGATCGCGCTCAAGGCCGATGAAATGGCGCCCGAGACGCTTGGCGACAGCGCCCGTCGTGCCTGAGCCGAAGAAGGGATCAAGCACCACATCACCGGGCTTGCTGGCAATCGACAGGATGCGGTGCAAAAGCGCTTCGGGTTTCTGCGTCGGGTGGGCCTTGCGCCCCTCGGCATTTTTGAGGCGCTCGCCACCCGTGCAGATGGGAAAGAGCCAGTCGGAACGCAGTTGCAGATCCTCGTTTCCGGCTTTTGACGCCTCATAATTGAAGGTGTAGCCGCGAGCATTCTGATCGCGGCTTGCCCAGATCATCGTCTCATGGGCGTTCTGCAGGCGCCGGCCACGGAAATTCGGCATCGGATTGGTCTTGCGCCACACCACGTCATTCAAAATCCAGAAGCCTAGATCCTGCATCATGGCGCCGACGCGAAAAATATTATGATAGGAGCCGATGACCCATAGTGTGCCCTGGGGCTTCAAGACCCGCCTGCAGGCAAGCAGCCAGGCGCGGGTGAAGGCGTCATAGGCCTCAAAACTCGAGAAACGGTCCCAGTCATCATCAACCGCATCGACTTTCGAAGCGTCGGGGCGATGCAAATCCTGTGATAACTGCAGATTATAGGGCGGATCGGCGAAGACGATATCTACACTGGCGGGCGGCAAATTGCCCATATGGGCGACGCAATCGCCAAGCAGGATGGTATCGACAGGCAAGGGGGACGAGGACACCGCCTCGCGACGACGCTTTACCGACATGACGCAACTCACCAACGCTTGTTCGCTGCTGACCGCGACGGGCGGGCAACGGCACTTATGGTGAAGGGAAAGAGTCGATGCCCGGTAAAGGAACGCAGTTAACAAGTTGCTGCTGATGATTGACGGAGCCGCAGCGCATCGGCGACGGGGGCAAAGCCTGCGCGGTGGATGGGGGTTGGGCCGAGGCGGCGGAGCGCCTGCAGGTGGCGTTTCGTGCCATAGCCCATATGCTGCTCGAAACCATAGCCCGGATAATCGTTCGCCAGCGTCTGCATGGCGCGGTCGCGGGCGACTTTGGCGATGATGGAGGCAGCGGCGATTGCTGCATATCTGCCATCGCCGCCGATGATGGCGCTGGCAGGCGCATCCAGCCCCGGCGGCACGTCACGTCCATCAACGACGAAGGCGATGGCGGCGCGCGACAGGGCGTGGGCCGCACGACGCATCCCGGCAAGCGTGGCGCCACGGATGTTCAAGGCCGCGATGTCGTCTGTCGACATAAAGACAAGAGATACGGCCTCGCCCTCGGCCATGATGCGCGCGAAGAGTTCGTCACGACGGGACGCGGTGAGCTTTTTCGAATCATCGAGGCCGGGGATGGGCCGGCGAGGATCAAGAAGAACGGCTGCCACCACCAGCGGGCCGGCCAGCGGGCCACGCCCGGCTTCATCAATGCCCGCCACCCCCTCGTCCAGGATGAGCGATATCGGGCGGGCTTGGCGGGCGGGGCGCATCATGCGAGATATTTACCCACACTCTGGTCCTGTCGACAGAAAAAGTTTTGCTCCCCGTCCCATTGTCAGAGACCGAAGGAGGATATCGTGATCGTTCGTGCAAAGATCGGCCGAACGGTGATCATGGCCTTGATCCTTGCTCTGACGGGGCTGGTGCTGCCGGCGCCGCTCGCGCAGGCAAGCGATGATGGCGCGGTGAAAAAGCTCGTTGGTCTCGTGGTTGAGCGGCCGCAGGTGATGCCGGGCGTTGCCATGAATAAATGGAACAGCGGGGCGGCGATTGAAGATGCAGTGCGCGAGCAACTGGTGGTGGAGGCCGCGATCATAGCGAGCCAGGGGCATGGTCTTGATCCGGCATCAATCGGGCACTTCATGCCGGCGCAGATCGAGGCGGCAAGAATCGTGCAGTCGGGCCTTGTCCTGCGCTGGGTCCAGGAGAAGCATGCGGCCTTCGCCGCGCCGCCTGATCTGGCAACCAGCATCCGCCCGGAACTTGACCGTCTGACACCAGCATTGCTGGCAGCGCTTCAGCCAGCCCTCAGCGCATTGCGGCGTGATGGGCTGGACGCCTTGATCACCGTCAGCCATGCCGTACCTGCCACACTTGGCCCGGCGCTGGCGGTGGCGGTGGCGCCGGTGATCGAAGCGGTGCGCAAGGTGCCGTGACGGGATGGTGTTTCTAAAACAGTGAGAGCTGGCCGCCTGCGAGCACAGGCCGGCGGAAATGGCTGGTGTCAAGCCTTGTCCGCGTGCTGCGATAGCCAAGGCGCCGGAGCGCTGCCTGGAAGCGCCGGGCGATCATCCACGCATAGGGGCCCTCGCCGGTCATGCGCTTGCCGAAGGTCGCGTCATAATCCTTGCCGCCGCGCATGGCGCGGATGATGCTCATGACGTGGCGATAGCGGTCCGGTTCGTGCGTCATCAGCCATTCGGTGAACAGGTCGCGCACCTCGCGCGGCAGGCGCAGCATCACCCAACCGGCCTCGCGCGCGCCAGCCTCATAGGCTTTTTCGAGGATCGCCTCGATCTCGTAATCGTTGAGCGCGGGGATCACCGGGGCAATCAGCACCGTGGTCGGGATGCCGGCCGCGCTCAGCCGGCTGATCGCCTCCAGCCGGCGTTTGGGGGTTGAGGCCCGCGGCTCCAGTGAACGGGCGCGGCGATGATCAAGCGTCGTCACCGATATCGCCACCTTGGCGAGATTGCGCGCCGCCATGCGCGCCAGAATATCGATATCGCGGGTCACCAGCGCCGATTTGGTGACGATGCCGACCGGATGGCCGGCGCGCTCGAGCACTTCGAGAACGCTGCGGGTCAGTTTGCGCTCGCGCTCGATGGGCTGATAGGGGTCGGTCGCGGTGCCCAGCGCGATGGTGCGTGGTTCATAGCGCGGATTTGCCAGTTCGCGCTCGAGAAGGTCGGCGGCATTGTCTTTCGCCACCAGACGGGTTTCGAAATCAAGCCCGGGCGACAGCCCGAGAAAAGCGTGGGTTGGCCGCGCAAAACAATAGACGCAGCCATGCTCGCAGCCGCGATAGGGATTGATCGAGCGGTCAAAGGAAATATCAGGCGATTCATTGCGGGCAATGATCGCCCGCGCCATTTCAACCGCCACCTCGGTGCGGAATGCCGGCAGCGTGTCGACACTGCCCCACCCGTCATCTTCCTCGTGACGCTTCAAAGCCTCAAAGCGACCGACGGCATTCGACACCACGCCACGCCCGCGACGGCGCGATTCAGCGATGTGATTGTCGCCTGGCAAAGAGTGGCGGATTGCAAGCTGGGTCATTGCAATGTTCTATCTTTGTTCTTTGTTGTTTGCAAGCGGCCTGCGCATTTCCTGCTTGCTCACGGCGCCCGGTTCTCGGCACTGTGGCGCCATGATCAGCGTTATCATCCCCACCTTCAATGCCGCCCAGGACCTTCCGGCAACGCTATGCGCGCTGGTGCCGGCTGCGGCCGACGGCCTGGTGCGCGAGGTCATCGTTAGTGATGGCGGGTCGCAGGATGAAACACTCACCATCGCCGATGCCATGGGCTGTGGCATCGTTCACAGTAACAAAGGGCGTGGCACCCAGCTTGCCGCCGGCGCCGCGCAGGCGCGCGGGCCCTGGCTTCTTTTCCTGCATGCCGATACCCTTCCCGGCCCTGGCTGGGAGCAAGAGGTGTCGGCCTTTATCGAACGCGCTGACAAGCAGGACGATGACAGGGCTGCGTGCTTCACCTTTGCCCTCGACAGTTTCGGCGTGAAAGCCCGCCTGCTCGAAGGAATGGTGGCGCTGCGCTGCCTCGTCTTCGCGCTTCCCTATGGCGATCAGGGGCTGATCATGCGCCTTGGTCATTACCGCCAGCTGGGAGGCTTCCGGCACATACCGTTGATGGAAGACGTCGATATGGTCCGGCGTATCGGTCGCCGGAACCTGCAGATCCTGCGCACCAGGGCCATCACCAGTGCCAGGCGTTATGAGAGCGACGGCTATGTCGGGCGCAGCCTGCGCAATCTCTCCTGTCTTGCGCTCTACCTGCTTGGCACTTCTCCGGAAGCGCTGATGCGTCACTATCAAGGACAAAAATGACGAGGTCGCCTGTTCGCCAGCGCAAGGCTGGAAGGTCGCGGCCCCTGCTGTTCATCATGGCACGGCTGCCGATTGCCGGCGCCGTCAAGACAAGGCTGGCGCGACGGATCGGCGCTATTGGCGCGGTGTCGCTTTATCGTTCATTGCTGGCCTCCACCTTGCGCCGGGCGGGGCAAGACAAACGCTGGCGAACGATCCTGGCCGTCACGCCGACCACCGCGGTTCACAGTCCGTTATGGCGACGGCTGGCGCCCGGCTGCGAGGTATTGGCACAAAGCTCAGGCGATCTCGGCCATCGTATGGGTAGCCTGCTGGCCCATGCGGGAGCTGCGCCGGCGGCGGTCATGGGGAGCGATATTGCCGATGTCAACGCCACGCATATCGCGGCGGCGTTCAGCGCCCTCAAGGGCGCCGACGCTGTGATCGCCTATGCCGAAGATGGCGGATTCTGGTTTTGCGCGGTCAAGGGCGTCACACCACGCTTTCCGGCCGGAAAAGCAGGCGCCTTTGCCGGTATCGCCTGGTCGCGCAGCGACAGCGGAGAGTTAACCAGAAAAGCGCTGCAAGCGAAGGGATTTCGCGTCGCCAGCGGGCCTATGCGGCGCGATGTTGATGAATGAAACGCCTATTTGACGTTGTTTTGGACCTTGGTAAAGAGCGCGTTTAAATTGGTACCAAGGCCGTTGACCGCTACGATGACGGTTACCGCGATGCCGGAGGCAATCAGAGCATATTCAATGGCGGTCGCACCCTTGTTACAGCCGATAAACCGGGCGATTGCGTTCATGCCGCTCACTCCTTGCGCGATAATCGTCACGGGAGCCGTTATCCCGCGTCTCTTCGCTTTTATATTTGACAGGCGTTAATTGAACATTGAATGCCGCCCTAAATTAACGCGCCGAATATATAAAAATTATAATTTTAATTTTTGATTTTATTTCAATTTAACAATAATAAACGAATACAAAAAAAGCAGAACAAGCCGCAAGACTTGCTCTGCTTTATGTCAGCATACGTGATCAGATAGAGTTGATCGTATCGCTTATTACAGGGCATCCTTGACTTTGGTGAACGCCGCGTTGAGGTTGGTACCAATGCCCTGAACGGCGCCAATAACAACAACCGCGATGCCAGCAGCAATCAAACCATATTCAATTGCCGTCGCGCCGCTCTCGCAGGAAAAAAATTCGCGCATCTTGTTCATTCAGCTCACTCCTTGTGCTTACTTTCCGCCATGGCGGAGCCAGATAATCTTCTTGTCCGGCATGTATGCAATTTAACCGCTGATCTTTGAAATTCGGTTAAGTTATTCAATTAAATTGAATTAACCTCATATATTTTTCGATTTGCGTCGTTTCGTGCTTTCAACGCGCTGACCGCGCCATCAGATCCGGCGCAAAGCTTGATGAACTTCCATAAAATCGTTCCATATCAATTTCTTGGAGAGGGGGTTTCGTAACAGATAAGCCGGGTGAAAGGTCGGCATGGTGGGCAGGACAAGCTGTCCCATGTGCAGGCTCAGCCATTTCCCGCGTTGCTTCACGATACCGAGAGAGGAGCCGGTCAGGGCGGAATTCGCCGCGCCACCGAGCAGGACAAGGCATTTGGGTGCCGCCAATTCAATCTGACGTTCGATGAAGGGCCGGCAGATTGCCAATTCCTGAGGCGTGGGTGTGCGGTTGCCTGGCGGGCGCCACGGTACAACGTTGGCGATATAGACCTTGCTGCGATCAAGGCCGATCGATGCCAGAATGCGATCAAGCAATTGCCCGGAGCGCCCGACGAAGGGTTTGCCCTGCAGATCTTCTTCCCGCCCTGGCGCTTCGCCGACCAGCATCAGGGCTGAACCGGCAATGCCGTCGGCAAAAGCAAGCTGGGTTGCGGCTGCCTTCAAAGCGCAGCCCTCGAAGGCGTTCATCGCCTCGCGCAGCTCGTCAAGGCTCATTGCTGCGGCGGCCAGTCGGCGCGCCTCGGCGATGCCGGGTTCACCCTCGATGGCCGGCGCCGAGGGCGGCGTGGTGCTGGCGCGAGGCGATGGCGGCACTATCAGGGAAGCAGCTGCGGCTGACCTGTACGGGGAAGCGGGTGCGGCATTGCCCAGAGCGAAGCGGTCGAGCGGAGTTTCGCCAATAGCGCAATCAACGCCCATGGCGATATACCAGTCAAGCAGTGCTCTTGCCTGCGCAACGGACATTGCCTCTGTCGCAGATACCTGCATGAATCGGACCCGACTGACGTGAAGCAGGATAAAATGGTCGCAAGCCTGATGGCGCGCTGCTACATCGGATTTAAACAAACGCGAGGGGAGTGGCAAGAATGAGCCAGAATTTGACCGATAAGCCAGCGCGCGACCAGATGGACTACGATGTGGTGATTGTTGGCGCCGGACCGGCAGGTCTGGCCGCCGCCATCCGTCTCAAACAGCTGGCGATGGATAATGGTGCCGAAATTTCGGTGGTCGTCGTCGAGAAGGGCTCGGAGCCCGGCGCCCATATCCTGTCGGGCGCCGTCATTGACCCGGTCGGCATCAACCAGCTTATCCCCGACTGGAAGGAGAAGGGTGCCCCGATCACCACGCAAGTGAAGGATGACCGCTTTCTCTTTCTTGGCACCTCGATGGCGATTCGCCTTCCCAACTGGATGATGCCGCCACTGATGAATAATCACGGCAACTATATCGTCTCGCTGGGTGAGGTGGTGAAATGGCTCGCCGGCGAAGCAGAGGCGCTGGGTGTCGAGATTTATCCGGGCTTTGCCGCAGCCGAATTGCTTTATGACGAGACGGGCGGTGTGGTCGGGGTTGCTACCGGCGATATGGGTGTTGCCAAGGATGGCAGCCTCAAATCGACCTTTACCCGTGGCCTGGAGCTGCGCGGCAAATACACGCTGCTCGGCGAGGGCGCGCGCGGTCATCTCAGCAAGCAGGCGATCGCCCGCTTCGACCTGTCACAGGGGCGCGAGCCGCAGAAATTCGGCATCGGCATCAAGGAAATCTGGGAAGTAGCCGCCGACAAGCATCAGCCCGGTCTGGTGCAGCACAGTTTCGGCTGGCCGCTCGACAACACGACAGGCGGCGGCTCGTTCCTCTATCATTATGGCGAGCGGCTCGTTGCCGCCGGCTTCGTCGTTCATCTCAACTATACGAACCCCTACCTGTCACCATTCGATGAGTTCCAGCGCTTCAAAACGCATCCCGGCATCCGCAGCGTTTTCGAGGGCGGCAAGCGTATCGCCTACGGGGCACGCGCCATTACCGAAGGCGGGTATCAGTCGGTGCCCAAGCTGACGTTTCCCGGCGGAGCGCTGCTCGGGTGTGCGGCGGGCTTCGTCAACGTGCCGCGCATCAAGGGCAGCCATAACGCCATTCTCTCAGGCATGCTGGCGGCCGAGCATACGTTCACGGCGCTGCAACAGGGGCGCGCCCATGACGAACTGGCAGCTTATGAGGAGGCGTGGCGGACCTCCCCGATCGGTCAGGATCTGTGGCGGGTGCGCAACGCCAAGCCGCTATGGTCGAAGCTTGGCACCTTCATCGGCATCGCTATCGGCGGCTTTGACATGTGGTGCAACACCTTCGGCTTTTCACTGTTTGGCACCATGAAACATGGCAAGGCCGATTTCGCCACGCTGAAAACGCTGGCGCAGTCATCACCCATCGATTATCCGCGCCCGGACGGCAAAATCAGCTTCGACAAGCCAAGCTCGGTCTATCTCTCCAACACCAATCACGAGGAAGACCAGCCGGTGCATCTGCAGTTAAAAGATGCCAGCATCCCGATTGGCCGCAACCTGCCGCTCTATGGCGAGCCGGCGCGGCTCTATTGCCCGGCAGGTGTGTACGAAGTGGTTTACGCCAATTCCGAAACGAAAAGCGATCCGCGTTTTGTCATCAATGCGCAGAATTGCGTTCATTGCAAAACCTGTGACATCAAGGACCCCGCCCAGAACATCAATTGGGTGACGCCGGAAGGTGCAGGCGGGCCGAATTACATCGGCATGTAGGGCGCCAGCCCGGTCAAAGGCTGGTGGTGATGTCGATCAGCCAATCCGGCATACGGGCGACGAGGAACGCTTCCATCGTCTTGTCGAGGCCGGTGAGGACGATGAGGCCGATTGCAACAAACAAAAAACCGGCGGCGGGTTTTACCCAGCCCGCAGCCGACAGCAGCGTGTTGCGCCGATCCATGATCGCAGCGCGCGAGCCATAGGCAAGGATCATCAGAATGAGCGTCGCGCCAAGGCCAAAGGCCAGCATGCGCAGCGCGGCTGGAGCAAGCCCGCCCGATTCGGCTGCCAGCGCAATCGCCGCCCCGAGCGACGGCCCGGAACAAGGCGACCACAAGGCCCCCGCCAATGTTCCGAAGAGAAACGGACCGGCGAGGCCTTTTGCTTCCACCCGCCCGGCCAGTGCATTGGCACCCGTGGCGATACCGGCGGTTGCGAGCGCCATACGCTCCTGCAGCGGTTTAACCAGCAAAACGAGACCAAAGAGGACAAACATCAGCGCGGCCAGCTGACGCAGCACATTGGGCGTGATGCCAAGACCAATGCCGATGGTGGCGATGAAGAGACCAAGCGCGGTGAACGACAATACCATGCCGGCGGCAAAGGCTACCGGCCCGAGCCGGCCTCCACTCATGGTTCCCGCCAGCACGAGCGGCAACATGGGGAGAACACACGGGTTCAGCGTGGTTAAAGTCCCGGCGAGAAAGGCCAGGGCAAGCGCTGTCACGTCGACACTCCCCGGTCGTCAGACCGCGGCGGTGATGCGGGTGCGGATTTCACCGGCGCGGGTCACACCGACAAATCGGCTTGCTTCGTGGCCGCCCTTGACGACGATGATCGTTGACTGGCTGGACACGCGATTGGCGCGCAGGAAATCGAGGTCCGTATCAAAATTGACGCGAACAAAGCGCACGCGGCTGAAAGCCGCTTCGCCTGCCATCTGGTCGAGCGTCACCAATTGGCGGGTGCAGGTCGGGCACCAGTCAGCATGAACGTGAATGACGATGGTGTCGCCATTCTTCAGCATCTGCGCGAATTCTTCCGCTTTATAATGGAGGAAGCCCGCCGCAGCCTCGGCAGCGCGCATCAGGGGTACAAGGGCAGCGCCTGTGATCAACGCAAGGAGCGAACGGCGGTTCATCATCGACCTCAATCTTTATCTACGTTACAATACGTATCTCGCAGAGTTTGGTACACGGGATGATGTACTAAATCATTAAAGCCTTGCCGTTCTAAGTCACGATTGCGCGATTTCACGCCACCAGCCGCGCAAAAGCGGCAAGATCGACATTGCCGCCGCTGATGATAACGCCAACCCTGCCCCCCGGCCATGTCTGCGCGGCGTGAGCAAAGGCGCCCGCCGCTGCCAGACAGCCCGTCGGCTCGACGATCATCTTCATCCGCTCGGCAAAGAACCGCATTGTCTCAACAAGTTGCGTGTCATCAACGGTCAGAACATCGCTCAAATCGCGACGGATGATGGCAAAATTGCGCGCTCCCAGCGCCGTTGTCTGCGCGCCGTCGGCAAGAGTGCGCGGCACGGTGATTTCAACGATTTTACCGCTGCGGAAGGATTGCTGACCGTCATTGCCGGCTTCCGGCTCGACGCCGATAATGGCTGCTGACGGCGACAAAGCGCGTGCGGCCAGCGCGCAGCCGGCGACCAGCCCGCCGCCGCCCATGCAGATCAGCAATGCGTCAAGCGCACCTGTCTCCTCGATCAGTTCCTTGGCAGCCGTCCCCTGCCCGGCGATGATGTCGGCATGGTCGAAGGGCGGGATCAGCGTCAGCCCCTGCTCGTTTGCCATGGTCGTTGCGAGGTCATGACGGCTATCCTTGTAGCGGTCGAAGCGGATGACGTGAGCGCCATAGCCTTGCGTGGCGGCGACTTTCATCGCCGGCGCGTCCTCAGGCATGAGGACGGTGGCGGGAACGCCAAGAAGGGAGCCGGCAAGGGCTATCGCCTGCGCGTGGTTGCCGGAGGAATAGGTGAGCACGCCTGCCTTCCTTGCCGCCGGCGACAGCAGCGATATCGCGTTATAAGCGCCACGAAATTTGAAGGCGCCGGCGCGCTGAAAATTCTCGCATTTGAAGAAGAGTTCGGCCCCTGCCCGCTTGTTCGCGGCGCGCGACGTCAGGACGGGCGTGCGGTGAGCAACGCCGGCAAGACGCCTGGCGGCCGCCTCGACATCGGCATAGGTCGGGATGTCCGTTCCGGGTGTCATTATCTGTGCTGCGGCGGTGTGCGGCATCGGTTACTCCTGATCAAGGCTGCCGCAAGGTTAGAGCCTGCACGGTCATATGCCAAATCAGCTTTGGCGCAGGGTGAGGGCTACCCTTGCTCGCGCAAGCGCTTGATGGCAGCGCGCGCCAATTCGTCCACGCGCTCATTCATCGGATCGCCGGCATGTCCCTTGGTCCAGTGCCAGGCGATGTCGTGGCGCGCGACCAGCTCATCGAGGCGCATCCACAGATCGGCGTTCTTCACCGGCTTTTTCTGTGCCGTCTTCCAGCCATTGCGTTTCCAACCATGGATCCACTGCATGATGCCGTTACGCAGATATTCGCTGTCAGTGGTAAGGTCGACCGACATCGGCCGGGTGAGGGCTGCCAGCGCCTCGATGGCGGCCATCAGCTCCATGCGGTTATTGGTCGTGTCAGCCTCGCCCCCGGAGAGCTCGCGCTCGCTCGCGCCCCAGCGCAGGACCGCCCCCCAGCCGCCCGGCCCCGGATTTCCCGAACAGGCGCCATCGGTGAAGATGATCACGCGCTTTGCGGTGTCAGTCATGCTCAAAGACCATAATCGGCTGGCGACATCATGCGCCGATGGAAGCGGTTTTTCCGCCAGTATTCGACCGGATCAAGACGCTTCACCAGGGCACCCGGCGGCGTATTGATCCAGTCATAGAGGCGGGTGGCGAGGAAGCGCATGGCGGCACCACGGCTCAGCAGCGGGAACGCTGCTTTTTCAGCGTCGGCCAGCGGCCTGATTTTGCTGTAACTCTCCACGAGTGCGCGCGCCTTGGTGATATTGAGCGAGAAATGATCGGCTTCAAAACACCAGGCATTCAGACAGATCGCCAGATCATAGGCGTAGGCGTCATTGGCAGCGAAATAGAAATCGATGAGCCCCGACACCTGCTTGCCGATGAAGAGGACATTGTTGGGAAAGAGATCGGCGTGAATGACGCCGCGTGGCAGGTCGGATGGCCAATGGCGCTCCAGGAAGGCCATCTCATCCTCGATGTCCTCGGCAAGCCCCAGCGCCACCTCGTCGGCGCGCTCACCCACAGCTGCAATCAGCGGGCGCCAGGCCATGACCGACATGGCGTTTGGCCGTGCTAATTCATAATCGGCGCTCGCTTCATGGAGGGCGGCGAGGGCTGCACCCACAGTCGCGCATTGTTCCGCACTCGGGCGGCGCACCGACACACCGTCGAGAAAACTCATCATCGCCGCCGGGCGACCGGCGAGCCGCTTCAGGCTTTCACCCTGGCGATCGACGATCGGCATCGGGCAGCGCACGCCCTTGGACGCCAGATGGCGCATCAACCCCAAAAAGAAGGGCAAATCCTCGCTTTTTGTCCGCTTCTCGTAGAGGGTGAGAATAAACCGGCCACCTTCGGCATGGAGCAGATAGTTGGTATTCTCAACACCTTCAGCGATTCCCTTGAAAGACAAAGGCATGCCGATGTCGTAAGCCGCCACGAAGGACGACAATTCTTCATCCGATACATCGGTATAGACTGCCATCCCCACCACAGCTCCGCGCACCATGCCGCATCCGGTGGTAGCCTTGCTTATCCACGACGTCAAAACGCCCACCAGACCACCAACCGGGTTTCACACATGTTCGAATGGCTATGGGCCGTCTTCACCGTCACCGCTTCCGCCGCGCAGACGGTGCGCAATGGCGTACAGCGCAGCCTGACCAAAAGGCTCGGCACGGTCGGCGCCACCCATGTACGCTTTCTCTACGGGCTGCCCTTTTCCCTGCTGTTTTTGCTGATCGTCTGCCTGACGTCTGGCGCCGCGCCGCCAGCGCCCGATGTCACCTTCCTGCTGTGGGTGGCGCTTGGCGCCTTCGCGCAGATCCTCGCCACCGGCCTCATGCTGTCGGCAATGAACGAAAAGTCGTTCGTGGTGACGACGGCACTCACCAAGACCGAGCCCATTCACGTGGCGCTCTTTGCGGTTGTCGTTTTGGGCGAGCATCTGTCAGCGCTGGCGGTGATGGCCATCCTGATGGCGACCGGCGGCGTGCTGATGATGTCGTGGCCGGCCGGAACAGAAACCAGAGGCTTCAAAGCCAATGCCCGGCCTGCCCTGCGCGGTATTGTGTCAGGCGCGCTGTTTGGCGCGGCCGCCGTCGGCTTTCGTGGCGGCGTGTTGTCGCTTGAGCACACGAGCTTTGTGTTACGGGCGACCACCACGCTTGTCTGGGGGCTGGCCTTCCAGGCCTTCAGCCTGTCAGCCTATCTGGCGGTACGTGACCGCCAGGTACTCATCGGCGTCCTCAAGGCGTGGCGCTCTTCATTGCCGGCTGGCTTCACCGGGGCGCTTGCCTCGCAATTCTGGTTTCTGGCGTTTGCGCTTGAACAGGTCGCCCGCGTGCGCACGCTGGCGCTTGTCGAGGTGATCTTTGCCTGGGCCTTGTCACGCAAGGTCTTCAGGCAGGGCACGACGGGCCTCGAGGCGGCCGGGCTTTTGCTCGTCGTGCTTGGCGTGGGGCTGATCCTCAACAGCTGAGGGCGGCTGCTAAACCGCCGGCTCGGGCTGGGCTACGTCGCGCAACTGGCGCGGCAGCGGGAAAAAGACATGTTCTTCCGATGTCGAGACCTGGTCGATGGTGATGTCGTAGCGCTCGGCGAACGCCCCCATCACTTCCTCGACCAGGACCTCGGGCGCCGAAGCGCCCGCCGTCAGGCCCAGCGTCTTGATGCCCTCAAAGAGGGACCAGTCGATTTCAGCCGCGCGCTGGACAAGGTAGGAGCGGGCGCATCCGGCGCGCTCGGCAACCTCACGCAAGCGCAGCGAGTTCGAGGAATTGGGGGCGCCGACAACGATCAGCGCGTCAACCTGCGGGGCTACCACCTTCACCGCTTCCTGACGGTTGGTGGTGGCGTAGCAAATGTCCTCCTTGTGCGGTCCGGTGATCGAGGGAAAGCGCTGCTCAAGGGCGAGGATGATGTCATGGGTGTCGTCGATCGACAGCGTCGTCTGGGTGATGTAGGCGAGATTGCCTTCATCGCGCGGCGTCAGCCTTGCGACATCATCAACCGTTTCGACAAGCTGGACGGCGCCATCAGGCAATTGACCCATGGTCCCGGTCACTTCGGGGTGGCTGGCGTGACCGATGAGGATGATGTCGCGGCCGCGACGATGATGGATCTCGGCCTCGCGATGCACTTTCGTCACCAGCGGACAGGTGGCGTCGATGGCGAGCAGATTGCGGCTGGCGGCCTCGGCAGGAATTGATTTCGGGACACCATGAGCCGAAAAGATCACCGGATGATCATCGCTGGGCACCTCGTCGAGTTCCTCGACGAAAATCGCGCCCTTCTGCTTCAGACTCTCCACCACATAGCGGTTATGGACGATTTCGTGGCGCACATAGACCGGCGCGCCGTATTTTTTCAACGCCAGTACCACCACATCAATGGCACGCACAACACCGGCGCAGAAGCCACGCGGCGAGCACAGGATGATGTTCAGCTTGGGTTTTTCAGCGCTTGCCATGAAATTTCCTTGTCTTGACGGCACAGGAGCAGCGATAAGCTCCGGTCAAGTGGCGCATATCAGGCGCCTGCCTGCCTGTTTGGTTGCAACGCTTGCCATGCTAGGACACGAACGCCCCCAGCATGGCGGCAATGGAGATGTCTATCCATGGTCTGCGCGGATCGCAAGCGAGTGATGATTGCCCGACTACACCAAGGAGTCGCAGTGACGGCCTTCCTGACGCTGGCCGGATGCAGCGCGTTTGGTATCGGGGCAAGCCCGCCTGCCGCCCAGACGCCCGCAACCATCGAGGGATCGGGAACAGTTGCGGGCCAGACGGCTGCGCCGGCGGCCAGCCAACCCTCGCTCGCCGACCTTCCAACCAATGCCCGCCCGGGCTGGCTGCAAGGGATTTTCGGCGCTCCTTTAGCCGTTCCTGGCGACCCCTCCGCGCCAAAGCTGGCGCCGGGGATCGTTGCTGTCAGCTGCCCCAATGTGGAAATCCGCGAAGGTACCGAGACCCTTCGTACCTTCCGCGCAGGTGCCGGTGAGGCGGCGGAAGCGCTGGTGTGGCAGGCCACACTTGGCAAGTTGGCGCGTGAATGCCACACGCTGGGTGCTGACAATAATTACGCCGGAAGTTACCGTGTCGGCGCCGTCGGCCGCCTGCTGCTGGGGCCGTCGGGATCGCCAGGTAACTACCAGGTGCCGGTGCGGATTGCTGTTGTGCGGGGGGATGATGTCCTCGATTCCCGCCTGACCCAGGTGAGCGTATCGATACCGCCCAATGAGGCGCAGGCAAATTTTTCAATCGTCATCGACAATTTCAAAATCACCCGCGATCCCAGCGATAAACTCTCCGACCTGCAGATATTTGTGGGCTTTGATCCGGCACCTCCGCCGGCAGCACCCAAAACGGCACGTAAATCGCGGGCCCGCAGCTAGGGTCCTGACCTTAAGGCCCGCCCCGTCTAATCGGTGTCCCGCGGCAGTGGGGCGCGGGGCTTCCAGCGCAAAACGGGCTGGCGGGCAGCGCGCGTCTCATCAAGGCGACGGCGCGGGCTGAGGCGCGGGGCGGAAAGAAAGCGTTCTTTCTCGCCCGCCCTCACGGCCAAAGCGAGATCGCGCATGGTCGCAATGAACAGGTCAAGCGAGAGCTTTGATTCCGATTCGGTTGGTTCAATCAGCATGGCGCCATGGGCGACCAGCGGGAAATAGATGGTCATCGGATGGTAGCCCTCGTCGATCAGCGCCTTGGCGATGTCGAGCGTGGTGAGGCCAGTGCCTTTCAGCCAGGCATCATCAAACAGCACCTCATGCATGCAGGGCTGGTCGCCGAAGGGCTGGGTCAAGAGGTCGCTCAGCCCGGCGCGGATGTAATTGGCGTTGAGGACGGCATCCTCGGATGCCTGCTTCATGCCATTGGCGCCGTGGGAGAGCATGTAGGACAATGCGCGCACATACATACCCATCTGGCCGTGGAAAGCGGTGAGGCGACCGAAGGGGGCGTGATCGCCGTCGCGCGCCGTATCCTCAACGAGGCGCAGGCCCCTGCCATCGCGGAGCAGATAGGGCGCCGGGGCAAACGGGGCGAGAGCTGCCGACAGGACCACCGGCCCAGCCCCCGGACCGCCGCCGCCATGAGGCGTCGAAAAAGTCTTGTGCAGGTTGATGTGCATGGCATCGACACCCAGATCGCCCGGACGCGCCTTGCCGACGATGGCGTTGAAATTGGCGCCGTCGCAGTAAAAATAGGCGCCAGCCTCGTGCACGGCCGCGGCAATCGCCACGATCTCGGCCTCGAACAGACCGCAGGTGTTGGGATTGGTCAGCATGATTGCTGCGACATCGCCATCAAGGGCTGCTTTGACCGCATCCGCCCGCACCATGCCATCAGCGCCGGCTGGCACCGAGCGCACGCTGAAGCCGATCAGGGCGGCCGTTGCGGGGTTGGTGCCATGGGCTGAATCAGGCACGAGCACCACCTGACGCTCGTGCTCGCCACGGGCAGCCAGTGCCGCCTTGATCGCCATCATTCCGCAAAGCTCGCCATGGGCGCCTGCCTTGGGGCTCAGCGCCACCGCGTTCATGCCCGTCATCTCGATCAGCCAATGCGACAGCATCTCCATGAGTGCCAGCGCGCCGGGCACGGTTGATTGCGGCTGCAATGGGTGGATATCGGCAAAGCCCGGCAGGCGCGCCATCTTCTCGTTTAACCGTGGATTGTGTTTCATGGTGCAGGAGCCTAGCGGAAACAGCCCCGAATCAATGCCGTAATTCTTCTGGCTGAGGCGCACATAATGGCGCATCGCTTCCGGTTCGCTGAGGCCGGGGAGGCCGATCGCGCCCGCTCTCTCCAATCCGCCAAGGCGCGGCACGAAAGCCGCCGGCTCCTCAAGGTCAACGCCGGTGACATCATGGCGCCCGATCTCGAAAAGAAGCCCTTCTTCCTGCTGCAGCGCCCGGTTGGCGGTAAAGGTTCGCGCCGGGCTGATGCCGGTCGTTTGTGATGGGGCGGTGGGGCGACCTTCGGAATTCATGCGAGCACCTTTTTCATTGCCGCAACCAGCCTGTGGCGATCGTCATCGCTGTTCATCTCGCTGGAGGCGACGAGCAGCAGATCCTTGAGGTGCGGGCGCTCCGGTTCGAGGCGTGATACCGGTACGCCGGCAAGCACGCCCGCCTGCGCCAGGGCTTCCACCAGCGTTGCCGCATCGCCAGGGACGCGCAGGGTGAATTCATTGAAGAAGGAATGGTTCAACACCTCCACCCCTTTGACGTCACGCAACATGTCGGCAAGCCTGACCGCATGCGCATGATTGAGGTGCGCAAGTCGCTTGAGGCCTGTTTCGCCCAGAAGCGCCATGTGGATGGTGAAGGCAAGGCAGCACAGGCCGGAATTGGTACAGATGTTCGATGTCGCCTTGTCGCGGCGGATATGCTGCTCGCGGGTCGACAAAGTGAGGACAAAACTGCGCCTGCCATCGGCATCAACCGTTTCACCGCACAGGCGTCCGGGCATCTGGCGGACGAATTTCTGCCTTGTGGCGAAGAGCCCCACATAGGGGCCGCCGAAATTGAGGCTGTTGCCGATCGACTGGCCTTCCGCCACCACGATGTCAGCCCCCAGCGCGCCCGGGCTTTCAACCAGCCCGAAGGACACCGCTTCACTCACCACCGCAATCAGCAGGGCGCCAACGCTGTGGGCTTTGGCGGCAATCGGCCGCAGATCGATGATCTCGCCATAAAAAGACGGCGACTGCACGACGACGCACGACGTGTCAGCATCGATGGCTGCGAGGATATCCTCGCTGCTGCCCGCAATGGCCGGCACCATCGCCTCCACATCATCGCCCGCCATGCGCGAAAGCGTTTCAACAACCGTGCGATAATGGGGATGCAGCGTGCCCGACAGGACGGCCCTGGCGCGCCTGGTCAGGCGATGGGCCATGAGGACGGCTTCGCCGGTGGCCGTCGAGCCATCATACATCGAGGCGTTCGCGACCTCCATGCCGGTCAGCAACGCCACCTGCGTCTGGAATTCGAAGAGGTAGTGCAGCGTCCCTTGCGCGATCTCGGGCTGGTAGGGGGTGTAGGAGGTGAGGAATTCCGAGCGCTGGATGAGATGATCGACGCTGGCCGGGATGTGGTGGCGATAGGCGCCAGCACCGACGAAGAAGGGCACATCTCCAGCCGCTTTATTTTGCGCCGAAAGCCCATTGAGCAAGCGCTCGACATCACATTCGCCGCGCCCCGCCGGCAGCTCCATCAGCCCCGGCAAACGCTTGTCAGCAGGGATACCGACGAAGAGATCATCCATCGACGCGGCGCCGATTTTGGCCAGCATGTCGAGACGTTCAACAGCGGTGAGCGGGAGATAGCGCATGGAACGCCTCAGCCCAGGGTTTCGACATAGGCGTTGTAGTCTGCCTCGCTCATCAGGACATCCATCTCGCCGGCATGGGCAAGCGTCATCTTGAGGAACCAGCCCCCGGCCAGCGGCGACGAATTGACGATTGCTGGCGTATCGGGAAGCGCCTCATTGACCGCGACCACCACGCCCGTCAGCGGCGCATACACTTCAGACGCCGCCTTAACTGATTCAACAATTGCCGCCTGTTTGCCCCGCTCAAGCTTCGCGCCGACATCCGGCAATTCGACAAAGACCACATCACCGAGCTGCTTTTGCGCGTAATCGGTGATGCCGATGGTCGCGATATCGCCGTCGAGGCGGACATATTCGTGATCTTTGGTGAAACGCAGAGACACCATGGCAAGGCTCCGTAAAAGGGTGGGATCAAGTCGCCGGCCGCGCTGTTCAACCGGCCCGGGCATAGCGATGCGGCACAAATGGCATAGCGGTGACGAGGGCGTTGAGACGCTTGTCGCGCACCTGCACATGAAGCGCTGTTCCGGCCACTGCATGCGTCGGGGGGAGGTAGCCCATGGCGACAGGCCGCCCGACTGTCGGGCTAAAACCGCCGGAGGTGATGATACCGATCCTCAGGCCCTTCGCCGGATCTAGGATGGCGCAGCCTTCGCGAGCTGGCTGGCGGCCCTCAACGATGATGCCAACGCGCTGGCGTTTCATGTCACCGGCAAGCTCACCCATCAGCCGTCTGGCGCCAGGAAAGCCTCCCTCCTGACGCCGGCGCTTGGCGACCGAGAAGGCAAGCCCCGCCTCGATCGGCGAGGTTGTCTCGTCGATATCGTGGCCGTACAGGCAAAGGCCGGCTTCAAGGCGCAGCGTATCACGGGCGCCAAGGCCTACCGGGCGCACATCATCCTCGCCCGTCAATACCGCCCACAGCCGCGGTGCATCGCGGGCGCCAAGCGCTATCTCGAAACCGTCCTCACCGGTATAGCCGGAGCGCGAAACGACGCAATCGATACCGGCCAGTCGCACGTGGCGCACGCTCATGAAGCTCATGGCCGCTAATGTCGCCTCGTGCTCGGCTAGAACCGCCGCCGCTTTCGGGCCCTGCAGGGCAAGCAGGGCGCGATCCTCATGGGCGAGCAATCGCACGACGGGTGGCAGGGCGCTCATCATATGCGCATAATCGACCGATGCGCGGGCTGCGTTGACGACGAGGGCGAGGCGGCCATCATCGCCGCCACGGCTCACCATCACATCATCAATGATGCCGCCAGACGGGTTCAATAACTGCGTGTAGCGCTGCTTTCCCGGCTCAAGGCCCAAAATATCCGCGGGCACCAGCGCTTCAAGCGCCCGCGCCGTCGTCTCGTGATCGGGGCCGACCAGCTCAGCCTGCCCCATATGGGAGACATCGAAGAGACCGGCATTCCCGCGGGTCCAGTTGTGCTCGGCGAGAATGCCATCCTCGTAGTGAAGCGGCATTTCATAGCCGGCAAACGGTACCATGCGCGCGCCAGAGGCACGATGGGCCATCACCAGCGGCGTCTGCTTCAAAGAAATATCAGCGGCCATGCGCGGTTCCCGACAAGAGACAGCGTGCCGGATCATGCCCGGTTCGCGCCCCCTCTGTCTGGGAACCTGAGAGATTTCGCCGCATCGCTACAACGCGGCTTGCACCCGTCGGTGAACGGCTGTGGCCGTTGCTTTCCAGAGTCAATAACACGCGCGGTCCGGTTGCCTGAGCGTTTCCGGGGCGGTTGCGCCTTCGGCGCCAGTCGGGAATACCCGGCTGGTCTCTCCCGCGTGTGCTGCCTGACGTGCCGCCAGACGCCTTCGATCATAGCGCGCCGATTACAAAGATCAAAGGCTGATCGAGCGAAGCCGGCAGAGTATTTCAGATTTCCTTCAGAAGCGCGACGGCGCTCGACGCGTCAGCCTTGGAAGGCACGTCCTCGACATTGAGGACCTTGACGACACCATCATCCACCAGCATCGCATAGCGCTTCGAGCGGATGCCAAGACCAGGAACTGTCGCATCAAGATCAAGGCCGATGGCCTTGGCAAAAACAGCCGCGCCATCAGCCAGAAACACGATCTTGTCGCCAGCCCCCGTCGCTTTCTTCCATTCGTTCATCACAAACACATCGTTGACGGCGGTCACAGCGATGGTATCGACGCCCTTGGCATGAAGCTCTGCCGCATGCTCGAGATAGCCCGGCAGATGATTACGGTGGCAGGTGGGGGTAAAGGCACCCGGTACGGCGAAGAAGGCAACTTTCTTGCCCTTGAAGACATCGCTGCTCGCAAGGTCAGCAGGGCCATCGGAACCCATGATCTTGAACTTCACGTCGGGTAGGCGATCACCAACTTTAATCGTCATCTGTGTCTCCGGCTGCAGCATCGTTGCTCCAGCCTCCTGACATAGACGGTCATCGTCTATCCGTCGAGTGTATGCGCTTCCTCCACCGCCGCGCGGCGGCTGACGATGGTCACGAGAATAGGAGAAGCAGGCGGTGCGGCGGATGGCCCGCCAAGGCTTACTGAAAATCGCTTCAAAGGCCCGGACGAAGCGACCTCGACCGCCATCCCCAGATCAAGATCGACCTGCCCCTCGACGGCTACAAAGTCAACGCCACCCAACGCATCCACCGCAAACTCGATACGCCGTTGATCAGCCAGATAGCGCCAGTCCCGGATCATGGTTCCCGCAGGGACGCGGCGGGGCACACGCGCTCGGGCGCGCTCGATCAACGCGGCGGCGTCATCAGCGGGCGAGCCGGACGCAAAGCGCAGCCGCGCCTGGCTTTCGGCTGGAATACAGATGCGCTCGCACACCCCATACGTCAGATCAAGGACAAGCTCGACGTCACTGGCCGGATCGGCGGGTATCACCTCGACCGGGAAAACAACGTCACCGGTATAGCCCAGGAACATACCCGGCCCTTCCCCCAGACGGCTCGGTGCCGGGTAGGAGACAATGACCGATTTCGCATTGAGAGAGGCGCTCCAGTCAAAGATCGGCGGGATACCGCTCCCGCCGGGCAAGCGCCAATACGTCTTCCAGCCCGGCTGCAACGACAGCTGGACACCGGCAAGAAGGCGCCCCTCGCCGTCACGTCCGCCGGCGAGCAGGCGCATGCGCGCCGGCAAGGCGTCGCTGGCATGGCTTCGTCCCATCCATTGCGAGCACACCGCCATCAGCCCGGCGGCGGCACCAGCACACACATCGCGGCGACGGGTGGAAAAGAACATCGGCATCCCGTATCCCTACGCCAGATAATTCGAAAAAACGATGAACAAGCTCGTGACGCCCACGTGAAGCGGGTTTGAGCGGGGTCGACTGGCGCGGTGTATGATGCTCGGATATTCCATAAGGGCGGTGAAACCGCTAGGCTGACACCCATGAAGCTGACCTAACTTCTCGAACGCCTGACTGGTCCGGGCTATCTCGACGGCCATTTTCTGGTGGCGATGCCGTCGATGCCCGATCCGCGCTTCCAGCGCGCGGTGATCTATATATGTGCCCATTCCGACGCCGGGGCCATGGGCCTGATCATCAATCATCCGGCCGATGACATCCGGTTTTTCGATCTGCTGGTGCAGCTCAACATCATCCCTGAAGGAACGGACATTACATTGCCGCCGGGGCATGGCGCGATCTGCGTCGTCAAAGGCGGGCCGGTTGAGCCGGCGCGCGGCATCGTCCTTCACTCCGATGATGTTATGATCGCCAACGCGACGATGGCGATGGATGACGGGGTCTGCCTCACCGCGACGCTTGATATCATTCGCGCCATTGCCGCCGGGCAAGGGCCGCGTGACGCCATTCTGGCGCTTGGCTATGCCGCCTGGGCGCCGGGGCAGCTCGAGCGTGAATTGCAGGCCAATGGCTGGCTGGTCTGTGCCGCCGACCGCACGCTTGTGTTCGATCCCGATATTTCAGGAAAATACCAGCGCATCCTGCGCCATCTCGGCGCCGATCCGACCCATCTGTCATCGCAGACCGGTCACGCCTGATCGCTCGTCAATCGCTCTCCAGCGATAATTCCCACGTCTCGCCCACGAGATGATGGCCGAAACTGTCATGAGGCTCGCTTGCGGTCAGGACAAAGCCGCGACGCACATAAAGCGCGCGCGCAGCGACAAGAATATCGTTGGTCCAGAGAACAAGGCGGCGATAGCTGCGAGCCTTGGCGGCGGCGATACAGTGATCGACCAATCGTCCGCCAAGTCCAAGACCGCGCGCCTGCGGCTCCACCAGCAGAAGGCGCAGCCTGGCGGCATCAGGCCCGGCCCTGACCAGCATCACACAGCCGAGAAAGGCCCCGTCGCGCTCGGCAATCCAGCAGCCATCATGGTCGGGAGCGAAGTCACGGATGTAGGTGCTGGCGATCTCGGCCACCAGAGCTTCGAAGGCGCGGTTCCAGCCATAGTCACGCGCGTAGAGCACGGCGTGGCGGTGAATGATGAGGCCCAGATCGCCGATGGCGGCGTCGCGGATGACGATGGGCGATGGCGCGGCGGCGGCGAGGATGTGTTCCGCCGTTGCCAGTGCGGTGATGAGAATTTGTCTGACGTCGCCTGGCAACGGCTTCAACATGGCGGCGACGTCATGGTCGGCTTGATGATCCAGCGAGCGGAAGAGCGCCTTGCCGGCCCTGGTCAATTTGATGATGGCGCGGCGGCGATCGTGCCGATCTGTCTCGCGCCTGATCCACCCGGCCTTTTCGAAGCGCGCGAATGTGCGGCTGAGCTGTGCGCGATCAAGGGCAAGGAGGCGGGCAATATCGACGGCGTGGCTTCCCTCACCGCGCGCCAGCTCGTAGAGGATGCGCGCCTCGGTCAGCGTCAGGCTGGTTCCGTAGAGGCCGGGCTCAAGAAGGCCGGCATGGCGCGTGTAGAAGCGGGCAAAGCGGCGAAGCGCTGCGACTGACGCGCGTGGCACATCAGTGCCGCCGACGTTATCCCGGCCGGTGGAACCGGGGGGCTCATCTGCAAGCATGGGGCATCCTCTCGCGCGACGTCCGGGCAACAGAGGTCGAGATTCATGCGATTGGTTGATGATGTCAACTAATTATATGCACGCCTTACTGCGCGGCAGCCAGCCTTGTGGCGCCACGCAGATGGAGCGTCGCATGGTCGGCATTCATCGGTTGCCCGAAGGCATAGCCCTGGGCATAGAGGCAGCCGAGCTGGCGCAATTCCAACCCGTCGGAGACGGTTTCCGCTCCTTCCGCCACCACGTCCATTTCAAGGTCGTGAGCAAGGGCGACGATCGAGCGCAGGATGGCGGGGCGCTTGCCTGACCCGTCGGGATGGACGAAGGCGCGATCGATCTTCAACGTATCGAAGGGAAAGCGCTGCAGATAGGACAGGCTTGAATAGCCGGTACCGAAATCGTCCAGCGACAAACCGACGCCCAGTTCCCTCAGGCGCACGAGAACCTGGGCGGCGAATTCAGGGTTTTCCATCACCAGACTCTCGGTGATCTCAAGCTTCAGCGTTGCCGGGTCGATCCCGGTTGCCGACAAGACGGCGCCCACGTCATGGGCGAGATCCTGGCGCAGCAATTGCCGGCTTGATACGTTGACTGCCATGGTGAGCGGGTGCGCGCTGGGAAAATCGCGTTGCCAGATTGCGAGCTGCTGGCAACTCTGCTGGAGGACCGCTTGGCCGAGCTCGACGATCACGCCACTTTCTTCCGCGATCGCGATGAATTCGCCGGGCGAGATGCGCCCGCGTCGCGGATGCTCCCAGCGCACCAGCGCCTCGAAACCGGCAATCGTCTGATCGGCAAGACGTACCACGGGCTGGTAAAAGACGCGAATTTCGCCGCGCTCCACGGCGCGCCGCAATTCGCTTTCGACCATCAGCCGGTCGCCGCTGCTCGCGCGCATGCTCGGCTTGAAGGCTTCGATACGGTCAGCGCCGCCTTTTTTGGCGTGATACATCGCCAGTTCAGCGTCGTTCAGGATGTCCTCCCGCCCGTGATAATGATCATCATGGATGGCAAGCCCGATCGAGGCGGTCAGGAATATTTCACGCTCGGCAAAGCTCAGCGGCTGGCGAATGGCTCGCCGCAGGCGATCGGCGAACGCGGCAATCTGATCTGTCTCGGATTGTGACATGAGAATGATGCCGAACTGGTCGCCGCCGATGCGCGCCAGCGTATCTTGTGGCTCGATGAGGCGCGACAGGCGGCGGGCGATGGTCATCAGCATGCTGTCGCCGGCGGCAAGCCCCACTGAATCATTCACCTGCTTGAAGCGATCAACATCCACGACAAAGACGGAAGGGCGTATCTGTGCGTCCGTCTGGGCACGCACCATGGCGGCAGAGACGCGGTCGAGAAACAATTCGCGATTGGGCAGGCCGGTCAGATTATCGTGAACAGCATCATGGAGCAGGCGCTCCTGGGCAATGCGCATGTCGGTGACGTCGGCGAGTGTTCCGACACAGCGGATCACCTCGCCGTCGGAGCCCACAACAGGGCGGGCGCGCAGATGAAACCAGCGATAATGCCCTTCATGATCGCGCAGGCGGAAATCCTCATCGACACGACCGCGCCGCGTTTCGAGGACGGCATCGAGGACGGCGCGAAAGCGATCGCCATCGCTTGGGTGCAGGCAATCAAGCCAGCGCGCCGGCGCCACCAGCAGCGTGCCGCGCGGCAGGCCCAGCACCTGTTCAGCCTCGGAGCTGACGAAAATGCGGTCGCGCAAAACGTCCCAATCCCACACGACATCGCCAGCCCCGATCAGCGCGAGCGCACGGCGCTCGCCATCGCTCACCGATGAGGGGGCCAGCGGCCCGCCGGAAAAAGCGTGCTGCATCACCGTGAAGCCGACGAGGAGCACGATCAGCACCAGCCCACCGTCGAGCGCCGCCGCGACCACATCGTTGTTGAGAGTGCCGAACACGGTTGCCCCTGCCGCGCCGATCCACAGGGCCAGCAAGACCCAGCAGGGAGCCAGCATGATGGCGCGGTCATAATGGCGCATGATCGCCAGCCAGACGATGAGGCAAAGGCCGACAATCGCGGTGGCGGCCGTGGAAAACCGGGCAATCGTTGCCGCCAGCGGCGGGTCGTAGAGCGACAGCCCCACCAACGCGCCAAGCCCGACCAGCCACAGTCCGACAACCCAGACAAAGCGCACATGCCAGCGGCCGAGATTGAGATAAGCGAAGAGAAAGATCAGAAGCATGGCCGAAATCGCCACTTCGGCGCCGGCGCGATAGATCCTGTCGCTACTCGCCGCCGCGTTGAAGACTTTGTGCCAGAAACCGAAATCAATGCACATATAAGCCAGAACGGCCCAGGCGAGACCGGCCGCCGCTGGCAGCATGGTGGTTCCCTTGACGAGAAACAGGATGGTGAGGAAGAGCGCGGTCAGCCCCGCAATACCGATCACGATCCCCTGATAGAGGGTGAATGAATTGACGGTATCCTTGTAGGCATCCGGTTCCCACAGATAGAGCTGCGGCAGGCGGCTGTCGCGCAATTCGGCAACGAAGGTCACGGTCGAGCTCGGATCAAGAGTGATCAGGAAGACATCGGCCTGGCTGCTGTACTGGCGATCGGGGCGGAACCCCTGGCTCGGCGTGATCGATTCGATGCGCGGGCCGCCAAGATCAGGCCGATAAAGCCCCGACCCGGACGCACGATAAAACGGCGCGACCAGAAGGCGGTCGATCTGCTCATCCGTCTCGTTTGACAGCGCAAACACTGCCCAGCTCGGCGACGGGCGTGACGCGCTGGCGCGCACTTCGATCCGGCGGACGATGCCATCGGTACCAGGCGCGGTCGACACCGATAATTGCTCGCCGCGATCCCGGTAGAATTCAATGGCCCGGCCAAGATCGATCGCGTTGACATCGACAGCGACGCTCACAGCGTCAAGCGCTGATGCCGGCCCGGCGATTGCCAGGGCGAGCACACATGTCACGATCCGAACGAGGTCAGAAAACCGCAACCGTTCCTCCCGCGCCCATCGCGCATGCTGCGAATGCCTAGAACATGTTGCCAGAAAGTGGAACCGGTAATTCAATCGCCATATGCCCCGCGATTTTGCACATGATGACGGCGTGGGCGGCCTGACGGGCGCCTCCGCCCGGCACGGGCCTCAGCCATCGACAGCCGATCGACAAGCTTGCGCTTCACGCCCAAGAGTGTTCCCGGCGATCGATCACCGCCAAGAGGCGCGTCGTCATCGAGATCAGCCTCACGCGTCCTCAGCAAGGCGGGCGAAGAGCAGGTGATCCTGCCAAGCGCCAGCAATACACAAATATTTTCGTGCGTAGCCTTCGCGCTGGAATCCGACTTTTTCGAGAAGGGTCATCGACGCGCGGTTATGCGGCATGGTGGCCGCCTCGATGCGATGCAGCCCCATTTTGCCGAATACATGAGGGAGCAATGCCCGCAGGCTGGCGCTCATCAGCCCCTTGCCGGCATAGGGCGCGCCCATCCAGTAGCCGAGCGCGCAGGTCATGGCGACGCCGCGACGGACATTCGACAGCGTCAGGCCGCCGACCAGCGTCGCGTCGGCAAAGATGAAAAAGCTGTAGGCGGTATCCTCACGCATTTCCTGCCCGTAACGCCTGATACGACGGCGGAAGGCAATTTTTGTCAGATCATCCGCCGGCCAGGTTGGTTCCCACGGGGTCAGAAAGGCGCGGCTCTGGTGGCGCAAGGCCGCCCAGCTGTCGTAATCGCTCGCCAGCGGCACACGCAAGATGACCCCCTGTCCGAGGATCGGTGCCATCGTTTCGCCCAGACCGATTGTGCGGAACAGCGTCATTGCCGATGCGGCTCCTCAATGTTGCGGGCGCGGCTTTTCAGGCATCACCGCCTCAAGGCCACCCAGCGCACTTTCCGGGCCGATGGCGGACAGGGCAAGCCTGCCGTCCTCGATAATACGCTGGGCGGAGGCGTGCACCTCGTCGACCGTCACCGCATCAAGGTCAGAAATGACGGTGGCGGCATCGCGCAGCTCTCCGAAGACAAGGAGCTGGCGGGCCAGGCGATCGGCGCGTGCCGAGGAGTTCTCAAGGCTCATGATGAGGCCGGCGCGCAGCTGCGCCTTGGCGCGATCAATTTCCTCACGTGTGCATTCGTGCGCAGCTCTCGCGGTCTCCTCGCGGATGACGGTTACGAGATCAACCACGTCCTCGGGCGCGGTCGCGGCATGGACGCCCAGCAGGCCGATGCCGGCATACCCCCACTGAAAAGCCGAAACATTATAGCACAGCCCTCTTTTTTCGCGGACCTCCTGGAAGAGGCGCGAGGACATGCCACCGCCCAGCAGGGTAGCAAAAATCCGCGCCGCATGGACCTGGTCGTCCTCGACGCCGACGCTGGGGAGGGCAAGGGCGATGTTGACCTGCTCAAGATCGCGGCGATCAAGCACGGTGCCGCCAATGAAGCGGGCCTGAGGCAGCGACGCGGCCTGACCGCTCGGCAGGGAGGCGAAATGGCGCGTCACGTCAGCGACAAGCGCGTCGTGATCGATGGCGCCGGCCGCAGCGATCACGACGTCGCCGGCCACATAATGACGACGCAGGAAACCCTCGATATCGGAACGGGTAAATCCGGCAACCGAGCGATCGGTTCCCAGAATGGACCGGCCAAGCGGCTGATTGGTGAAGGCGGCGGCCTGGAGACTTTCGAAAACGATATCGTCCGGTGTGTCCTGGACGGCAGCTATTTCCTGGCGGATGACGGCCTTTTCGCGCGCCAGATCATCGGGGGCAAAGACGCTGGCGGTGACGATGTCAGCCAGAATATCAAGTGCCAGCGGCAGATCATCTTCAAGGACGCGGGCGTAATAGGCGGTCTGTTCCATCGATGTCGCGGCGTTGATATCGCCACCGACCGCTTCGATTTCCTCCACGATATGACGTGCGCTGCGCCGGCGCGTGCCCTTGAAGGCCATATGTTCGAGGAGGTGCGCGATCCCATGCTCATGGCCGGCCTCAACGCGGGCACCGGCGCCAACGAAAACGCCCAGCGAGGACGATGCGAGACCGGGCATGCGCTCGCTCACAATGCGCAAACCGTTATCCAGCGTGGTGAGGCGGGGCGGCGGAAGGTCAATCATGCCGCAATTCCTCCGGCGATACGGCAATGATCAAGCACGTAGCGCTCGACGATTGCCTGGTCATTGGGAAGCACCGTCAGGCGCTCGGGAGCTGTCCGCTGTGCGGCCAACGCCAGCGGCAGGGGGGGGCGGACACCGCACGCCGCCTCGACCGCATCGGGAAATTTTGCCGGGTGGGCGGTGGCGAGCAGGATCTTGATCGCGTCAGCCTCGGCGCATTTGCGCAGCACCACCGCACCAACTGCCGTATGCGGGTCGAGCACATAGCCCGACGCGGCATGGACGGTCCTGATTTCGTCCGCGACTTCGGCCTCGCTGGCATGGCCTGCTGCAAAGAGCGCACGTATAGAGGTGAGCGCCTGCGGGGAGAGGGCGAAGCTGCCCTGCTGTTTCAGCGCCGCGAAGGCGTTACGGATGATGGCCGGATCGCGGCCCTCGGCCTCAAACAGCAGGCGCTCGAAATTGGACGACACCTCGATATCCATCGATGGCGAGGTGGTGGGCTGCACACCGGTGACCGTGTAATTGCCGCTCGCCACAGTCCGCGCCAGTATATCGTTGCGGTTGGTGGCAATGACCAGCTGGGCGATGGGCAGACCCATGCGATGCGCCACATAGCCCGCAAAAATATCACCGAAATTGCCCGTTGGCACAACAAAGCTCAGCCGCCGCGACGGCGCACCCAGGGCTGCGGCGGCGGCCACGAAATAAACAATCTGGGCAAGAATGCGCGCCCAGTTGATCGAATTGACGGCAGCAAGCTGCACACGCTGGCGAAACGCCTCATGCGCAAACATCGCCTTCACCATCGCCTGGCAATCATCGAAATTGCCGGCGATGGCGAGGGCATGGACATTGGCTTCGCCGGCGGTCGTCATCTGGCGGCGCTGCACCTCTGAAACGCGCCCCTCGGGATAGAGAATAAACACATCAGCGCGCGCCCGGCCGCGAAAGGCCTCGATGGCCGCGCCACCCGTATCGCCCGAGGTGGCACCAACGATGGTGACACGCCCATCGCGCTTCTCCAGCGCGTGATCCATGAGGCGCGCCAGCAGCTGCATCGCCACATCCTTGAAGGCAAGCGTCGGCCCATGGAAGAGTTCCAGCAGGAACGCGTCGGGCGTCATCTGGACCAGCGGGCAGACGGCAGGGTGGCGGAACGTCGCGAACGCCTCGCGGCAGGCAGTGGCGATGACGGCTCGATCAACCTCGCCGGCGGTGAAGCGCGCCACAATATCGGCAGCTATCATCGCAAACGGCTTGCCGGCGAAGCCGGCAATCTCGCGCTCACCAAAACGCGGCCATTGTCGCGGCAGGTATAGGCCTCCATCGCTCGCAAGCCCGCTCAACAGAACGTCCTCGAAGCCGAGTTCAGGCGCGCTTCCGCGTGTCGAAATATAGCGCATAGGCACTCCGTTTGACCGCTCCGTCACGGATCGGGGCATCCCTCTTGCCTCAGGCGGAGCGCCGCTTCAACCGTTCGATGATGAAAAGCGATGAAACGACGAGAAGCGTCAAGGCCAACGCCAGCCAGGTGATGGCGTATTCGAGATGGCGATTGGGAAGGACTGGCGGGCGCGGAACGATCACCGGAACCCCGCCCGGATTATTGCTGATCTGATCGAGCGAAAACGGCGCCACGGCGCCAAGCGATGCGGAGAGCGCCATCATTTGCGGATCGCGGGTGTACCAGGCGTTGGCGGCAGGATTGTCGGTGGCGGCAAACCATCCCGCCACCTCGCGCGGGCGCACCCAGCCCTCGATCTGCACCCGCCCGGCTGGTGGCGCAGGCAGCGCTGCGTCAGGGGCGATGCGACCGCGATTGACAAGAATGATGCCGCCGCCATCGACGTCGAGAGGCGTCAACAGCAGCCAGCCCGCCTGCGCCTGCCCGGCAGCATCCTCGTGGACGGTATAAAGGCGGAACACCGGCACTGGTCGAAACTGGCCGGTGAGTGTCACGCGCTGGAAAAAGAGAACCTCAGGCGTCAGGTCCCGCCATGCAGCTTGCGGCCATAATGCCTGCGCTGGCGGGGCGCTGCGGGTGGCTATAGCGCCGATCAGCTTGTCCTTTTCCGCCTTGCGCGCCAATTGCCAGACACCCAAAGCGCACAGGAGCAAGAAAGCAGACATGATTGCAAGCAGCAGTGGCCACCAGGCAAGGCGAAGGTGAGCGGCGCTCATGACATGCGCTCAAGCCGCCCCTCCCGGGCAGCGTTGCGGTACTGAAGGGCGATCATCGTGCCTTTCAGCGGGCGCAGAATGGCAAGCGCCAGAAACGTCGCCAATGGCAGCCACAGCATGAGATGAACCCAGATGGGCGGATGATGGCGCAGCTCCAGCATGAGGGCGGAACCGATGACGATAAAGCCGACGATCATCATGATGAAGACCGCTGGCCCATCGCCCGCATCAGCGAAATCAAACGACAATCCGCAGACCTCACAGCGCGGCTGGAGGGTAAGAAAGCCCGCAAACAGCTTGCCCTCACCGCAATGAGGACACGCGCCGGTGAGGCCAAGTGCTACGACCGGGCGCGCCGTCATGGGACGGGTCGGCGTTGCGGGAGCCGGATCGACGATTGTCATGCCCGAACTCCGGTGCAAGGGGCAAGCGGCGCGCTGTGCGCCGCTCCATGGTGTGATGTCAATGGCCGGCTGCGACCGAGCTGCCGGAACCCCAGACATAGATGCAGGCGAAGAGGAACAGCCACACCACGTCGACAAAGTGCCAGTACCAGGCGGCGAATTCAAAGCCCAGATGCTGCTTGGAGGTCATCTGCCCAAGATAGGCACGCACCAGGCAGACAGCGAGGAAGATGGTGCCGATGAGGACGTGAAAGCCGTGAAAGCCGGTCGCCATGAAGAAGGTGGCGCCGTAGATGTTCCCGGAAAAGCCGAAATGCGCATGGCTGTATTCCACGGCCTGGAGGGTGGTGAAGAGCGCCCCGAGCGCCACCGTACACCACAGGCCCTGCTTGAGACTGGCGCGGTCATCTTCGAGAAGTGCGTGATGCGCCCAGGTGACGGTTGTTCCCGACAGCAGCAGGATCAACGTGTTGAGGAGCGGCAGGTGCCAGGGATCGAAGGTCTGGATGCCGTGGGGTGGCCAGGTGCCGCCCGTATGGGCAATGCGCGCCGTCATTTCAGCTTGGTCGGGATAGAAGGCAACAGCGAAATAAGCCCAGAACCAGGCAACGAAGAACATCACTTCAGAGGCGATGAAGAGGATCATGCCGTAGCGATGATGCAGCTGCACCACGGGCGTGTGGTGGCCCTCGCTCGTTGCCTCACGAATGACGTCCACCCACCAGCTGAACATCACATAGAGGATACCGAGAAGTCCGGCGAAGAACAGGAAACCGCCGGCGCTGAAGCCCAGCAATGTCAGTTTCTTCATCCACATGACGGCGCCTACCGCCATGACAAAAACGGCGCCGGAGCCAACAAGCGGCCACGGACTTGGCGCGACGAGGTGGTAGTCGTGGTTGACGGCGTGGGTGTCGGCCATGGTCAGTCAGCTCCCCTAGGAAAGGCCACGCTCACGGCGCCGGCGCGGCTTGGGCAGGTAATGCCGAAGAGCGCACCGGCTGGCGGGCGGGAAAGAATGTATAGGACAAAGTGATGGTGTCGAGCGAGGCAAGATTTATATCCCCTGCCAGCTCCGGATCGACATAGAAACTGACCGTCAGCTCGGCGCTTTCATACGGCCCGAGCTTTTGCTCGGTGAAGCAGAAACACTCGACCTTGAAGAAGAAAGCGCCGCTCTGCGGCGGGGCGACGTTATAGGATGCGGTGCCCACCGTATCGCGCGCCGACAGGTTGGTGGCGCGATAGGTTGCCAGAAACGGCTCGCCGACGCGCAGGACGGTTGGCGTCGTCACCGCTTCAAAACGCCAGGGAAGGCCCGAAGCGACGTTGGCATCAAAGCGCATTGTGATATCGCGGAGGACGCCGGCCTTGCCCGATGAGGGAAGCGTTGCGGCGATCTGCGGCGTGCCGCCAAGCCCCGTTGCCCGGCAAAAGAGGTCGTAAAGCGGCACCGCTGCATAAGCCAGACCGAACATGCTGGCAAGGAACAGGGTGCATATCAGAGCAACGCGGCGATGCTGGCGGACCAGATCAGTTGGCACGGCGGGGGCGTGATTGGACAGGTCGTTTGCCATCGCTCAGATCGCCCGGTTGAGCAGGGGCACGCCCTTGACGAGCGTGATGATGAAAAACAGGATGACGAGCGACACCAGACTGAACGCAAGCGCCATGTTGCGCTGGCGCAGGCGGCGCGCGCTTTCTTCCGGCGAGAGCGGCTGGCGCGCCATCAACCGGCCATCCAGCCGGCAAGTGGCGCCATCAGCGGGGACACGCCGCTGATATGCTCGACCAGCAACAGCACGAAGAGCAAAAAGAGGTGAAGGATCGACAGCGCGAAGAGCTGGCGGGCGGCCTGCTCGGCCTTCCCGCCTTGCCGCAGCCGGTAAACGCGCCACGCTCCCACACCAAAACACAGAGCCAGCAGCATGGCGATACCACCATAAAGCAGCCCGGCAAAGCCGCAGGTCACCGGCAACAGCGTCGCAGGCAGATAAAACGCGCTGTAGACGATGATCTGGCGACGCGTCTCGTCGCTGCCGGCAACAACCGGCAGCATGGGTACGCCGGCACGGGCGTAATCGTCGGATTTATAGAGGGCGAGTGCCCAGAAATGCGGTGGCGTCCACAGGAAGATGATGAGAAAGAGGATGACCGGCGGCAGTGACAGATCGCCCGTCATGGCTGCCCAGGCGACCACCGGCGGCATGGCGCCGGCAGCTCCGCCGATGACGATGTTGAGTGGTGTCGTGCGCTTCAGCCACTGCGTGTAAACGACGGCATAGAAAAAGATCGTAAAGGCCAGCAGAGCAGCGGCGAGCCAATTGGCAACGAGACCAAGAACCAGCACCGAACCCGCCGACAGCATGATACCGAAGGTGAGCGCTTCATCATGGGTGATGGCGCCACGGGGCAGCGGCCGGCCGCGGGTGCGCGTCATCAGCGCATCGATGTCGGATTCAAACCACATATTGAGCGCGCCCGAGGCGCCGGCGCCTATCGCAATCATCGCCAGCGCGATCACGGCAAGTGCTGCGTGGATATGGGTTGGTGCCATCACCATGCCAACAAGGGCGGTAAAGACGACCAGCGACATGACGCGCGGCTTCAGAAGCGCGATGTAGTCGCTGACCATCGCATCGCTCACGGCAATGCCGGCGGCAGGGCTGCCGCCACCAGGCACCGCATCGCTATCGGCGATGTAGGTCATGACCTTCCAGACCGGGCGCCCTCTCAGGCGCCCGTCCCCTCATTTGATGCGTGGCAAGGTGCCGAACTGATGGAATGGCGGCGGTGAGGGCAGCGTCCACTCGAGCGTGGTCGCGCCTTCCCCCCAGGGATTGTCACCAACCCGGCGCCTGGCGGAAAACGCCTCCACCATGCACCAGGCAAAGGCCAGCATGCCGGCAATGACAATGAAGAAGCCGGCGGACGACACAAAATTCCAGTAAGCGAAGGCGTCCGGGTAATCAGCATAACGGCGCGGCATGCCCTGGAGACCGAGGAAATGCTGCGGGAAGAAGATGACGTTGGCGCCGACGAAGAACAACCAGAAATGCAGATTGGCGATCTTCTCGTTGTAGGAATAGCCAAACATCTTCGGGAACCAGTAATACCAGCCAGCAAAGACACCGAAGACGGCGCCCAGCGACAGCACATAATGGAAATGCGCCACGACGTAATAGGTCGCGTGCAACACGCGATCAATGCCGGCATTGGCGAGCACCACGCCGGTGACGCCACCCACCGTGAACAGGAAGATGAAGCCGATTGCCCATAACATCGGGGTGCGGAATTCGATGGAGCCGCCCCACATGGTGGCGATCCATGAGAATATCTTCACGCCGGTTGGCACGGCGATGACCATGGTGGCGAAAACGAAATAAGCCTGCGTGTCGACATCAAGCCCCACCGTATACATGTGGTGCGCCCACACCACGAAGCCGACAACGCCGATCGCCACCATCGCATAGGCCATCCCCAGATAGCCGAAGATCGGCTTCTTCGAGAAGGTCGAGATGATGTGACTGATGATGCCGAAGGCCGGCAGGATGAGGATGTAGACTTCCGGATGACCGAAGAACCAGAAGAGATGCTGGAAGAGCAACGGGTCGCCGCCGCCTTCGGGCACGAAGAAGGTGGTGCCGAAATTGCGGTCGGTCAGAAGCATGGTGATGGCGCCGGCCAGAACCGGCAGCGACAGCAGCAGAAGGAAGGCGGTGATGAGAATCGCCCAGGCGAAAAGCGGCATCTTGTGCAGCGTCATGCCGGGCGCACGCATATTGAAGATGGTGGTGATGAAGTTGATGGCGCCGAGGATCGACGAGGCGCCGGCAATATGAAGCGACAGGATGAGGAAATCCATCGCCGGGCCGACATGGCCGCCCGCCTGACCGCCCGACAACGGCGCATAGAACGTCCAGCCGGCACCAACACCCAGGCCACCTGTCGGGCCTTCGACAAACATCGAAATCAGCGCAAGCGCAAATGATGGCGGCAGCAGCCAGAAGGAGATGTTGTTGAGGCGCGGGAAGGCCATATCCGGGGCGCCGATCATCAGCGGCACGAAGAAATTGGCGAAACCGCCGATAAACGCCGGCATCACCATGAAGAAGATCATGATGAGCCCGTGATAGGTGGTGAAGACGTTGAAGTCGTGGGCGTCCTTGAAGATCTGCAAGCCTGGATGCATCAGTTCGAGGCGGATACCGCCCGACAATATCCCGCCAACCACACCGGCGAACATGGCAAACCACAAATAAAGCAGGCCGATATCCTTGTGATTGGTCGAAAACAGATAGCGCGCCAACCCCGTTGGATGGTGGTCGTGGGCGTCATGGGCTTCAGCAGCACTTGCCATTCTAGCTTCTCCTGAGGCGCCTCGCGGACCCCTCTAACCGATTAAATCCGTCAGCGACCAGCCTGCTGGGCGTTTGCCACGTCCAGCGATTGACTGGCTGCAAATTTCTTCTTGGCGCCATCAACCCAGGCGGCAAATTCAGCCTCGGGCAACGCTCTGACCGCGATCGGCATGGACGAATGATCCTTGCCGCACAATTCGTTGCATTGTCCGTAATAGACACCCGGGCGCTCGACCTTGAACCAGGCTTCGTTCAGACGTCCAGGAACGGCCGTGACCTGCACGCCGAAGGAGGGAACGAAAAAGGCGTGGAGCACATCCTGCGCGGTAACCTGCAGACGGACCACCTTGCCGACCGGCACGACCATTTCATTGTCGACAGCCAGCAGACGCGGCTGATTGACCGGGTCTTTGCGGTCCTTGTCCTGCACAACATAGCTGTCAAAGGCAAAATTGCCGTGATCAGGATAGGCATATCCCCAATACCATTGATAGCCGATCGCCTTGACGGTCAGATCAGCCTTCGGTGTCGTCTGCTGTTCGTAGAGCAATTTGAAGGAGGGAATGGCGATAACGATGAGAATGATGATCGGCGCCAGCGTCCACACCACCTCGATGACAACGTTGTGTGTCGTCTTGCTCGGGACAGGGTTGGCGGAGGCACGGAAGCGGATGGCGCAATAGGCAAGCAGCGCCAGAACCAGCAAGGTGACGGCAGTGATGATGGGGATCAGGATGGACGAGTGAAACCAGGCGATATCGCTGGCGACCTGGGTGGCGGCCGCCTGCAGATTATAGCCGGCGGACACCGGCTGTGCAGCATGCGCCGTGTCACCTGATGCTGCTGCCAGCGCTGCGACGCCCAGAGCGATAAAACGACGAAGCATGATCCAGCCCTTCCAAAACGGTTCATTGCGGGCATCCGGGCGATGCGCTGCACCCGACAAAAGCCCAATTCTCCTCTGCGCCTACACCAGCCGGGCCATTGTCTCAAGCCCTTGTGACCGGCGCTGACAATTCCACCACACCATAAGATCACACGACGGAGGGAAACGCATCAGTCCGCATTTCCAGATTCATATGATTTTTTAATCCAACCAGCCATGAAAGCGCTCAAATTGCCGGGAAAACAAGTAGGAGGCGCGAGGTTGGCCTGCGGCAATTGCGCGCGAGAATTACCATATTCGACCAAAGTATTTATCTTTACCTGTACCGGCCTGTGGTGCCATCAGGGGCCTGCATGCGAGGATTTGGCGAGCTGGTGGTGTGGCCACTTGACTTGCCTTGGGCCAATGTTACGCCGCATCGCTTGGCGCGCAGGCAGGCGGGACGAATCAGGGAGACCCGACGATGACAGGTGGTTTAGTCGTGTGCGCCGGCGGTATGGCGCGATACCGTGCGTGCGCAGCGGTGGCGCTGCTCGTGCTGGCGCTGTCAGGCGTCCTCATCTTCGTGCCGCATGGCGCGTCCGCCCAGCAGCCCAAGGCGCCAACCGCGCCGGCAGCCCCGCTCACGCCGCCCCAGGTCGCGCCCTCGCAGCCTGCCCCTGCCGCGCCCACCAACAGCGCCATTCGCGCCACGTACGGGGCGTGGCAATTGCGCTGCGAGACGCTGCCCGGCGCCCAGAGCGAGCAGTGCGCGCTCGTGCAGACCGTATCGGCAAGCGACCGGCAGAATGTCGGCCTGCTCATTCTCGCCTTTCGTACCGCCGACAAGAAGGCGAGCCTGCTCAGGGTGATTGCGCCACTCGGTGTGTTGCTGACCAGCGGGCTTGGCCTGCGCATTGACGATGTGAATGTTGGCGCTACTGATTTCGTGCGCTGTCTGCCCAATGGCTGCGTGGCCGAAGCCCGGTTGACTGACGAATTGTTGGGCAAGCTGAAAGCGGGAAAAGCAGCCACTTTCATTATTTTCCAAACGCC
>NZ_JAKFWN010000039.1:0-70898 GCF_021731865.1 Raskinella chloraquaticus (SeqCode) | reverse complement strand
CGGAGGACAGCGCGCCTTGCACATCGAGGTTTGAAACGGCCAGGCCAAGTTGGCCTTCGATGGCGGTCGCGGTGAATCCAGACGCCGCCTTATAGGTGATTGCATCGAAGACGAGATCGCGGTCGAAATCGGTAAAGCCCATCACCACTCCATCGCGTCGATCCACACGCCAGCAGCGGCAAAGCGTGGTGAGCCCGCCCGCAACGTGGGTTGCGAGCGCGGGAGGTAGAGTTTTCATTTTGAGGTGTCCGAATTCGAGCGCTGTTTGGGCTCGGAGCTTTTATTCGCGATCAGCCCGACGAGGGATATTGCTCGATTTCCTCGATCTCAGAGGTCTCCGATAGGTCTAGGGTATATTCGCTCTCGCCGAGATAGGGGCTGTGGGCACTTGGGCCAGCGATTATTGCGTGGTTCGACGCTTGCCACTGAAGCAGAACGCCTCCGGCTCCTGTTGCATTGAGCCCGCGACCAAACATCCGGGCCGTCTCAATTTTGTCAGACCAGCAAAGCCCTATTCTGCGAGAATTCCATCGATCGAGGTTTTCCCCGCGGTACAGAGTGCGGCCAGGTCCGACATATAGTGGAAGGATCAGCCGAAGCAGCGATATCAGAACCTTATCGTCGTCGATCTGTGCTCGAATGCGATGTCCAGCGACCGTCCAGTAGGTATGGAACTTGTGCCGGAAAACCTGATCATGTTTTACCGACGCAAGCAACTCGCCAGCTTTCTCCCGCCATAGGTTTTCTGTTGTGGTTCGTTCGAACATTTCTTGCAGCGCATCGGGAGTGCGGGGTGTGTCTGGAATCTTAAGTGTCATTTCAGAATGGGTGCGCCCATTCGGTTCAACAAATTTGATGACGATCGAATTTGGTTTCTGGTGCATTGTTTCATTATAGGCGATTCCATGCGCCCGCCGAAAGCAACGTGCTTGATGAGAATGGGCAAAAGGCCCATTTTAGTCATTCCAGCACCTCCGCGGACCGTATTGGCGTATGGCTCTTCAAGGACTGAACCAAGATCGTTCCAAGTTGAAGATGGGCGGGAATTTCTCCCGCCCATTCCTCGTGAGATTATTAGATCAAGGCTTCTTGCCGTCCGGTCCATACTGCTTGAGGAAGGAGACGAGGTCGGCTATCTGCTTTTCATTCTTCAACCCGGCATACGCCATCTTGTTGCCAGGCATGGTACCCTTCGGATCAGCGATGTATTTCACGAAGAAATCTTCACTCCAGGTTGCCCCGGATGTCTTGTTGGCCTCGCTGTAGTTATAACCAGAGACCTCGCCAGCCTTGCGCTGGAAAAGTCCGTTCAGATGGGGGCCGACCGCGTTCTTCGCCGTTTCTCCGATTTGGTGGCAAGCACGGCATTGGTTGAACACGCGTTGGCCTGCTTCGGCGTCCTGCGCGTTTGCCACCGGAATGAACGGCAAGCTTGCAAGCATCGCCGAAATCAGAATTCGCATTGAAGTCTCTCCGTTTCTTTATGCCCCTGTACAATTGCAGGGGCTACCGCTTCTGGATAGGAAATCAGCCGAACATGTCTGCCGTGATGCCGGCATACCATCCCATGTTCTCGGCTTGGGTTTCCTTGCGCACTTCCGCCGTCTCGCCCGTCTTGGAGATGAGCGGTGTCACCGTCGTGATCTTGCCATCCTTGGCCTCGTAGGTGCCACCAACCTTCACGGCGTCGTCCGTCTCGATCAGACTCCAGCAGGTATTGGTGTAGCGGGCCGGGAAGGCACGCGAGCCCGTCAGCTCATTGCGGATCATCATGGCGGCAACCTTGGCCTGGCTGTTGGCCGAGAACGCCGATTTGGGCATATCGCCCGCAATGCAGGCATCACCCAGAACGTAGATATTTGAGTCAACAGTGGATTGCATGCTTTCGGGCTTGATCGGGCAAAAGCCGGAGGCATTGGTGAGCTTCGCGTCGCGGGCGATCGCACCTGCCCATTGGGCCGGGATGACATTGACAAGTGCCGCGTTCTTGTACGTTTCGAAGCCAGTAACAACGGTGCCGGTCTTTGGATCGACAGATTTCAGGCCATCATGGATCTTTGGCCCCAGCCATTCGACCAAGCCCTTGTAGTGCTTTTCCCATCCTTCCTGAAAGAGGCCCTGCTTGGAGAATGTATCCTTCGGATCGATGATGAAGATCTTCGAGCGATCCTTGCCGGCTTTCTTCAAGGCATGGGCCATCATGGAGACGCGCTCATACGGGCCGGGCGGGCAACGATAGGGGTTTGGCGGCGCGATCATCACGATATTGCCGCCATTGGGCACAGCGTCAAGACGACGGCGCAGCAGGCGCGTCTGAGCACCAGGCTTCCAGCCATGCGGCATCATTTCTTCCGCCGCCTGCGACCAGCCGGGCACGGAATCGTATTTGAGGTCAATTCCGGGAGAGACGACACAGCGATCATAGGACAGGCGCTGTCCATTGGACAGAATCACTTCTTTCTTGTCGCGGTCGATCATGGTGGCGCGTGCACGCACAACAGAGACCCCATGCTTCGTGAGCCCATCATAGTTATGCAAGATGGAGGCGTATTCGCGGAAGCCGCCGAGATAGAGATTGGAATGGAAACAGGTCTGGTAGTTGACGTTCTCTTCCACGAGCGTCACGGACAGTTTGCCCTCGCTGTCCTTGGCGATGTACTTGGCTGCGGTGGCACCACCTGCGCCGCCGCCGATCACAACGACCTTCTGCTTTGCTTGCGCCAAAACTGCAGGCGAAAGGATCATTGAGGACCCTGCAGCTACACTGCCGATGATGAAGTGTCGTCTCGTTGTCATTGCTGTTATCCTCCCAGACTTCGCCGACTTGCGCGGCATTTGCGTCAACCCACTTTCAGATAGGCAAATCCTTTTGATTGCAGCGCCGCGACACTGGCAACGCCCGATGGAACAAACTTGATGAAGTCCGCCTTCCGGGCCTTGTCGCGGTCAAGCTTCAGA
Source organism: Raskinella chloraquaticus (SeqCode) (assembly GCF_021731865.1). Lineage (NCBI taxonomy): Bacteria > Pseudomonadati > Pseudomonadota > Alphaproteobacteria > Hyphomicrobiales > Phreatobacteraceae > Raskinella (SeqCode) > Raskinella chloraquaticus (SeqCode). The sequence goes on along the minus strand of NZ_JAKFWN010000039.1, from coordinate 67,940 downwards.
CGCTCAAAGGTAATATTGCACAGATAAACGATCAGGCCGCTCTTGGAGAGATCAACGACACGCTGAAAAATCTGCGGAACCATCACTTCGTCTTTCCATGTGGTTCCTTCGAGCGATTCAAGGAAAAACTTTATTCCCTGGCCATGGACAACAACGACAAGCTGAATGTCGATCGGATTGCCGTAGACCGAGTAGTGATTGGCGATGTTTTGCAGCATCTGCACGAAACGCGGCGGGTCGCCAAAGTCACAATGGTAAAGACAGGCGCCATCAGCTTCCTTGTTGATGTCCTTGAGCATCACAATAGCGGGAGCCGCCCTTGCTGATACTGCCGTCATTGTCGCCCCAGCAAGGGCCGCGGCACCAAGCACCGTTCTGCGGTCGAGTTCAGTCATACTGTCCTCCCTGGTCAGTACATTTTCTTCACGCGAAGTGGGTTTCACTTCGCTTGAAAATGCTCTTGGATTTTGCTTTCGCATCATCTTTTCCGCCAGCCGGTATCCACCTGGCGGGATGATGCTCTAATGTGGCTTTGGTTTCAAAGAACCGAAAAACGTCGCCAGCGCCGCCAGCTCGTCATCCTTGAGTTTGGCAGCTATGGTCTGCATCACATTGTTGTCCCTCTCCTTGTTCTTGTAGGCGTCCATGACAGCGAGAAACTGTTCTTCCGGCCAGCCGATAATTGGCGGAATGCCGCCAGCAGCCTTGCCTGAAATCTGATGGCAGGTGACGCATTCGGACGAGAGATACGCACCGAATGCCTTGTCGCCCCTCGGTCTGCTCTGTGCCAGACTGAAGGATATAAGCGTGACCGACAGCATCACGGAGACAGAAATTGTCGCAAAAGTCTCGAGTTTGAAGGCTGAAAGAAAGATTCTCATCAATCGACTTTCGGACCCGTCTTCGTGTCAGGCGTGACATCCAGCGTGCGGGCTCGGCTCAACACCTTCGGAGGCTCTGCCTTGCAATTTGTCATGCAAGGCTCGTTCTTCCAAAAGTGTTTCTCTGTGGTCTCACGGTCATCATCGTAGAATCCATCCACATTGGGCATCTTGATGCTGGTGAAATTTTTCTGCGTGAGCACAAAATCATCTTTCACAATATCATTCATGTTCAGCAGATAAGCAGTAATGGCATAGATTTCGTCGTCGCTGAGCGACCGCGCATTGCCGTAAGGCATGGCCCTCTTGATGTAGTCGAATGTGGTCGATGCATAGGGCCAGAACGAGCCGACGGTCTTTTCCGGCCCCTCGTTTTTCAATGAGCCCTGCCCACCGGCAACCATGGGCCAGCGACCCGCGCTCTGGCCGAATTCACCATGGCAGGCCGCGCATAGCGTCTGATAGAGTTCGTCGCCGTCTTTGACGCTGCCTTTGCCGGGAGGAAGGCCCTGACCATCAGGCCGCACATCAGTATCCCAGGCCTTTACCTCATCAGGATGCGCTTCGCGCCCCAGACCGATTTTCCTGGGCCCTGCGGCATGCACAGCTGGGTTGCCCTGCTGCGCAAGGGATGGGGCGGGTTGCCAGTTGACCGCGAGAACAGCGATGGCGGCGCTCGCAAGAAATAGGTTACGAAATTTCGACATTTTCAGTCTCGCCATTTGGCCGCACCAGCCATGTATGGATGCCATTGTTGTGATAGATCGAGTTGGTTCCCCGAACTTTTCGAAGCTCGTCCTTTGTGGGCTGGACGTAGCCTGAATCATCGATGGCCCGGGACTGGATCATCATCTCCTGACCATTCCAGTCGATATCGACATAAAAGCGCGTCAGGGAGAGCGGCATAACGGGCCCGTCGATGCGCGCGGTCTGCCAGTTGCGGCCACCATCAACCGTCACATCCACACGCTTGATGCTGCCGCGGCCCGACCATGCCAGACCAGCGAGCACATTCGGCCCCTTGTGTTTGAGGGGCATCTGTGGTGACGGATTGGTGACGATGGATTTGGCGTCCATGATCCAGGTGAAGCGGCGCGAGCGGCCATCGGCCAGCAGATCCGTGTACTTTGAGGTTTCCTCGCGGTGATGCCAGGGCTGATCGCCGACTTCGAGCCGACGCAGCCACTTGACCCACATATTGCCTTCCCAGCCAGGCACGACGATGCGCAGCGGATAACCCTGTTCGGGGCGCAGCGCCTCGCCGTTCATCCCCCAGGCGACGATGCAGTCTTTCATCGCTTTTTCCATGGGGATCGAACGCGTCATGGCGGCAGCGTCCGCGCCCTCAGGCATCAGCCACTTGCCGTTTGTCTTCACGCCGGCCTCGTCCAGCAATGTCTTTAGCGGAAGGCCAGTATACCAGACGTTGTGGATCATGCCGTGGGTGAACTGACAGCTGTTGAGCTGGGCGCCCCGCCATTCCATGCCGCCATTGGCCGCGCATTCCAGAAAATAGGGTTTGTTGACGCGACCCGGCATGCGCTTGAGATCTTCCATTGTAAAGATCAGGGGCTTGTCCACCAATCCGTTGATCATCAGACGATGCTTGGCCGGATCCACCTCTGCCACGCCGGAGTGATGGCGCTCGAAGCACAGGCCATTCGGCGTGTTCCCGCTCGCCTACGCGATCATCATGCCGGCGCTCTATGCCCCGATCACCATCATGCTCCTGGGCCTGATTTTTCGGGGTGTGGCCTTTGAATTCCGCTGGAAGACCAAGCGCGGCCAGTTCCTCTGGGATTGGGCTTTTGCCGGCGGCTCGACCATTGCTGCCTTTGCCCAGGGTGTAGCGTTGGGCGCACTCGTTCAGGGCATCCCCGTAGTCGGGCGGGCATATTCCGGTGGCTGGTGGGACTGGCTGACCCCATTCAGCCTGCTGACCGGCCTAGCCCTCGTGATCGGCTATGCGCTCCTGGGGGCAACCTGGCTGATCTGGAAAACCGAGAACCATGTCCAGCGCCGCGCCTATGACATTGCCTTCTGGGTGGCGCCTGCGACCCTCGTTCTTATTGGCCTTGTCAGCGCCTGGACGCCATTCCTCAACGCCGTCTACATGCAGAAGTGGTTTTCATGGCCACACGTGCTCCTCGCCATACCGATTCCCGCGCTCGTGCTGGTAGCAGCCTTCATTCTGCTCAAGGGTCTGACGGAGCGGCGCGAAGCGAGCCCGTTCCTCGCCTCCCTGTCATTGTTCGTGCTCTGCTTTATCGGGCTTGGGATCAGCTTCTATCCGCACATCGTGCCCAACAGCGTCACGATCTGGGATGCCGCAGCACCGGACAACAGCCTTGCCTTCCTGTTGGTCGGCGCCGTTGTGCTGGTGCCCATCATTCTGGCCTACACGGCCTATTCCTACTGGGTGTTCAGAGGCAAGGTGAACGCCGTTGGGGGATACCACTGATGGCGCCGTCAAGCCTTGCAAAGCGATCCGCCAAAGAGGCGCGCACTACAATCTGGAAAAAGCTCGGCTGGTTCGCTGGAATCTGGATCGCCAGCATTCTGGCCTTGGCCGTTTTCGCCTATGGCATCAAACTGTTTCTGAAATAGCGCCATAATTTTGGTCGTTAGCGCGGTGTTTGTCGGCGGAATGTCAGGAAAACATCGCTGTTTTCCCAAGGATGCGAATTAACCGAAGCGCAAGAACATGCGTGAGTAGGGCGGCCTGAGCCTTGCCTGCAATCCGCGCGACTGCGTCGAGCGTCTCCGTCAGTTTGATGTCATCAGCGTATTGCGGCGGTGGTGCAGATTTCCAAGTTGCCGAAAGCGCAGCCCATTTTGCTTCGAAAGCAGCAAGCGCTGCGTCGGTCGCCGTTCGATCTTTCTGGTTTGTCTGGAAGAGCGCAGTGAGGTAGTCCGCATAGGCTTGGCCAAGCTCGTTCTCGGCGTCACGGAACGGCCCGCCGAATGCGGATGTGGCGGCAAGGGCGAACGTGAAGGCCGCTGCTTTGGCGGCGGTGCGAGCGAACATTGAGGCTCTCCTCACGATCACCTATCGACAGCACAGAAACTGGTTGCAGCCATTGACCTGCCGCAAATGAACGTTGATCCGCCTACGGCAATCCTGGGTCGGCTACTGCCAGCAAATCCGCAGCTGTGAACCACCCTGGGCTTGTCGGAAGTCGGGCAACAGGGAGCGTCTAGAGTTTGACCGCCTCGCAGGCCGATACAAGCCCGAGCGCGTCGCCCAAGGGTTCGCCGATGATCCGATAAGTCTCGGCGCCGATCACGATCAGATCGCCCTCGGTGATTGTCGCGGACAGAGAACGTCGGATATCGATGCCGACGGTCGGCAAAGCGGCGCGGCTTTCGCCGAATTCCGCCAAGCGGTCGGGCGACTTGCGAATGATGCGGACAGCGACGCAGTTCTTGTCTGAAACATTGGCCGACGCCGCCCGCCTTCCACAGCGCGTCTTCGCCGATATTGGGATCGGCGAAGAGCGCATCAATGACTGATGCGAAAGCGTCGATCACGGCATCAATGCGGGCTGTTGCCCGGATTGACTTTATTGTGGCGAAGTCGGGAACACCCGACTTCGATGCGCCCGGAAGGAGGCATTGAGCCGAACACGGCCCAATCCGCGCTGTTGCCCGCACCGCCCGCGACCGCCGCCGCTGCGACGCCGATCAGAAGGTTGGCGGTGGCAACCGTCGTGCAGCGCTTGTTGGTGTCGTCCCAATAGACGAGCGTGCCGACCGTCCAGAAAATCCGAGGGTTCTCTGCGAGCCGATCTTTGTGAGTTCGAACACGCCGGTAAGATCGAGCGCAACATCGGCAGACAGCGCGGCATCGCAACCCGGTTTGACCGGCGCGCCATACACTTCTTGAGCTTTTTACATCTCGCAGCAGTGATTCTATGGATGCGCTGAATGTCGATTCAGCCTAATCCTCCTGGGCCTTGAAGCGGCTAAGGCCCCCGGCAATAAACGGCGCGACCAATGCGAGGAAGGCGATCCCCAGCAATGTGGCGGCGATCGGGCTCTGCACCAGCACGAGAGGATCTCCGATGCTGATCTGGAGCGCGCGGCGAAACTGGCTTTCCGCCATCGGCCCCAGAATGAGCCCGACAACCATGGGCGCGACGGGGTAATCATAGCGCCGCATCAGGAAACCTAACACGCCGAAAACGAGCAGCATCAAAAGTTCGGCAATCGACCCCTTGGTCGCGATCGAGCCCATCGCCGCGAACATCAGGATGCCGGCATAAAGCCAGGGCGTCGGGATTTTGAGCAGCTTCACCCAGATGCCGACCAGCGGCAGGTTGAGCACCACCAGCATGGCATTGGCGATGAACAGGCTGGCGATCAGCCCCCAAACCAAGTCCGGCTTTTCGGCAAAGAGCAGCGGGCCGGGGTTGAGCCCAAATTGCTGGAAGCCGGCGAGCAGAATCGCGGCGGTCGCCGAAGTGGGCAGACCCAGCGAAAGCAGGGGGACCAAAGTGCCCGCGACCGAGGCGTTATTGGCGGCTTCGGGGCCGGCAACGCCCTCGATCGCGCCAATCGTGTCCCATTCTTCGGGGTGTTTGGAGAGGCGCTTCTCCGTCGAATAGGACAAGAAGGTCGGGATTTCCGCGCCTCCTGCCGGCAAGGCGCCGATGGGGAAACCAAACAGCGTGCCGCGCAGCCAGGGCTTCCAGGAGCGTTTCCAATCCGCCTTGGACATCCAGAGCGAACCGGTCATCGGCATGATTTCCTCCACGCTCCGACGCCGCGAAACCACAAACATCGCCTCGCCAATGGCGAAAAGCCCGACCGCCAGCGTCGTCACCTCGACCCCATCGAGCAATTCGGGCAAGCCAAAGGTGAGGCGGGATTGGCCGGTCAGTTTGTCGATGCCGATCAGACCCAGCGCGAGCCCGCAGAACAGGCTGATCAGGCCCTTGAGCGGGGAATCGCCGAAGGTCGCGGAAACCGTGACGAACGCCACTACCATCAGCGCAAAATAATCCTCGGGGCCAAATTGCACCGCGAATTTCACCATCCACGGCGCCAGAAAGGCGATGCCGGCCGTGGCGATCAACCCGGCGAAGAACGAGCCGATGGCGGAGGTGGCCAATGCCGGCCCGGCCCGACCGCTCTTGGCCATCAGGTTGCCCTGCAAGGCTGTCGCCATCGAGGCGCTCTCGCCGGGCGTATTGATCAGAATGGAGGTGGTCGAACCCCCATACATCGCGCCATAATAAATCCCCGCGAACATGATCAGCGAGCCGGAAGGGTCGAGCTTGAAGGTGATGGGCAGGAGCAGCGCCACGGTCACCGCGGGGCCGATGCCGGGCAGCACGCCGACCGCCGTGCCCAGCAGCACGCCAATCGAGGCATAAAGCAGGTTTGCCGCGGTGAGCGCGACGGCAAAACCTGAAATCAACGCATAAAACGATTCCATCGCCGCCCCTTAGCTGAAAAGCCGTTCAAGCGGGCCTTGCGGCAGCGAGAGCGTCAGGAGTTTGGAAAAAAGCAGATAGATCAGCGCCGACAAAACCAGGCCGAGCGCTAAATCCACCAAGGGCGCCCGCCGGCCGAAGGCGAAGGCGGTGATGGCGAACAGCACCGCCATTCCGGCAATGAAGCCGCCGCCAAAGCCGATAATGGCGGTAAGCAGCAAAAATCCGATGACCAAAATGCCAACGGGACCAAAATCGGCCGGCTCTGGCGCCTTTCCATTTTGCCGCAAGCCCGAAAGAATCGAGAGCAGCCCCAGCAAGACGAGGCCGCCTGCGATCATTTTAGGCATGACGGCCGGGCCGATCCCATAGGCGGCGACGCGGGATAGGTTGACCGCATCCGACCACAGCACGCCTGCCAGGGCAAGCAACAGGAAACCGACAATGATGGCCGGCTTGTCGCGCCCTTTGGGCGCGGATGTGGAGAGCGACATTATTCCCCCTGATCGCCGCGAGACGGCGGCTTTTGGCTTAAAAGCGCCATCCGCCCGGTTGCGCGCGCTGCGATGGATTTATTTGACAAGACCGACAGATTTTAGCACCGCCTCGACCCGGCCCTGTTCGTTCTTGAGAAATTCACCGAAAGCGGGCTCGGGCAAATAGGCATCGTCCCAGCCGCGTTGGGCCAGAATGTCCTTCCATTCCTTGGATTTGACCATCCGGTCGATCGCGTCCGAGAGGGTCTTCTTCTGTTCGGCCGAAATGCCAGGTGCGGCCATGACCGAACGCCAATTAAGGAGATCAAGCGCAATGCCCTGCTCGCGCAAGGTGGGTGTCGGATTTCCGGGCAGACGCTCGGGCGATGTCACCGCGATGGCGCGTAATTTCCCCGCTTTCACCTGGCCTTCAAACTCGCCCCAGCCGGAAATACCGGCGCTGACACGGCCCGAGAGCAGCGCAGCCAAGGCTTCGCCGCCGCCCGAGAAGGGCACATAATTCACCTTGGAACCATCAAGCCCCACGGTGCCGGCCAGCAATCCGGCGAGAATATGGTCAACGCCTCCCGCCGAGCCGCCGGCGAAGGTTACCTTGGCGATATCCGCCTTCATCGCCGCCACCAGATCCGTTGCGCTCTGGATCGGCGAGGTTGCCGGCACGACGATGACCTCGGCTTCCGCCGTGAGGCGCGCGATGGGCGTCACCATCGAAAGCGTGACCGGTGATTTATTGGAGATGAGCGAGCCCACCATCACAAAACCGTTCACCATGAGTTGGTTCGGGTCGCCCTTGGCGGTGTTGACGAACTGGGCCAGACCGATCGAACCGCCGGCGCCCGGAACATTCGTCACCTGCACGCCCTTGCCGATGCCTGTTGCGGTCAGCACCTGCTGCATGGCCCGCGCCGTGCCGTCCCAACCGCCACCAGGCGCGGCTGGGGCGAGGATTTTAAGCTCAAGCTGCGCACTCGCCGCGCCGACCGAGCCTAATACCCACAAACACGCCAGAGCCCCGGCAACGCATTCTCGCTTCGTGATAGACATTTTTTCCGCCCCTTAAAGTTATCCTCGTTAGGGAAACGAAATTAACCACGTTTCTTCAGAGCACAAGAAAAAAAGCCTGCCAGACCGCAAGCCACGCCGGTATCGGCGAGGAGATTGCCCGGCATCGGAGAGGAGATTGCAATGTGACTCGTCGCTCGAACTACTCGGTTGTTACCCCTGCGAACGATTCTTTCGAGGCGCTTGCTTCCGCCTTCGTGACCTGGATCAACTGGTCGAGGTGGTTGGGTGAGCCATAAAGCGTGTAGAGTTTAAGCGGTTTCTCGCAGGTGTTGATCAGGTTATGCCGCGACCCAGCTGGCACCACGATGGCATCGTCACTTTTGATCTTGTGCGTCGTGCCGTCGATGATCATCTGCCCCTTGCCCTTTTCGACCCGGAAGAACTGATCGCGGTCCTTGTGCACTTCGTCGCCGATTTCTTCCCCCGGCTTGAGCGACATCAGCACGAGTTGCAGGTGTTTGCCGGTGTAGAGAACATGCTGGAAATCTTCGTTCTTTTCGGCGCGCTCCTCGATATTATCAATAAAGCCCTTCATATATTTGTCCTCCTCCGGTTTAATCGAAATAATTCATGAAACGTTCTGATATATCTTTTGTTCCTTTCTTATGGATTTTATTACAAAAAATAGACACTTGATTTCTGGTCTCTGATTTAATCGTGATCGGCACATACTCATATATTTGATTTTATTTTTTCATTCGTTTGATGATCTGGATCAATACGCAAGAGCGCAATCCGTGTGACGCTGCCAAAACCTTCCTTTTACGGCTGCGGCGACCGCTTTGGACGAAGTGGTCTGCTCCGGCGCGACGGAGCGTCGCGCAAGCCCGCGCGGTCCGACGTTTCCGCCGGGCGAAGAAATCTGAATGGGAATGGATTGCGCGCCCGGTCGATGGTGTCGCTGTCACCGCATCGGACGTGATCATCCTGCGCAAGGAGTTAGAGCGTTGCGAACGCGCCTGGGGATTGTTCGAGGCGGGTGGTGCCGATAGCGGGGCGAAGGCGTCAAGCCCGGCAAAACGACCAGCCGGGCCGGGCGCGCCACCCAAGCACGATTGGGACGCCTTCGCCGGCGCCATCGCCCGGCGCGTGCACCATCACGGCATGCCGGTCAGCCAGGGCGACCGGGTAGCGCGATATGATGGGCTGGGGCGCGGGCCGGGAGGATTTCTTGGCCTGCGACGAACGCATGGCACGGTCGAAGGCGTCGGCGATATAGAGAGCTGCAAGGCCATTGAAGAGCGCTTGTGTGCTCATAATGTATCAATTAAGCTGGATATATGGATACACAAGAATCAATCGATGCGCTTTCGGCCCTTGCTCAGCCCACCCGGCTGGAAACCTTTCGGCTTCTGGTGCGCCACGAGCCGGAAGGCGTGCCGGCCGGTGAATTGGCACGTATGATTGGAGTGCCGCAGAACACCATGTCCGCCCATCTCGCCGTTCTCTCGCGGGCAGGGCTCGTAAATGGAGAGCGGCAAAGTCGGTCGATCCTCTACCGGGCGAACTTTTCGGGCTTTCGGGAAGTGGTGCTTTTTCTGCTGAAGGACTGCTGTGGCGGTCGGCCCGACATATGCGCGCCCCTGATCGTAGATCTCACGCCGTGCTGTCCACCAAAGGAAAACGTCTATGGCTGATCAAATTTTCAACGTCCTGTTCTTGTGCACGGGTAATTCTGCACGCTCGATCTTGGCCGAAAGCATTCTGCGAAAAGACGGAGGTGGACGGTTCAATGCCTACTCTGCCGGGAGCCAAGCTAAAGGCCAAGTCAATCCCTTCGCTGTCAAAGTTCTCAAGGCGGTGGACTATCCGACAGAGGGTTTGCGCTCCAAGAGCTGGGACGAGTTCGCGGCGCCGGGCGCACCTGCGATGGACTTTGTTTTCACGGTTTGCGATAGCGCGGCCGGCGAGGTCTGCCCGGTCTGGCCCGGCCAGCCGATGACGGCCCATTGGGGGATCGATGATCCGGCGGCTGTCGACGGAAATGATATCGAGAAGGAGCGGGCCTTCAGCGCGGCCTTCAGGTTCATGAAGAACCGCATCGGTATTTTCATCTCGCTTCCCATCACTTCGTTGGCGCACGCGGCTCTCGGCGCTCACCTCAAAGATATCGGGATGCTCGAAGGCGCTTCTCGCCGTGCAAAGGGTGAAGAATGAGCTCGCCCATCGATGTCAGTTTGGCATAGGCCGACAACCTGCGGCCAAAGGCACTGTCCGCGATCGTAAAGACCGCGCTTTCCGCTGCCATGGTTTACTCCGCGAGGGTGCGTGATCGCGCGCCACCGCACACCCTACCACATGTTGCGCAAGATCCTGCAAGAACATGACATCATGGGTGTTTTGAAAGACGCGGTTGCCGCGCACGAAGGCTTGCCCGACGGCGACGGCACCGAGGGGATGCATGAGGCCGTCGCCGCCCTCATCAACACCATCATCGATGGTGGAAACTCGGTCCGCCGGCGATAAGCCGTGCAACCGCATTGGATCGCGGTGTCAGATGCCGGGCCAAGCACGACCGATACCCTTTCGAGACCACGACATGATCTGAAGATCAATCTCGATATGGTGGAACCTCAACCCGGCATTCTTTCACCCTGCGTGACGGCGGCCCGCACGGGGTGATCATGTCGATTGCAATGACACATGAGGTCCGCATTGCGCGCGACATCCGAAGAGAGGTGTTCAGGAAAAGCAGGTTGACCGTTCAAGCATGCTCTCGAAAAAGCGGACATCAGTTTTTCGATAACAGCGTGATAAAACAATAAGATAGAAGCGGATTGCGATGCCGTGTCCACGCAATTTGCGCTAGTCCTCGCCCGGTTCTGAGCTGCCGTCTGCGGGCTCCGTGTCCATCGTTTCCCGATCCATCGCGCCATCAAGGCCGAGGTTGCGGCCGACCTGGCGCAACAGCCGGCGCAGGCGTTTGCGCTCCCTGGTGTCAAGGCGGGAGAGGGTTTGCTTCTCAAGACGGCGCCACACCAGATCGATCTCCTCGGCGCGGAGCGTTCCGGCCGGCGTCAGGAAGATCCGCCATTGCCTCGCGTCGTCTTTGGAGGCGCGTCGCTCCACCAGCCCGTGAAGCGCCAGGCGCGTCACCATTTTGGTGATGGTCGGTGGTTTGACGTAAAGCGCCTGGGCCAGCTCGCCCATCGTCTGCCCATCCATTGCAGCGAGCGATTTGAGGACTGTTTCCTGACCCGGGTAAAGATGTATCTCCGCCAGGAGCGCGGCGGCACGTGCGCGGTGCAGTTTCGCGACATGGGCGAGACGGAAGCTTACGCTTTTTTCGAACGATCCCGCCATATGAGCGCCTCCCAGCGCTCATATCGATTCATGATTGCGGTCTGATGTCAACTGGTACGGCGCTTGACGACATATCAAAACCGCTCCTGCGAGAAAATACTAAGCCGCCTTCTTTTTCTGCAGAAGCCCGCGCGACACCATGGTTTCGGCGATCTGGATGGCGTTGAGCGCCGCGCCCTTGCGCAGATTGTCGGAGACGCACCACAGCGACAGCCCGTTTTCCACCGTCATGTCTTCGCGTATACGCGAGACAAACGATGCATCCTCGCCGGCGCATTCAAGCGGCGACACATAGCCGCCATCCTCGTGCTTGTCGACGACCAGCACGCCGGGTGCCGCCCGCAGCACGGCGCGCGCTTCGTCGGCTGTTACCGGCTCCTCGAATTCGATATTGACCGCCTCAGAGTGGCCGATGAACACGGGTACGCGGGCGCAGGTTGCTGTCAGTTTGATCTTCGGGTCGATAATCTTCTTCGTCTCGACCATCATCTTCCATTCTTCCTTCGTGTAACCATCCTCCATGAAGACATCGATATGGGGTATGACATTGAAGGCGATCTGCTTGGTGAACTTCTTGTGGTCGACCGGATCGTTGACAAAGATCGCTTTGGTCTGGGTGAACAATTCGTCCATGCCTTCCTTGCCGGCGCCCGAGACGGATTGATAGGTCGCCACCACAACGCGGCGGATGCGGAAGCGCTCATGGAGCGGCTTCAGCACTACCACGAGCTGGGCGGTCGAACAGTTGGGATTGGCGACAATCCCCTTCTTGCGCCAGCCGTCAAGGTGAGCGGCATTGACCTCCGGCACCACGAGCGGCACTTCCTGGTCATAGCGCCAGCAGGAGGAATTATCGATGACGACTGCGCCCTGCGCCGCGATCTTTGGCGACCATTCCTTCGACACGCTCGAGCCAGCCGACATCAGGCAGATATCGGTGCCGGCGAAATCGAAATGCTCAAGCGTCTTGCACTTCAGGATCTTGTCGCCATAGGACACATCAACGCCCATGGAGCGGCGCGACGCGAGCGCGACCACTTCGCTCACCGGAAACTTGCGCTCGGCGAGGATATTGAGCATTTCGCGGCCGACATTTCCCGTGGCCCCGACAACTGCAACCTTGAACGACATGGAATGATCCTTTGCTGTCTTCTCCCCGGAAACTGCCCTCGCGGTGGAGGGGGTCCTCTCTACCCCGCGGGGAGAGGACCGGGGACGAGCGGAAACTACGCGGTCGCGACGACCGGCGTTTTCGCCGTCTTTATGCTCTGCCTGCGCAGGTCGAATGGGAACGCACGAACGTTCATGGTTGATACCCTGACATGCCTATGCGCCTGGACGGAACGGTCCAGGTCAGGTGGAAGAGGCACCACACACCAAACCGCATGATGATGTCAATCTTGCGGTTGACATCCCTATCCCGCGATCTTGCCGCCAAGCTCATCTGCAACATGGACATGGATGATCTCATCAAAAGATGTCTCGGCGGTAAATCCGAGATCGCGGGCTCTTTTGGCGTCGAAATTCCGCGGCCAGCCTTCGACGATTTTGGCGATTGTCGGGTCGGGTGCGCGGATGATGCGCGCCACCGTATTGTCCCCGGCAATCGCGCGCAGTGCGGCGATCTGGTCGGCAACCGTGCAGGAAACGCCCGGCATCGACAGATTGCGGCGCGGGCCTACCAGGGCGCCGTCAATGGTCGCGGCATGCATGAGAAAATTCACGGCTGAACGCGGCGAGGCATGGGTGTGGCGGACCTGTTCCGACACCGGCAGTACCGCTTCCATGCCAGCGAGCGGCTCGCGGATGATGTTGGAAAAGAAGCCTGATGCCGCCTTGTTGGGCTTGCCCGGGCGCACGCAGATCGTCGGCAGGCGGATGCCGATGCCATCGAAGAGACCCTTGCGCGTATAATCGGCGAGCAGCAATTCGCCAATCGCCTTCTGCGTGCCATAGCTGGTGAGCGGGGCCGTCAGGAAGTCATCATCAATAGCCGCAGGAAACGGGGCGCCGAAGACAGCAATCGATGAGGTAAAGACCACGCGCGGTGACAGCTGGGCGAGGCGCAGCGCTTCGAACAGATTCCACGTGCCGTTGAGGTTGATGCGATACCCCTTGTCGAAATCGGCTTCCGCCTCGCCCGAGACGATCGCTGCCAGATGGAAGACAAGATCGGGTTTGAAGGCAACAAGTGCTGCCGCTTCGCCGGGCGCGGAGAGATCGCTCACCTTGCTGGTGACCGCAAAGGCTGCTTCAGGCTGTGCCGGCTCGACGACATCATGCAGCAGCAGGGCTGAAATGCTCTTGCCGCCCACCTGGCCATCTTTGGCAAGCCGGGTCGCCAGCTTCTGTCCCACCATGCCGCCGCCGCCAAGCATCAGAATACGCATATCGATGTTTCCTTCTTCTGTCCGTCGAGCGGTCCGTATCGTTGAACCAGCACATTCATAACGAAAATCCGCCATCGATGATGTGAATTGTGCCAGTGGTGTAACTTGCCTCATCGGATGCCAGATAGACCGCCAGCATCGCCACCTCATGGGCTGTGCCAAGGCGCCCGATGGGCTGGCGATCAATGAACGCCTTGCGCACGACTGTTTCATCCTTGCCCTCAGCCTTGGCGAGTGTCGCGATGCGCTGATCGAGCGATGGCGATTCAATCGTGCCGGGACAGATGGCGTTGCACCTGATCCCCTGGCGAATGAAATCGGCGGCAACGGCCTTGGTCAGGCCGATGACCGCCGCCTTGGTCGTGCCATAGACATAGCGATTGGGAATGCCGCGCACGCTTGAGGCGCCGGACGCGACGTTGACAATCGAACCGCCCCCCTTCTCCAGCATGCCCGGCAGGAAGGCCTGGATCATGCGGTGCATCGAGGCGACGTTGAGATCGAAGGAGAAATCCCAGGCCGCCTGATCGGTCGTCAGCACCGTACCATGGTGCACGAAGCCTGCTGCATTGAACAGGATATCAACCGGGCCGATCTTCCCGGCCAACGCTGCCACCTGCCGCGTCGAGCGCACATCAAGACGCCGCCTTTTCACCCCGCGCACGCCTGTCAGCGCCGCATCAAGTGCCTCGCGGTTGATATCGGTTGCAATCACGCGCGCGCCTTCAGCCGCCAGCGCGCGGGCGGTCGCAAGCCCGATCCCTGCAGCTGCTGCCGTCACCACCGCAATCTTGCCGGAAAGCCTAGCGCTCATGGTCATTTCCCCTGATCCGTTTGAAAAAATGGACAATCGTGCGCCCATCCACGCGTTCGAATTTTTCGATCACGAAGCCACGCGCCAGATACCAGTCGACATTGCGCGTGAGCAATTGGTTGGTGATGAAGCGCAGTGTCCCGCCAGCATGAACAGCTGCCCGCCTTTCGGCAAATCGCAGTAATGCGTCACCAAGCCCGTGATCGCGGGCCCGAGGATGAACGGCAATGCTGTGGAGGTAAAAATCGTCAGTGCGTGGCTCGACGAGAAGTGCCGCATCGATGGAGCCGGCCTCGTCCACCAGCCAGCACTCCCAGTGACCGACCACGCGTGCGTAATCCCAGGTCAACGGAATCGGCGTGCGCCCGGTGATGGTCCGGTTGAGCGCATAGGCGTCCTCCTGGAAGGCGGCAAGCGCGGCGCTGTCTGCGGGAGAGGCGCGGCGCAAACGGCGCATCAAGGGGCCATCTTCGGGCGGCGCTGAGGCAAGCGCCATGTGCACGCCAAGCGTCACCTTCTGGCCGCCATCGGGCGCGAAGTTCGCTGGATCAAGCCACGCCTCGAAAGCCAGGCGGCGGTGAGGCCATTCACCGTCAAGCATGGAAAACCACGCCGTGTCGCGGTTCTGCCCCTTGACCACCATGTGCTGGCGAAACTCGCCTTCATAGAGAAATCCAAGTCGCCTTGCGGCATTGCGCGAGGGGCGGTTCAGCGCGTTGCATTTCCATTCATAACGGCGATAGCCAAGATCATCGAAGACATGGCGCATCAGCAGAAATTGCGCTTCGCTTGCCGCAATCGAGCGCTGCAGGGCGGGCGCATAGAGCACGTGGCCGACCTCGATGCCTCCATGGATGGTATCGATACGCATCAAGGCAAGCCGCCCGACAGCCTTTCCCGTTACCTGATCGATGATGGCAAGAAAATAAGGATCAGGCGAGGCTTCGGCGCGCTGCGCCCAGGCGATGACATCGGACGGGGCCTGAGGCGGCGGGTCACCGAGAAAGTCGTAAAGTGCCGCTACACCATCCCCGCACAGACGCTGGGCCAGATCATTGCCATGGCGGGCCGCACTGAGTTTGTCAAGCCGCACGGTGCGCCCGACAAGCGTGCGCCCGTCAGGGCGTGGACAAGGCGTCCATGTGGCGAGCTTGCCTGTCATCCCCGCCGGGTCTTTGCATCGGCGCGAAAGAAACCGTCAATCTCCCCGTAGACTCTGCCGGAAGCAAAAGCGCCAAACGATCCTTGCGTCGCAAGATCCTTTGCCGCCGTCATTGCGGCTGCCCAGGCGGTGCGTGCCAGCGCACTGCCGATGCTGATGCGCCGGGCACCCATCGCCGCCAGATCGGCAACGTTGAAGGCGGGCGCGGCGTTGAGGATGTTAACCGGTTTCGGCGCCACCGCCTGGATGACCGCCATGATGTCCTCACGCGATCTCAGCCCGGGTGCGTAGAGGCAATCAGCGCCCGCCTGCGCATAGGCCGTCAGGCGACGAATCGTCTCGGACAAATCGTTGACGCCGACGAGAAAACACTCGGCGCGCGCCGTGAGCACGACGCCGCTTTGCGTCCTGTCAACGGCTGCCCGCGCCGCCTTCACTCTGGCCAGCGCATGGTCGAAGTCATAGAGCGGCTTTGCCGCATCGCCAGTTGAATCCTCCACTGACAGGCCGGCGATTCCGGTGGCGATCGCCAGCGTCACATGGCGCGCCACGCCATCGGCATCATGGGCGAACGCGTTCTCGAAATCAGCGTTGAGCGGTACATCGCAAGCAGCGGCCAGTTCAGTTAGATGGCTAAGTGTATCCTCGAGACCTGCCCCGGTATCAGGCTTGCCCGTGGTCCAGGCAAACCCTGCGCTGGTCGTCGCCAGCGCCGGAAAACCCAGCGATTGCAGATAGCGGGCGCTGCCGACATCCCAGGGATTTGGCTGTACGAAGCAACCATTTTCGTGCAATTTGCGATAGGCAGCGCGTTTGTCCGCCGGATTTGTCATCATGTCCCTCAATGATTGTCGCGTGGCGTCGATTTGCGGGCAACCCGCTGATATTTGACCGCCGGCTTCAGAACCATGCCATCAGAAAGCTGCGACACGTTCTTGCGGTAGATTTCCTGCCACGGCGTTTCATGGCGGCGTATCTTGAAGCTGCCCTGCGCGCGGCGCGTTGCAAGTTCAGCTTCCGGCACCAGCATATCGGCGGTGCGCTTGTTCAGATCGATGCGCACCGGGTCTCCTGTCTTGAGGATGGCCAGCCCCCCGCCGGCCGCAGCTTCGGGCGAGGCGTTGAGGATCGACGGCGAGCCGGACGTTCCTGATTGGCGCCCGTCGCCAATGCAGGGCAATGCCCTGATGCCGCGCTTCAGCAGGGCAGCCGGTGGCTGCATGTTCACCACCTCCGCCGCGCCCGGATAGCCAATCGGCCCGACACCGCGCACGAAGAGAATGGAATGCTCGTCGACACCCAGCGCCGGATCATCGATGCGGGCGTGGTAATCTTCCGGGCCCTCAAAGACGATGGCTTTCCCCTCGAAGGCATTGAGGTCTTTCGGGTTCGACAGGTAGCGCTTGCGGAAATCGGCCGAGATGACGGACGTTTTCATGATGGCACTGTCAAAGAGATTGCCCTTGAGATTGAGAAAACCCGACTGTGCCACCATCGCCGTTTCAAACGAGCGGATGACGTCGTGATCTTCCGATGTTTTGCCGGCTATATTCTCACCAATTGTCTGGCCGTTGACGGTGAGCGCGTTGGCGCGCAGTTTGCCGTGTTTGTGGAGTTCGGCCAGCACTGCTGGAAGCCCGCCGGCGCGGTGATATTCCTCGCCGAGATATTTGCCCGCGGGCTGCATGTTGACGAGAAGCGGAATATTGTACCCAACCTTCTCCCAGTCATCATTGTCAAGAGCAACGCCGACATGGCGGGCAATGGCATTGATGTGGACCGGCGCATTGGTCGAGCCACCGATGGCCGAGCAGGCGACGATGACATTCTCGAACGCCTCGCGCGTCATGATTTTCGACGGGCGCAAATCCTCCCACACCATGTCGACGATGCGCTTGCCGGTGTCATAGGCCATCTGCCCGCGTTCGCGGTAAGGTGCCGGGATGGCGGCGCAGCCCGGCAACGACATGCCGAGTGCCTCGGCCAGCGCATTCATGGTCGAGGCGGTGCCCATGGTGTTGCAATGACCGACCGAGGGGGCGGAGGAGGCGACCTTGTCGATGAAGCTCGAATAATCGAGCTTGCCTTCGGCCAGTTCCTCGCGCGCCTGCCAAACGATCGTGCCGGAGCCCGAGCGCTCACCCTTCCACCAGCCATTCAGCATCGGCCCGCCCGAGAGCACGATGGCCGGCAGATCAACGGTCGCGGCCGCCATCAGGCAGGCAGGCGTCGTCTTGTCGCAGCCCGTCGTCAGCACCACGCCGTCGAGTGGATAGCCATAGAGAATTTCAACCAGCCCGAGATAGGCGAGATTACGATCAAGCGAGGCGGTCGGCCGCTTGCCTGTTTCTTGAATAGGATGAACGGGAAATTCCAACGCCAGCCCGCCGGCCGCCGTGATGCCCTCGCGCACCCGCTTGGCCAGATCGAGGTGATGACGGTTGCATGGCGACAGATCGGAACCCGTCTGGGCGATGCCGATGATCGGCTTGCCCGACGTCAGTTCTTCCCGCGTCAGCCCGTAATTCAGGTAGCGCTCCAGATAGAGCGCCGTCATGCCGGGATTTTCCGGATTGTCGAACCACAATTTAGACCGAAGCTTGCGTGTTTTTTTGCCGCGTATTGCCAACGACGCCTCCCTTATGTTTGTCACAGTGTGCGCCGGGATTGGCATTGAAATCAACGCGGCAATCGGCAGGGCACCTCTGCGCACAATTTTTTGTCAAGGCTGTGCGCCGCATTTGCTATCCACGACGGTGGCCGACTATGGTCGGCGCTTTCATAACCGGCACCCCGGGAGGCTTCGTTCATGTCCCTTCACCCCATCGCGGCCTTTGACCGCATCGGCGAGGAAAACGCCTTCGCTGTGCTGGCGCGCGCCACCGAGCTTGCAGCGCAGGGCCGCGACATCATAAATCTTGGCATCGGCCAGCCCGATTTTAGCACCCCCGACCATGTGGTGGAGGCCGCCATCAAGGCGCTGCGCGACGGCCATCATGGCTATACGCCAGCCCCCGGCATCGCTCCACTGCGCGAAGGCGTGGCAGCCGACGTCCATCGCCGCACCGGCGCCAGCATCAGCCCTGATCAGGTTCTGATCGTGCCCGGCGGCAAGGTGACGATGTATATGGCGATCCTCATGTTCGGTGAACCGGGCGTTGATATTCTCTATCCCGACCCTGGCTTTCCCATCTATCGCTCGATGATCGAGTTCACCGGCGCCAACCCGGTGCCGATCCCCATCCGCGAGGAAAACGGTTTTGCGTTCTCGGCTGATGAAACCCTGTCACTGATCACGCCGCGCACCAGGCTCATCATCATCAATTCGCCCGCCAACCCGACCGGCGGCGTCAGTCCCAAGGCAGAGATTGACAAGCTTGCCGCCGGGCTTGAGCGCTATCCGGACATCGCCATCCTGTCGGATGAAATCTACGGGCAGATGACCTATGACGGGCGTGAGCATGTCTCGCTCCTCAGCTATCCGGCGCTGCGCGAGCGCCTCATCCTGCTCGATGGCTGGTCGAAAACCTATGCCATGACCGGCTGGCGGCTCGGTTTTTCATTATGGCCAAAGCCGCTGCTGGAGGCTGCCCGCAAGCTTGCCGTCAATTCCTATTCCTGCGTCAACGCGCCCACCCAATGGGCAGGGCTTGCAGCCCTCACCGGGCCTCAAGCTTGCGTGAGCGAGATGGTGGCGGAATTCGCCAAACGCCGGCGCCTTATCATCGACGGGCTGAATAAACTGCCGGGAGTCAGCGCCATTGAACCATATGGTGCCTTCTACGCATTCCCCAACATCAAGGCGACGGGCTGGCAGGCCAAACCGCTCGCCCGCGCGCTGCTGGAAGAGGCTGGCGTTGCCACCATTGGCGGGCCTGATTTCGGCATTCATGGCGAGGGCTATCTGCGCCTCTCCTACGCCAATTCGCAAGACAATATCACGCAGGCCCTCACCCGCATGGGCGAATTTCTCAGCGCCCGGAAGGTGGCATGAGCACTGTCATCGCCGTCGGCGAGGTCATGATTGAACTCAACCATGAGGGCGAGGGGCGCTATCATCAAGCCTTTGGCGGGGATACCTTCAACACTGCGGTTTATCTTGCCCGTCTCGGTGTTGATGTCGGCTACGCGACAGCGTTGGGCGATGACCGCTTTTCGGATCATGTTCTGACGCTGGCTGCGTCAGAGGGGGTCAAGACGGACGCCGTTCTACGGGTGCCGGGACGCATGCCGGGCCTTTACGTCATCGACACCAATGACCGTGGTGAGCGCTCTTTCAGCTATTGGCGCGACACCTCGCCCGCCCGCGATCTCTTCGAATTGACCGGGTGGGAGGAGGTGGCGGAGCGCCTGCTGGCGGCCAAACTCATCTATCTGTCGGCGATCACCCTGTCGCTTTATCGCCCGACGGGGCTCGGGCGGCTGCTGGCGATGCTGGAAGAAGCGCGCAAGCAGGGGTGTCTGGTGGCGTTTGATTCCAATTTCCGTCCGCGCGGCTGGCAGGGCGATCTTGATCGCGCCCGGCTGGTGGTTGGCGAAGCGCTGAAACGCTGCGATATCGCCCTGCCGACATTCGATGACGAGCAGACCCTGTGGAATGACCGCGACCCGCTGGCCACCATCGAGCGGCTGGTCGGGCTTGGTATCAGCGAGGTGGTGGTGAAATCAGGGGCTGATTCAGCCTGGGTCGCGAGCAAGGCCGGCATCGAGCAGGTGCCGTGCCCGCAGATCCTGACACCGGTTGATACAACCGCTGCCGGCGACAGTTTCAGCGCTGCCTATCTCGCCGCGAGGCTCGCCGGGGCGCCGCCACGGCTTGCCGCTGATGCCGGTCATCGTCTGGCGGGCGCCGTCATCCAGCATCGCGGCGCCATCATTCCCAGAGAAACGACGATCGCCGCCTTGTCGCCACCCAAAATCCTCCACTGAGCAGGCAAACGCGGTCACTGAACCAGCAGCATCACCCCGCCTGCAAGCAGCGGCAGTGGCCATGAGACGGCGAGGCGCAGATAGACGAAATGGCGTGGCATGATCGGCAGTTCCCAGACGATGACGCGATTAAACGACATCAGGCTCCACGCGGTCACGTAAGTGATCACTTGTGGCATACCGGCGCCGGCCTTGAGTGCGGCTGTGCCGAGTGAAAAGCCAACGACGGGTCCGCCCGGTGTCAGCATGCCGGCGGCGGTGGCGATGAGCAGGCTGAGAAAACCGGCATCGCGGCCAAGATAGGCGGCGATTGATTCGGCCGGCAGCAATCGGGCGAGAAATCCGGCGCCTATGACGCCGATGGCAAGCCGTGGCAGCAGCCACAGAAATTCGCGCAGCGCCCGCTGCATGGCCTCCTTTGCCGTGCCGTCACGCCGCCGCAGTGCGATGATCACGAGCCACAAGGCCAGCGCCCACAGCAGGCCGGTGAAAACGACGGCAATCACGGCACGTCCTTCCGGTGCAGGCGCGGCCAGCGCGCGACAAGCCCGGCGAGAAGCGGAAAGAGCAGCGAGACACCCACCCGCATCACGACAAAATGCGGACCGAAAAACGGCATCTCCCAGATGATGGCGCGGTTGAGCCCGATGACGTGCCAGGCGGTGACGAAGGCGATGGCTGCTCCCGCATCCGCGCCGATGGTCAGAAACGCCACCGTCACCGGAAACACCGTAAAAGGCCCGCCGGGCATGAGAATGCCGGCAAGCGTCGCGATGACAAGGCCGCGAAGACCCGATTCGCTGCCAACCAGGCGGACGATCACTTCGCGCGGCACCAGCAGGGTGATCAGCGCGCCGATCAGACAACCAGCCGCCACCTTGGGCAGGATTTCCAGAAAGAGCAGGCTGTCGTCTTCGATAATCGCCCAGACTGCGGCCATGCCCTGGTCGCGGTAGGTGAGCCCGGCGCCGATGCTGGCCAGAACAATGATGATCACAAGGCCGGGATCGAGAAGGCGGCGGCGTTTGGGTGCAGTGCTCACGGGGTGCAATCTGGCCTTGGCGTGCCAGGCCCGGCACAGGGACGCGTGCGGACCGGCGCGACAGGATAATGGCGCCAACTCCCAAACATCAAGTGTTGTGTCTGTCGACCCTACCTCTGACCCAGCGGCGCATAGCTGCCCTGCTTGTCGCGGCAGAGCGTCTCCTGGCGCAACACCTGTCCGCTGGGGCGATGGAGCGTGACAATTGGCAGGCACTCAGCGCCAACGGGGCGCGGCGTGATGGTGAACGGGCCGGACGTCAGCGCCCGGTTTTCGCGGGCGGCCATCGCCTGGATGATCTTGAGTTGGGTGACATCGTCAGGCCGCAAAGCGCGCACCACCTTGCAGGCTTCCTCCTCCTGCAAGATCCCGGCCGTGGCATTCGCCGCCTGCCCGATCAGCGGTACGCCCGAGAAGGCCTGGGGATTGCCAATGATCAATCCGCCAGCCTGCGTGTTGGCACAATAGACGACCTGCTGGTCGATGGCCCAGTTGCTGTCGAGTTGGCGTTGTGCGCACGAGCCGAGCGCCAGAAGGGCGACGAGCAGCAGAGGAGCGCGGTTTGTCATGTTTCAGCCCCGTTTGAGCTTTGCCACCTCTTCATCGAGATGGGCGCGGAGTGCCGGATCAAGCTTGAAGCGCTCGGCCAGCGTGTCGAGATAAGCAATGTTGGCGGCATTCGTTGCATTGATGGCGAGCGCCGATGCGGCGTAGATTTCGCTTACCTGATCAACGCCATCAATGCCCGCGCCAATCGCCGCGATATCAAGCGGCTTGGCCAATTCGGCTTCGATGAACGCCTGAGCCGCCGCTTCGACACCGAGCGTCTGTGCCTGCGCCAGAATGCGGGCCCGCTCGGCGGCGTCGATCTCGCCATCGACCTTGGCAGCCGAGATCATCGCCTCCAATATGGATCTGGCGCGTTTGTCGGCGTCACCCGAGAGGGCCGCCTGGGGCGCGGTGGGGGCGGTACCCTGACCCGCCTGCCAGCTGCGAAGGGCGTTGAAGGCAAGCCCGCCGATCGCCGCCAGCCCGCCAAGTCTGAGCGCCGTCCCGCCAATGGCGCGGCCGGCTTTGGTGCCAATGAGCGCGGCCAGGATCGTGCCGGCGACGGCGCCCTTGACGAGGGCATCCGAATTCTTGGCGACGTATTCGCCTGTCTGGGCGATGACGGCGCTGGGGTCAGGTATTGTGTCGCTGCCCGGCAGCGCCTGCTTGGCCTGATCGAGATAGCCGCCCTTGCCGGCGACGGCCTGTGTCTGCTGCGCCGCCAACTCGGCAGCCCTGTGGCTGATATCGCTGAATTTTCCACCACTCATCTGGTCCATCCGGGCAGCCGTGCCGGCACCCATCAACTGGTCGAGAAGTTTTGCAGCATCAAACATGTCAATTCTCCCTGTTTGCGGCAGTTTACACACGGATTGCGACCGACTTGCGTCAGGACCTGTGCATCAACATCACCTTGCTGGTTTTGCTAAAGCTGCCGCGTCTCTTGCCAATGATGTGATATGCGCAAAATCCCCCGCTTGCAGTGCCGGGGCTGGCACCATCCACGAGCCGCCGACGCATAAAACGTTCTTCAGCGCCAGATAGGACGGAGCCCGCTGCAGATCGATGCCCCCGGTCGGGCAGAAGAAGATATCGCCCAGCGGACCCTGCCAGGCCGACAGGGTCTTTATCCCGCCCATCGCCTCGGCTGGAAAAAACTTGACCACCCGGAAACCGTGATCACGTGCCGCAATCGCTTCGCTGGCGGTGGCAATGCCGGGCAGGCAGGGCACAGGCGCGCGGGCCAGCGCTGCCAGAAGTGCCGGGCTGGCGCCGGGCGTGACGATGAACTGCGCGCCGGCGCCAAGGGCTGATTCAAGATGTGCCGAGGACAGGATCGAACCGGCGCCGATGATCGCCTCGGGCACCGCCTCGCGCATCGCCTTGATTGATGCGAGTGCGGCAGGCGTGCGCAATGTCACTTCGAGGAGTGGCAGCCCGCCTTCGACGAGCGCGCGGGCGAGCGGCACCGCTAGCGCCGCGTCCTCGACCACAATCACCGGCACGACCGGCGCACGAGCAAAAAAAGAATGTGTCTGCACGCTCATCCCATGCCTCGTCGGCATCCTGACCAGCCATCCATAACGGTATTTCATCGATTTGCGCAAACGGGCGCGGCAGTCTCATGTTTGCACTGGCCTTCGAGCGATGAATGTTTATGATGCCTGCAAAGTAACAGGATAATCGCTGGTTGATGGCTGCCCGTCGCCACGTCATGACCGGTTCTGAGGGAATGTAGTAACACGAGATCATCAAGGCGCGTTAAGCGTCATAAAGTGACGATTTAGGGGAGCGATCAGCTATGTGGATGCGATTGTCTGCAATTCTTGCGCTTGTTTTTTCACTGACCGGATTGGCACAGGCCCAGGACATCGTGCGCCTCGGCAATCTCAAATTCGCCCATTACGGCACGATCTCCTACATGAAGGAGATTGCCGGCAAATATAACCTCAAGATCGACGAGCGCGTGTTTGCCAAGGGTGCTGATATTTATCCGGCCATGGCGGCTGATCTGGTCGATATTGCCGCCTCCGGCGGGGATGGAGCGGTTGCGGCGCGCGGTAACGGCGTCAAGCTGCTGGTTGTTGCCGGCTTTGCCGATGGCGGCGCACGCATTCTTGCCCGTCCCGACCTCAAGATCAGCTCGCTTGCCCAGGTGAAGGGAATGAAGGTCGCGACCGTTCGCGGCGGTATTCAGGACCTCCTTTTGCTTGCAGAGCTCGACAAGCACGGGCTCACCTGGTCGGAGCGCCCGGGCAAGGACGTTCAACTGCTTTATTTTGGAAACTATGCCGATCTCAGCCAGGCTCTGGCGTCGAAATATGTTGATGTCATCTGTCAATCAGAGCCGCAATCGACACAGGCCATCAGCGCGGGCTGGGGCATTGAGCTGCTCAAACCCTACGATACCGAAGTTGGTGTGCCGGTACGCCCTCTGGTGATGACGGAAAAGATGTATACCGAGAAGCGCGATGTCGCCTTGCGTGTGCTAAAGCTTTTCGTTGATGCCACCATCGCCTTCCGTTCCGATCCCGCATTGGCAGAAAAATACGTTCGCGAATCGGTGTTCAAGGGGCAATTGTCGTCGGAAGATTTTCGCGATGCGATGAACAATGCCCGCTATACCTTCGACATGCCGCCAGGCCACATGGACAAGACCACGGAGCTGATGGTCAAGCATGGCCTGGGCAAGATGGCCAATCCTCCGAAGGAGGCTGACTGGGTGAAGCTCGATCTGCTGAAGGAAGCCAAAGCTTCGCTTGGCGTCAACTGAACGCGATGACGCGTCTCTCGTCTGTGTTGCGTGGCGCCATCATGCCTGTGCTGGTGGTGATCATCTGGGAAATCCTGTCACGGGCTGGCGTCTTTTCAGCCGCCTTCCTGCCATCGCCGCTGGCGGTTGCAGCGCGCTGGGTCCAGGCGATGCAGCCTCTGCAGCCCTTCAACCCGAGTGAGTCGAGCTATCTCGTCTGGCTTGTATCGGGCGAATTTCCTCATGATGCGGCAGCTAGCCTGTCACGCGTTCTGTCCGGCTTTGCCATCGGCGCCGGGCTTGCGCTGCCGCTGGGTCTGCTGATGGGGACAAGTCAGCGCATTTACACGCTGATGAATCCGCTGGTGCAGATCCTTCGCCCGATACCACCGATCGCCTATATCCCGCTTGCCATCGTGTGGTTTGGCCTTGGCAATGCGCCGGCGCTCTTTCTCATCGCGCTTGGTTCGTTCTTCCCGGTTCTCGTCAACACCATTGCTGGCGTGCGTCAGGTCGATTCCATCTATCTGCGTGCTGCCCGCAATCTGGGCGCCAGCAGCATGACGATCTTTCGCCGCGTGATCCTGCCAGCCTCCAGCCCTTTCATCCTCGCCGGCGCCAGGATCGGCATCGGCACCGCCTTCATCGTTGTCATCGTCGCCGAGATGATTGCTGTCAGTGACGGGCTTGGATATCGCATTCTCGAAGCGCGGGAATATCTGTGGTCCGACAAGATCATCGCCGGCATGCTGACCATCGGCGCGCTCGGCCTGCTGATTGACACCTTCGCCTCCCGGCTCAACGACTACCTGCTGCGCTGGCACCGCGGTATCGGGACGTGATGGCCATGGTCGATACCCATATCAGTATCAGCCATGTCGGCATGGTGTTCCGCTCCAGCGGCGGCGATGTGGTGGCGCTCGATGACATCCAGTGCGATGTCCCGCGCGGCGAATTCGTCTGCCTGCTGGGGCCGTCGGGGTGTGGCAAGTCGACATTGCTCAACGCCATCGCCGGCTTTGCCCGCCCCACATCGGGCACGATCACCGTCGATGGCCGCCTCATCAGCGCGCCTGGTCCCGACCGTGGCATGGTGTTCCAGGAATACGCCCTCTTTCCGTGGATGAATGTCGAGCGCAACATCGCCTTCGGCCTCGATATCAAGGGTATCGCGGCTGACCAGAAACAGGCGGTTGTCGACCGGCTTCTTGACAAGCTCGGGCTCAGCGATTTTCGCGATCGCTTTCCGCGTGATCTTTCCGGCGGCATGCGCCAGCGCGTGGCGATTGCCCGCGTGCTGGCGCTTGATCCACCGCTGATGTTGATGGACGAGCCTTTCGGCGCGCTTGACGCCCTGACGAGGCGTTCGCTCCAGACCGAATTGCTGCGCATCTGGACCGAGGATCGCAAGACCATCGTCTTTGTCACCCATTCGATCGAAGAGGCAATCTACCTCGCCGACCGTATCGTCGTGATGACCTATCGCCCGGGCACCATCAAGCGCGATCTGGTGGTTGATCTGCCACGCCCGCGCGATCCTGCCTCGCCGGCGTTCAATGATCTGAAACGCGATCTGGCCGAGCTGGTGATGGCCGAGCAGGAGCGTTCAAGTGATGCTGAACGGCGCGCCGCTGCTGTCGACTGACAGTCATCCCGCCACGATCTTGGCCAGCACGGCCACCATGGCGGTAAACGTCGCCAGGGCGAACCCCTCACCAGCCACTTCTGCAACAATCGATAAACGCGACAAAATCTGAGCCATGTCCATTCCCCATGCGCCATCCGGCGTAGGGAGAGCGAGCAAGGAGCGGGCCAAATTGCTGATCGTTGTTGCGCAACGGCTTAAATGGTTAACTGATCACGAATGAGCAGAGGTCCCGGTAAGTCCGACCCTTCGAATCGGCAAAATCTGCCATATCCTGGCAAGGATGGCGCCTGGTACTCTTCTGCCTAACATTCCAGCGCCGCACCTCGTTGTGGTGGACACGAACGTCAGGTGAAAACCACACTTGCCGGCCTGCCCATCGACCGATAAAGAAAAGCGTTGAGGGCACATGATACACAAGGGTGGGTTCGACTGATGTTTGCAGATCTGCTGCCGCTAGCCATACCCTTGTTGCAGATTATTTGGATTGATCTTCTGCTTTCGGGCGATAATGCCGTTGTGATTGCTCTTGCCTGCCGGGCGCTGCCGCCCGAGCAGCGGCGGATGGGCATATTGCTTGGAACCGGCGTTGCCATCGTTCTGCGGATCATTTTTGCGTTGATCATCACGGTACTGCTGGGCATCCCATTTCTGAAAGCTCTGGGCGGCGTCCTGCTCTTCTGGGTCGCCTACCAGCTGATCAGTAGCGATGATGGTGGTCATGGCGAGGTCGCGGCTTCAGCATCATTGTGGAAAGCTGTACGCACGATCGCGATAGCCGATGCGGTCATGAGCCTTGATAATGTGCTTGCGCTGGCTGCGGCCTCAAAAGGTAATATCTGGCTTTTTACCTTCGGCCTGGTGATTACCATTCCTTTGATTATCTATGGCAGCCAGCTCATTCTCGGGCTGATCGAGCGCTTTCCCATCTTCATCTGGGCGGGGGCTGCTCTGCTTGGATGGATAGCAGGGGAGCTCATTGCCGATGATCCGGGCTTACAAACAATGTTAGGTAGTGACATTCCCAATTTGCTGGGAGCAAGCGTCGGGGCTTTATTGGTGGTGATGGTATCCTACGTCATTGTGCAGAAACGGAAGCGGGAGCGTGGGCTCGCTTCAGTATCGAAGGAATAGCCGTCGTCATGGAACAACTTGCCGAACTTGCTCTGCCGGTGCTGAAAATAATCTGGATCAACATCCTGCTCTCTGGCGACAATGCGGTCGTGATTGCGCTTGCCTGCCGCGGATTGCCGGCTGATCAGCGCAAGATCGGCATTGCGCTAGGGGCGGGCGCAGCCGTCCTGCTGCGGATCGTGTTTACATTCATGACGACGCAGCTTCTGGGTCTTCCCTGGATCACGGCGGTCGGCTCGCTGCTGCTTTTGTGGATTGCCGTGAAGCTGGTTGTTCCGGAAGAGCCGGATGCGGATTCGGTCGCCGGCCATTCCTCGCTGTGGAAGGCGGTTCAGACCGTCACCATCGCTGACATTGTCATGAGCCTCGACAATGTTGTGGCGATTGCTGCGGCGGCGAATGGTGATATTCGCCTGATCGTCTTCGGCCTTCTGCTCAGCGTTCCGCTTGTCATCGTCGGTTCGACGTTGCTGACAGCGATCATCGACCGCTTTCCGATCCTGGTGTGGGCGGGCGCGGCCCTGCTCGGCTGGATTGCGGGCGAATTATTCGTGCGTGATGTCGGCGTTATCGGTGCGACCGGGCTTCATATCGATCATCTTCCAGCCCAGATCGCTGGCGCTATTCTTGTTCTCATCGCCGGCTACATGCTGAAAAAGCACCATTCCGCGAAAATCGCGCACAGTCCCTGATGGCTCTGTGAGATTTGGTGCGACCTTGCCTGGCGGGGATGCTTAAACGCGGCGATAGGCACGGTACCAGGCAACAAATTTCCCTATCCCGTCGCGGATAGGGGTGCGGGGATGGAAGCCGATGTCACGCTGAAGCGCTGATACGTCGGCGCTTGTCTCGGCCACATCGCCAGGCTGCATGGGCAGGAAATTGATTTTTGCCTTACGGTCGCAGGCCATCTCAATTTCGGCAATGAAGTCCATCAGCGCCACCGGCTGGCTGTTGCCGATATTGTAGATGCGCCACGGTGCCGTTGAGGTGGCCGGATCGGGATCATCGCCGGACCAGGTTGGCGAGGGCTGTGCCGGCCGGTCGAGCGCACGCACGACGCCCTCGGCGATATCATCGACATAGGTGAAGTCGCGCGCGTGATGTCCTGCGTTAAAGACGTCGATGGGTTCGCCAGCCAGGATCTTCTGCGTAAAGATATAGGGCGCCATGTCCGGTCGTCCCCATGGTCCGTAAACCGTAAAGAAACGTAACCCCGTCGCCGGCAGCCGGTAGAGATGGCTATAGCTGTGCGCCATCAGCTCATTGGCCTTCTTGGAGGCGGCATAAAGGCTCAGCGGATGATCGACATTGTGTGCGACGCTGAAGGGTTGGCGCGTATTGGCGCCATAGACCGAGCTTGAGGAGGCGTAGACCAGATGCTCGACGCCATTATGGCGACAGCCCTCAAGGATGGGCAGGAAGCCGCTAAAATTCGACGCCACATAGGCCTGAGGATTGCTGAGGGAATAGCGCACACCGGCCTGGGCGGCCATGTGCGCCACACGGTGCGGCCGAAACGATGCGAAGAGCGCGCTGATACGGGTGTCGTCCGCGATATCCATGGCCTGGAATGACCATCCGGCCCGGCCCTCCAGCTGCGCCAGTCGTGCCCGCTTCAATGCCGGATCGTAATAGTCATCAAGATTATCGATGCCCACGACCTCATCGCCGCGCGCAAGCAAGGCTGAAGCGACATGGAAGCCGATAAAGCCGGCCGCTCCGGTCACGAGAACGCGCATCGTCTGGAATCTTTTTCCTGAACTGTCGGACGCTGATGTGTATAGCAGCATGGTGTGGAGCGGCAACCGATGTCGGCCTGCCTCCTCTTCCCGCCCCGCCGGTCGCACCAGAGCGCTTGCCATCCTGTCCGGTGGTCGACATGCTTCTGCTTCGGAATGAAAACTGTGCATGATAACACCGGGGCGAGAGCGGCGATGGCTAATCAATACGATCTGAACGGCAAGGTGGCGTTGGTCACTGGCGGCGCGCAGGGCATCGGACGGGCGATCGCCGAGCGCTTCGTGGCCAGCGGCGCCAGGGTGGCGGTGCTTGATCGTGATCTCAAATTGGCGAGCGCTCTGGCTGAAACGCTGGGTGGCAAATCGCATACGGCAGCCTTCGTCTGCGATGTCGTTGATGAAGCCTCGGTGATGGCGGCCCGCGATCACGTGCTTGAAACGTTCGGCACCATCGACATTCTCGTGGCCAATGCCGGCATCACCGGCCCCAATGTCAAATTGTGGGATTATCCGCTCAGCGCGTGGGAAGAGGTGTTTGCGGTCAATACGCGCGGCGTCATGCTTGCCAACAAGGCGGTGGTGCCAACGATGATAGCGCGAAATTACGGGCGCATCGTCAATATCGCTTCGGTTGCCGGCAAGGAAGGCAATCCCAACGCCTCGGCCTATTCCGCTTCGAAGGCAGCAGTGATCGCGCTCACCAAATCGCTTGGCAAGGAACTGGCGGGGCAGAATATCGCGGTCAATTGTGTCACACCGGCAGCGGCCAAAACGGCCATTTTCGATCAGATGACGCAGGAACACATCGACTACATGCTTGCCAAGATACCGCGCGCGCGATTTGTCGAGGTGGCGGAGATCGCTTCGCTCGTTGCCTTCATGTGTTCGGCTGAATGCTAATTCACCACCGGCGGGGTATTCGATATTTCGGGCGGCCGCGCCACCTACTGACAGGAGACGAGGTGGCCGTCAGCCTCATGATTGAGCCGACCCCCAGCCAGGCCTTCCGGCGGCGCAACCGCATGGGGGCGATCGGCTTCATCTGCGCGGCCATTCTGTGTTTCACATTTCTCGATACGACGGCAAAATATCTGGTGCGTCAGAATATTCCGGCCATCGAGGTGGTATGGGCGCGCTATGTCGGACATGCCGGGCTGATGCTGATTTTTGTCAATCCGTGGACGGTGAAAGGGTTGTTCGTCACCAAACGACCCTGGCTGCAGTTCGCCCGCTCCATCCTTCTCTTCCTGTCGACCTTCGCCAATTTCGTTGCCCTTAAATATCTGCAGCTTGCCGAGACGATTTCGATCCTGTTTGCCACCCCGTTTCTGGTTGCGCTTCTTGCTGGCGTGTTCTTCGGACAATGGATCGGCCGCAGGCAATGGCTGGCGATCGGCATTGGTTTTGCCGGCGTACTGATCGTCACCCGGCCGGGCTTCGGTCAGGTGCACTGGGCCGTGTCGCTCTCCTGCATCAGCGCACTGTGCTATGCCATCTACAATCTGATGACGCGGGTCCTTGCGGCCCATGACCCGACAACGACTACGCTGGTTTATTCAGCGCTGGCTGGCGCAGTGATCCTGACGCCCGCCGTGCCGTTTTTCTACGTGCCGCCTGCTGATCTCATGACCGTGCTGCTGATGGCGTCCACCGGTATGTGGGGGCTCATCGGGCATTGGCTGCTGATTGCCGCGCATCGTCATGTCGCTGCCCAGGACCTGTCGCCTTTCATCTACACCCAGATCGTATGGATGACGGTGTCGGGCTGGCTCGTCTTCGGCGACATTCCAGGGCTTTACACCCTCGTTGGCGCGTCAATCGTGGTTGCCTCCGGCCTCTATCTTCTCTGGCTTGAGCGGCAGAGGGGGCGGGAATGAGCGTCAGCATCATCGCCACCGGCTTTGGACCTTATCCGGGAGCGCCGGAAAATCCCACCGAATGGCTGATGCGGCTTTTTGCCGTCGACGCGCCGGTCTGCGGCGAGGATGTCCGTTTCCAGTCATTTGTCCTGCCGACGGAATATGACGGGCTTCAAGAGCGCATCGCACTGATTGGAAACATCGCGGCGCCTGATATCGCCATCCATTTCGGATTGTCACGCGCAGCGCCTGGCTTTCGCCTGGAGCGGCTGGCGCGAAATCGTGTGGCGACCGATCGCGTCGATGCCAAAGGCGAGCGACCCACCAGCGCAGCGTTGGCGCCAGGACTTGGTGATATCGCGAGCAGTCTGCCGCTTGAGCGTTGCGCCGCCGCTCTGGCGGTTGCCGGCATTCCGGCGGCGATGTCGGATGATTGCGGCGATTATCTGTGCAATGCCCTGTTTTTTCACAGCTGCGGCAAGCTCATCGCCGGCTTTCACCCGCGCTGGGCAGGGTTCGTCCACGTGCCTTTGCCGCAAGCGCCTTTCAGCGAGGACATGCTGGAAAGAGGCGCGCGGATTATCATCGCCGAGACGCTTGCCGCCTGGCGTGAGAAGGCAGTTTCAGCTTGATCACTTGTCAGATTTTGCTACGCCGGCTAATTGACCGATGACATCCGTCAGCATCGGCACATAACGCTCGCCTTCGCCGCTGCTGACGGCGAGCGCATAGCTTGACTTGACCGCGTTGGCGAGCGGGTTTGCCATGCCTGAGTCATCGCCCATCGCCGCCACATAGCGCATATCCTTGTAGGCGTTCGCCAGCGTGAACTGATGGGCGTTCGGGTTCTCGTCGATCACCCAGCCCATGAAGGTCTGGTAGAAGCCGCAATCCATGCGGCTGCCGCGAATGACGCGGTCGAAATCCTTTGGCGAAAGCCCCACTTTTTCGCCCAGTGTCAGCGCCTCGGCATAGAGAGCGCCATAGCCAAGGGACAGGAAATTGTTCAGCAGTTTCATCTTGTGGCCGGAGCCGAGTGGGCCGATATGAACGATTTTGGTCGCCCATGCCTCGATCGCCGGCTTCAGCCTGGCAAAGACTGCAGGATCGGCCCCGACCATCGCTGATAACTGGCCGGCTTCTGCTCCCGCAGGCGTGCCGCCGAGCGGCGCATCGGCAAGCGCGATCCCCTGTTCCTGCAGCCTGTCGCCAAGGCGCAAGGTCGATGAGGGATCAGCGGTTGAGCAATCGCAGATGATCAGTCCCTCACGGCCTCCCGCCATCAGCCCGTCACGTCCCAGAATGATCTCCTCGACCTGGGTACTCGACGTCACGCACAGGAAAACAACATCGCTTTTGCCGGCGATCTCGCGTGGGGTTGCGGCTTCGCCGGCGCCGCGCCTGATGAGATCATCAATGGGCGCGCGGTTGCGGTGCGCCAGCACGGTGAGCTGAAATCCCTTCTCGACGAGGTTCTTTGCCATGCCATGGCCCATGAGGCCGGCGCCGATAAAGCCGATACGGTCCTTGCTCATGGTGTTTTTCCCTTGCCGCGCACATGTGTGGCACCGGTCACTTCATAGAGGCGAACCACCTGACTGTCGTCCTGGCGCCCGTCACCCATGGCGGAGGCGGCGATGAATTGCTGCAAGGCTGCCATGGCGATGGGGGCTGGTTGGCGCAGGCCACGGGCAAGATCATCGACGAGCCCGAGATCCTTGACGAAAATATCGACCGCCGAGGTGACGGCTGGCTCGTCTTCCAGCATGCGTGGACCGCGATTGCCCAGCATCCAGCTGCCTGCCGCCCCCGACATGAGGATATCGAGAAGGAGTTTCGGCTCGATGCCGGCCTTGGCGCCAAGCGCCATGGCTTCGGCGCCCACAGCGATGTGCACGCCAGCCAGCAATTGGTTGATCGTCTTGACGGTCGAGCCAAGGCCAAGCTCGCGACCGATGTTGTAGACGGTTTTGGCCAAGGGTCTGAGCAGCGGAGCGGCGGCGGCAAAGGCTGCCTCGCTGCCCGACGCCATCACTGTCAGGGCGCCGGCCTCGGCGCCGACAGCGCCACCTGAGACGGGAGCATCAAGGACGTGATGGCCCAAGGCTTCAAGGCGTGCGCCAAGATCGCGCGCCATGGCCGCGCTTTGTGTGCATTGCAGGATGAAGATTGCGCCCCTGGTGGCGGCAGAAGCAGCCTCCCCGGCGCCGAAAAGGACGGTTTGGGCCTGTGCGCCGGTCGCGGTCATGACAAAGACGGCGCTGGCGCCACGCAGCGCCTCGGCCGGGTTGGTGCTTGCCTGTCCGCCGGCGCTTTTCAGTGCGTCCAATGGTCCCGGGGCAATATCGCAACCGTGAACGTCAAAGCCGGCCCCCATCAGGCGCTTTGCCATGGGCAGACCCATGGCGCCAAGACCGATGAAAGCAACCGACATGGAGCGCTATTCCTTCACCGCGCCCGTCATCGCCGACACGTAGTGCTCGACGAAGAAGGCATAGAGAATGACCAGCGGCAATGAACCCATGAGAGCGCCTGCCATCAATGACCCCCAGCGATAGATGTCGCCATCGACGAACTCGTTGACGATGGCAACCGGGATCGTCTTGTTCTCGTTCGAGGACAGGAAGGTGAGCGCGTAGATGAACTCGTTCCAGCACAGGGTGAAGGAGAAGATGAAGGCCGAGATGAGGCCAGGAATGGCGAGCGGCAGGACGATACGGGTGAGGATCTGCCAGCGGGTGGCGCCGTCGATGAGGGCGCACTCCTCAAGCTCGTAGGGGATGGATTTGAAATAACCCATCAGCAGCCAGGTCGAGAAGGGAATGAGGATGGTGGGGTAGACGAGAATGAGGGCAAGCGGCGAATCAAACAGGCCGTAGGAGTAGATGACAGAGGCCAGCGGAATGAAGAGGATCGATGGCGGCACAAGATAGGCAAGGAAGATCAGCATGCCGACAAGTTGCGCGCCCTTGTAGCGCAGGCGGACGATGGAGTAGGCGGCCATGACGCTGGCAATGATCGACAGCATGGTGGCGCACACGGCGACGTACATCGTGTTCCACAACCATAGCGGATATTGCGATTCAAAGAGCAGTTTGTAGATGTGCTTGAAGGTTGGCGCCGTTGTCCAGAACGGATTGACCCGCGCGAAATCGAGGAGCTGGTCGTCAGGTTTGATTGCCGTCAGCGCCATCCAGTAAAACGGGAAGAGCAGCGACACCATGATGATGCCAAGCGGCAGATAAAGCGTCACCAGCCGGCTCGACAGCTTTTCCAGATAATCCATGCCGACTGAATGATCGTCGTTATTCGTGGCTTTGAGGCTGGTGTCAGTCATTGTTTTCGCCTTGCTGCCATTTGCGCTTCTGCAATCCGTAGAACGACACCATGATTGCGACGACAAGGAAGGGGATCATCGACGTGGCGATCGCCGCGCCCTCGCCAAGCCTGCCGCCGAGAATGGCCCGCTGGTAGCTGAGGGTCGCCATGAGGTGCGTGGCGTTCACCGGTCCACCGCGGGTGAGAACCCAGATGAGCTGGAAGTCGGTGAAGGTGAAGAGGACGGAGAACGTCATCACCACGGCAATGATCGGGGTGAGGAGAGGGTAGGTGATATAGCGGAAAATCTGCCAGCGCGTCGCCCCGTCAAGGGTTGCTGCCTCGTAAAGCGAGGGCGAGACGGTCTGCAGGCCGGCGAGAAGGGTGATCGCCACGAAGGGCACACCGCGCCAGATATTGGCGATGATGACGGAGACGCGGGCGTTGAAGGGATTGCCGAGGAAATCGATGTTCGTATCCAAAAGGCCCAGCTGCTTCAGCGACCATGAGATGATCGAGAACTGGGTGTCATAGATCCACCAGAAGGCGAGCGCCGACAGAACGGTGGGCACGATAAAGGGAATGAGGACGATGGAACGAACGATGGCCTTGAAGGGCACGCGCTCATTGAGCAGCAGCGCCAGATAAAGGCCGAGGGCGAATTTCACGATGCTGGCGACCGTCGTATAAAGCACGGTGTTGAAGATCGATTGCAGGAAAATCGAATCGTCCGACAGCCATTCGTAATTCTCAAGACCGATAAACACGCCGTCGCGGCCGATGCGCGTATCGGTGAAGCTCAACCAGACGCCGAGGAAGAGCGGGTAGGCCAGAAACAGAATGAGGATGGCAGCGGCCGGCATCATGAACCAGAAGCCGAGCCAGTTGCGGTTGGTGACCAGCCGTTCCCAGGCTGTCGGTTCGGCGATAGCCAATCGTTGCCGGGCCATCGGTAATGCCTGCTCGCTCATCGTCCATTCCCGTCATCGTGGTGCCCCGGGTCGGAGGCACGGCTGCGGACAGTATCGCTGCCGGACAGCCTGTGGGAGCTGCCCGGCGAGCGTGATCGTTCAGCGATAGATGCGTTTTGCCAGACGTTCGGTTGAGGCGATGGCACCCTTGATATCCTCGCGCCCCGTCACGTAGTTGGCAAACATGTCGACGACGAGGAAGTCGGCAAGAGCGGACGCCGCCGCTTCACCGATCTTGCCGATGCCGCTCGCCGGCAGCGAGCGCTTGGAGGATTCACGAAAGACGGTTCGCTTCGGGTCATCCGTCCATACCGGGTCGCTGTCATAGGCGTTGAGCAGGTGGGTCAGGTAGCCCTGAGCGCCGCTCAGCCATTTGCTATACTGTTCTTTCTCCAGCATGAAGGCGAGTAACGCCTTAGACGCGTTAGGGAATTTCGTATAGTTGAAGATCATCGCCGGATAGCACAGATGCAGTTCCTGCGGTTTGCCAACCGGGCCCACCGGATAGTAGCCGTGATGAATATCGTCGGCGAAATCCTTCTTGTCGTTCTTGGCGGCAACGTAAATGGAGATGCCGTTGGCGGTCAGATGCAGCTCGCCGGCAAGGAAGGCCTTGTTGTTTGACGCGTCATTCCACGACACGGTGCCGGGGATGAAGGTGTCGTAGAGAGCCTTGGCATATTCAAGCGCCTTCACGGTTTCCGGCGAATTGATGATGACCTTGTCGTTCTTGTCGACAAGGTAGCCGCCATGCGACCAAAGAAGCCAATGCACGAAACTATTGGCATCGCCCGAAGCATGCCCGAAGGGGAAACCAGCCGGCGTACCATTGGCTTTCAGGGCCTTGCACAGCTCAAGGAAGCCAGCGGTGTCGGCAGGAAACTCCTTGAAACCGGCTTTTTCAACGGAAGATTTGCGGTAATTGATCATCGCGCCGCTGGTGCCGATGGGAATGCAGATCCATTTGCCGCCGCTTTTGCCATAGGCTTCGGCGAGAGGAACCCAGCCGCCATATTTTTTGCCGAGGTAATCGCAAAGGTCGGACATGTCGACGAGCTTGGCGGGAAAGAGATGGGCAAGAGAATGCAGGCCCCAGATGATGTCAGGTCCCTGTCCGGTATTGGCGGCGACCGAGGCCTTGGGTTGGACATCCTCATAGGATTCATTTGATACCGTCACCGTCACGCCGGTTGCCTTGGTAAAGGCATCGAGCGTTGCGACGAAGGCGTCATCTTCTGCCGCGACGAAGCGCTTCCAGCGCAGCAGACTGAGCTTGGCGCCGGCTTCCGGCTTGAAGGGTGAAGCCTGGGCCCAGGCTTTGGCGAAGCCGAGAAGATCGCTGCCGCCAGCGGCCATTGCAGCGCCACCTGCGAGAATCGAGCGGCGGGTTAATCCGTTGAAAGTCATCGTTTCCTCCGTTGAATAACGCCGGTTTGTCCGGCTGCTCTTTGATAAGTGACGTTCAATACATGTATGTCAGGCGATCCGCTTGCCGCTCGCCTCATCGAAAAGATGTGTCATGCCCGGCTGCGGAGCAATGCGGATGGACTGGCCGGGCGTAAGCGCCAGGCGCTCGCGAAACAGGCATTGCATTTCCTGGTCGCCCATCTTGACCACGGCGAGGATTTCCGAGCCCGTCGGCTCAACGACCAGAACGGTAGCGTCGATCCCGTCAGGTGTCACAGCCAGATGCTCAGGGCGCACGCCCAGAATGACGCGGGCGCCATCGGCAGCACCTGCCTTGTCAAGCTTGATGGTGGCACCGCCATCCGATTTGAAGGTCGGCTGGCCGTTGATGACGAGCGTTCCCTTGATGAAATTCATGGCCGGCGAGCCGATAAAGCCGGCAACGAAGAGATTGTCCGGGCGGTCATAGAGCGCAAGCGGCGCACCCATCTGCTCGACGCGTCCGTCATGCATGACGACGATCTTGTCGGCCATGGTCATGGCCTCGATCTGATCGTGGGTGACGTAAACGGTGGTTGTCTTCAGCCGTTGATGCAGCTCCTTGATCTCGGTGCGCATGGCGACACGCAGCTTGGCATCAAGGTTGGACAGGGGCTCGTCGAAGAGGAAGACCTGCGGATCGCGGACAATGGCGCGGCCCATGGCGACGCGCTGGCGCTGGCCGCCGGAGAGCTGACGGGGATAGCGCTCGAGAAGCGGGGTGAGACCAAGAATACCGGCGGCCTTGTCGACGCGGGCAGCGATTTCGCGATTGTCGGTGCCGCGCAACTTCAACGAGAAACCCATATTGGCGGCGACCGTCATGTGCGGGTAAAGCGCGTAGTTCTGGAACACCATCGCCACGTCACGCGCTTTGGGCGGCAGTGAGTTGACCACGCGCTCGCCAATGCGTATTTCGCCAGCGGATATGTTCTCAAGGCCGGCAATCATGCGCAGCAATGTCGATTTGCCGCAGCCCGATGGACCGACAAGCACGACGAATTCGCCATCGGCGATCGGCACCGACACACCGTGCAGAATCTGTGTGGCGCCGAATGCCTTGCGTACGCTGACGATATCCACCGACGCCATACTGTCCTCCCCCGAGCATATCTGCTGGTTCGCTGTGGTTCAGGCCCAAAACGACCATCGCCTCTTGTGGGCGAATGCATACTCAGGCAGCAGCATCTCATGCCTGTCAACGAAATCAAGCATTTCGTTTCGCGGCGTAAAGCGGCTAAGTTCACCACAGGAACGAGGAGAGTGCTGATGAAGCCCGATTGTCTGCTGTTGAAACCCCTGCCCCAGAAGGCGCGCGAGGCGCTCGGGCATGCCTTCAGCGTCCATGAGATGTGGCTGGCGGATGATCCGGCGGCGCTTGTCTCGAGGCTTGGTGCGCAATGTCGTTTTGTCGTCGCCTCGGGCGGGGCGCCGTGCAAGGCCGATCTGATAGATCAGTTGCCCAAGCTGGAGATCGTCGGCAATTTCGGCGTCGGTTACGATAGCGTCGATACGGCTGCCTGTGCCAAGCGCGGTATCGTTGTCACCAATACGCCTGATGTGCTCAATGACGAGGTGGCCGATACGACAATCGCCCTGCTGCTTGGCGCCATTCGTCGCATGCCGCAGGCTGACGCCTTCGTGCGCGCCGGCAAATGGCCCGGTGGTAATTTTCCCCTGACCGGCACACTGATTGGCAAACGGGTCGGCATTCTTGGCTTCGGGCGTATCGGCCAGACCATTGCCAAACGCCTTTCGGGCTTCAACATCGCCGGCATTTCCTACCATGCCCGCTCGGCCAAAGCCGGCCTGCCGTTCCGTTACTATGGAAATCTGACGGAAATGGCGGCTGACAGCGACGTGCTCATCGTGATCACGCCGGGCGGTGCGGCCACCCATCATCTGGTCAGCCGTGACGTGATCGAGGCGCTTGGGCCACAAGGGTGCCTCGTCAATGTGGCGCGCGGCCCGGTTGTCGACGAAACAGCCCTCATTGATTGCCTGAAGACAGGCAAGCTTGGCTCGGCGGGCCTCGATGTCTTCGAGTTCGAGCCGAAGGTTCCAGCCGAGCTGATGGCACTTGATAATGTGGCCCTTGCCCCGCATGTAGGCTCTGCGACCACCTATACGCGCGATGCGATGGGCATGCTGGTGGTCGATAACCTCATTTCGTGGAAAGAGGGAAAAGGGCCGCTGACCCCCGTGCCGGAAACGCCGGTGCCGCCGCGTACAGGGCGATAATGCATCTTTATGTCGATACAAGGCCGTTTGGCTCGTCCGTCCCGCGCGGTGCCCATC
Organism: Raskinella chloraquaticus (SeqCode); assembly: GCF_021731865.1. Lineage (NCBI taxonomy): Bacteria > Pseudomonadati > Pseudomonadota > Alphaproteobacteria > Hyphomicrobiales > Phreatobacteraceae > Raskinella (SeqCode) > Raskinella chloraquaticus (SeqCode). Next base: position 28,705 of record NZ_JAKFWN010000039.1, on the reverse strand, counting down.
GCCTGATCCAGGCGATCACGTCACGATTGCCGGGAAACTGGCTTGGCATGCGCACCGCCATCCTCTTGCGGCGCCGTGCGATGGCCAGGCTTGGCGAAGCGGGCGTCGACGTTACTCATTTCAACCTCAGGTTGCGGCTCTATCCCGTGGGCAATACGTGTGAAAAGGCCGCGCTCTACACGCCGCAGCTTTTTCATCCGCTGGAGCGCATGGTGCTGGCGCGGTTGGCACGCGAGGCGGTCGCCCGCAAAAGCCTGTTCACATTCATCGACCTGGGCGCCAATGTCGGGCTCTTTTCACTGATGGCCGCGCAGCTTGCCGGCGGCAGGGCGCGGGTGCTGGCGATCGAGCCGCAGCCGGACATACGTGAGAGACTTGCCTTCAACGTAGAGAACCATCCGGGGTTTGATATTCGCCCGCTTGGCATTGCGCTGGCGGACCGGGAAGGCGAGGTCGATCTTTTTATCGATCAGCGCGATCGCGGCGGGTCGCGCATCGGCGGACGCGGCCAGGGAGAAAGCGTCAAGGTACGTGGCCGCAAGCTCGAAGCGGTACTGATCGAGGAAGGGTTTGAAGGCGCGGATGTGATGAAGGTGGATATCAGCGGTTCGGAGGATCTCGTTTTGTGGTCTTTCGTCGAGACGGCAGCCGCAGCCCTTCTGCCCCGCGTGCTGCTGATGAAAGACAGCAGCGCCATGTGGACGCGTGATGTTTTCGCGCTGCTGCGCGCCAGAGGATATAGTGAAGGGGAGCGCAGCCGCTCCCATGTCTTTTTCTACCTTGAGCAGGAAAGCGTTTAGCGCCTTCACAGCCGTTTCTGGAAAGCTTTCAGCACGGCGCTGCCCATGTCCGTCGTCGATACGGCGTTGGTGCCAGGCGCCGCGATATCGCGGGTGCGGGTGCCGGCGGCCAGGACATCGGCAAGGGCTGCTTCCAGCGCGTCGGCGAGTTTCCCCTCGCCAAACGAATAGCGCAGCGCCATGGCAAGCGAGGCGATCATCGCCAGAGGGTTGGCAGCGCTCTGCCCGGCGATATCAGGCGCCGAGCCATGAACCGGCTCATAGAGCGCCTTGCGCTTCCCGGTGTTGATGTCCGTTGCGCCAAGAGAGGCTGAGGGCAACATGCCAAGCGAGCCCGTCAGCATGGCCGCAACGTCTGAGAGAATATCGCCAAAGAGATTGTCGCAGACGATGACGTCGAACTGCTTTGGCGTGCGCACGAGCTGCATGGCGCAATTATCGGCCAGCACATGTTCGAGCGTCACATCGCTATAATCGCGCTTATGGATGGCGGTTACCACCTCGTTCCACAAAACGCCGGTTTTCATGACGTTACGCTTTTCGGCCGATGACACCTTGTTGCGGCGAAGGCGCGCCAGATCAAAGGCAACGCGGGCAATGCGGTCGATTTCATGGGTGGTGTAGACCTGCGTATCGACGCCGCGCTTCTCGCCATTCTCCAGCGTGACGATTTCCTTGGGCTCGCCGAAATAGACGCCGCCCGTCAGCTCGCGCACGATCATCATGTCGAGCCCCTCGACCAGCTCTTTTTTGAGCGAAGAGGCGTCCGCAAGGGCTGGATAGCAGATGGCAGGGCGCAGATTGGCAAAAAGCCCCATATCCTTGCGTAGCCGTAAAAGCCCGGCCTCCGGGCGGTGCTGATAGGGCACCTTGTCCCATTTCGGCCCGCCGACGGCGCCAAAGAGGACTGCATCGGCCTCCTGCGCCCGGTCCATGGCCGCATCGCTGATCGCCACGCCGTGCGCGTCATAGGCAGCGCCGCCGACCAGATCGCGTTCGACGGAAAATCCGACAATGCCCTGTTTGTCGAGAAAGCTGACGATGGCCTCGGCCTGGCCCATCACTTCGGGGCCGATGCCGTCACCGGGCAAAAGCAGCAGTTTGAAATTGGCCATCGCTTATCTCCTGCGCGCGTTTCAGGCGCGCGGGGTCATAGCGGTCGCCAGCGCCGGGCGCAAGGTTCGTTCAGGCGCCGGCGTGCGCTTCCAGAACATCCTCGAAGGTACGAAGACCGGGCCGCGGAGAGCAGACGAGGACGGCCATGTTGCCGGGCGCGTGCTGGTTCTTCCACATCTTCATGTGGGCTGCCGGGATTTTTTCGAACGGGACGACTTCCGACATGCAGGGATCGACAAGGCGGCGCACGACAAATTCATTGGCGGCGGAGGCTTGTTTCAGGTGAGCGAAATGAGAGCCCTGAATGCGCTTCTGGCGCATCCACACATAGCGGGCGTCAAACGTGATATTGAAGCCTGATGTCCCGGCGCAGAAAACGACCATGCCGCCGCGCTTCACCACCAGGCAGGAGACCGGGAAAGTGGCTTCACCGGGATGCTCGAAAACAATATCGACATCCTTCTTGCCGGTGATATCCCAGATCGCCTTGCCGAAGCGGCGGGCTTCCTTCGTCCATGCGCCATATTCCTCGGAATTGACGGTCGGCATCTGGCCCCAGCAGGTAAAGTCCTTGCGGTTGATGACGCCCTTGGCACCGAGGCTCAACACGTAATCACGCTTCGATTCATCCGAAATGACGCCGATGGCGTTGGCGCCGGAGGCTGCGGCAAGCTGGACGCCGAAGACGCCAAGGCCGCCGGAGGCGCCCCAGACGAGAACGTTGTCACCGGGTTTCAAGGTGTGCGGGGCGTGGCCAAACAACATGCGATAGGCGGTGGCCAGCGTCAAAGTGTAGCAGGCTGCCTCCTCCCAGGTGAGGTGTTTGGGTTTCGGCATCAGCTGGCGGGCCTGCACGCGGCAGAATTGCGAAAATGAGCCGTCCGGCGTCTCGTAACCCCAGATGCGCTGGGAGGGCGAGAACATCGGATCGCCACCATTGCATTCCTCGTCATCGCCATCGTCCTGGTTGCAATGGACGATCACCTCATCACCGATTTTCCAGCGCTTGACCTTGGGGCCGACTGCCCACACCACGCCTGACGCATCGGAGCCGGCGATATGGAAGGGCTGCTTGTGGCCGTCGAGCGGCGAGATCGGTTGTCCGAGGGCCGCCCACACGCCGTTATAATTGACGCCGCCTGCCATCACCAGCATCAGCACCTCGTCATCACCGATCGTCCACGTCGGCACTTCCTCGAGCAACATCGAGGTGTCAGGCGGGCCGTGGCGGTCCTTGCGGATCGTCCAGCCGGTCATACGCTCGGGCACGTGGCCAAGCGGCGGAATTTCATTAATCGGATAACTCGCCTTCACCAGGACAGGCTTGGCAGCGGTCGCGGACATCGGCGTCTCTCCAGGTCTGATGCAACGCAGCGCAAAATTGTGCATTGCACAGTGTAGTGCGGCAAGGCGAGAGCGGCAAGCCTCTGCTTGAGCGGGGGCATAAGGCGGAATTCATATTGGCAGACGTCGCGATCTGTCGCAGCTGATCAGTCTGCCCCCTCCCTGTGATCATCATCCGTCTTCGTGCAATCTTGTCACAGCTCTTGTGCGCTGCGATAAGGGCGTCACTCAGCACGCTGCGGGGAGCAGGCCATGCGCGATAAACCTTGGATTTTCAGGACGTATGCCGGGCATTCGACGGCGGAAAAGTCAAACGCGCTCTATCGCGCCAACCTCGCCAAGGGGCAGACGGGGCTATCGATCGCCTTCGATCTGCCAACCCAGACCGGCTATGACAGCGACCATATTCTGGCGCGCGGCGAGGTTGGCAAAGTGGGTGTGCCGGTTGGCCATCTTGGGGATATGCGCCAGCTTTTCGACGGCATTCCGCTTGAGAAAATGAACACGTCGATGACTATCAATGCGACAGCGCCGTGGCTGCTGGCGCTTTACGTCGCGTTGGCCGATGAGCGCGGCGAGGACCGGCAGTGCCTTGCGGGAACGACGCAAAACGACATCATCAAGGAATATCTGTCGCGGGGCACTTACGTGTTTCCGCCCGATCCCTCGATCAGGCTGACGCGTGACGTCATCACCTTCACCAATCGGGCGCTGCCGAAATGGAACCCGATGAATGTGTGCAGCTACCATCTGCAGGAAGCGGGCGCGACGCCGGTTCAGGAACTGGCCTACGCGCTTGCCACCGCGATTGCTATTCTCGATGCGGTCAAAGCCTCGGGTGATGTGAGCGAGGAAGCGTTCGGGGGCGTCGTCGGCTCGATTTCTTTCTTCGTCAATGCCGGCATGCGCTTTGTGACCGAAATCTGCAAGATGCGCGCCTTCACCGAATTGTGGGACGAGATCACGGCTGAGCGTTACGCGGTGAGGGATGAAAAGCACCGGCGCTTTCGCTACGGCGTGCAGGTGAACAGCCTCGGCCTTACCGAGCAGCAGGCGGAAAACAACATCTCGCGCATCATGATCGAGATGCTGGCGGTGGTGCTGTCGAAGAAGGCGCGCGCACGCGCCGTCCAGCTGCCCGCCTGGAACGAGGCGCTTGGCCTGCCGCGCCCCTTTGACCAGCAATGGTCGCTGCGCATGCAGCAGATCATGGCCTATGAAACGGACCTGCTGGAATATGGCGATATTTTCGATGGCTCGCCCGAAATCGCCCGCAAGGTCGATGAACTCAAGCAGCAGGCGCGTGAGGAATTGCGGCGCATTGCCGAGATCGGCGGGGCGGTGACGGCGATTGATAGCGGCTATCTCAAAGAGCGTTTGGTTGCGAGCAATACGGCGCGGCTTGAGGCGATCGAGAGAAGCGAGCAGATCGTCGTTGGCGTCAACGCCTTCAAGGATGGTTATCCCTCGCCGCTTGGCACGGGCGCGGACGCGATCGAAATGGTTGATCCGGCGGTTGAGGCCGAGCAGGTGGCGCGTCTGGAAGCCTGGCGTCAGGCCCGCGATGAGCAAGCGGTGGCGGAAGCGCTGGCGGCTCTGCGCGCGGCTGCATCGTCGGGGCGCAACATCATGGAGCCGTCGATTGCCTGCGCCAAGGCCGGCGTCACCACCGGCGAATGGGGCGAGGCGTTGCGCCAGATCTTCGGCCAATACCGGGCACCGACCGGCGTCGGGCGGGCAGCGCGCAACGATGTCGAGGGGCTCGACGACGTGAGAGCGGCAGTTGATGCGGTCTCACAGAAGCTTGGCCGGCGCATGACGTTTGTGGTCGGAAAGCCGGGTCTTGACGGGCATTCCAACGGGGCTGAACAGATTGCCGTCAGGGCGCGCGATTGCGGCATCGAGGTCGTTTACGATGGCATCCGCCTGACGCCTGCCGAAATCGTCGATCAGGCGATAGCGCGCCGTGCCCATGTCATCGGCCTGTCGGTCCTGTCGGGCAGCCATCTGCCGCTGGTGGCGGATGTGCTGGCGACGCTCAAAGCGCGCGGTTTGAGCGATATTCCGCTGGTGGTTGGCGGCATTATCCCGACCGAAGACGCCGAAGCGCTGAAGAAAGCAGGCGTCAGCGCGGTCTATACGCCAAAGGATTTCGATCTCAACCGCATCATGTTCGACCTGGTGGCGCTGGTGGGCGAGCATACTTCGGTCGCCGCCTGACAGGCATGATCAGAACGGGCGGCGGCAGTAGATCCCGCAATGATTGACGGGCGCAAAGGGGCTGGATGTGACGCAGATCCTTGCCATCGTCCTGCCGGTCTTCGGGCTCATCGCGGTCGGGCTGGTGGCAGTCAAGCTGCGCCTCATCACGGCGGAAACGGCCGATGGCGTGGGTCAGTTTTCGTTTGTGCTCGCCATGCCGGCCTACCTTTTCCGCACTCTGGCGACCTCCGCATTACCCGCAACGATCCCGTGGGGCTATTGGGCGAGCTATTTCGGGGCGATCGGGCTTTCCTGGGCGCTGACGCAATTCCTCGGCAGGCGGATTCTGGCGATGGCGCGGAGCGAAGCGGTGCTGGCGGGCATGGCGGCGGCCATGGGCAATACGGTGATGATCGGTATTCCGCTGCTGGTGAAGGCGCATGGCGAGCAGGTGGGCGTGCCGATTGCGCTCATCCTCGGCCTCAATCTGCCGCTCTCGATGGTTGTCGCCACATTGATGGTGGAGCAGGCGGCAAGCGGTCCACAAGGGCAGATGGGGCGCAGCCTGACGCGCGGGCTGGCAACGCATCCGTTGTTTCTGGCGATCATCGCGGGCGTTCTGTTCAGTTTTTCGGGCTTCAGGCTCGCTGGCCCGCCTGATCAGCTGCTGCTGGCGCTCGGGGCCACAGGGGTGCCGTGTGCGCTCATCAGCCTGGGCGGCTCTCTGGCACGCTACGGCATCGCGGGGCGGATCGATCGCGGGCTCTTCATCAGCGCCATGAAGCTCGTCGCGGCACCCGCACTCGTCTATGTCCTCGGCGCCCATGTCTTTCTTTTGCCGCCGATATACCTGGCAACCGCCGTGGTGTTTGCCTCTGCTCCGGTGGGCGTCAATGTCTATCTCTTCGCCTTGCGCCACCAGACCGGCATCGCGATGATTTCGCAGGCGATTGCCCTCTCGAGCCTGCTGGCCGTTGTCTCAACCGGTGTGTGGCTTTGGTTTCTGGGCATTGGCGGATAGGCCGGCCAGATCGGCATCGGGGTTCCAGCCGATCAGCCGGAGAATATCGTCAGGCGTTGCGCCCATGGCCCTCAAGCCTGCCAGGCTCTGGTCTTTGCGGCTTTTCGATAATTTACGGCCGTCTGGGGCGAGGATGAGGCGGTGATGGAGATAGGAAGGTTGCGGCAGGCCAAGCAGGCCTTGTAACAGGCGATGCAGGCTTGTTGCGTGATAGAGGTCGTGGCCGCGAATGATATGCGTGATCGCCTGCAGCGCATCATCGACGACAACGGAAAGATGATAGCTCGTCGCGATATCCTTGCGTGCCAGCACCACATCGCCCCACATGGCCGGATCGTTGTCGATCGTGCGTGGTGTATCGGTGCCAAGTTCATGCCAGGTAACCGCGCCCACCTGTTTACTCGCGCGCCTCATGTCGAGCCGCCAGGCTGGTCTGTCGCCAGCTGCCAGGCGGGCAGCGATGGTGCTGTGGTCGGCGTCGCGCCACAAGCCCGGATAGAGCGGACTGCCGTCAGGATCGCGCGGCCAGTCCATATGACTGACGATGGCCGTCGTAATCTCGCTGCGGCTGGCAAAGCAGGGATAGACGAGCCGCTGCTGCTTCAGCCTGTCGAGGGCTGCGCCATACGCCGCCATTTGCCCGGACTGGCGGCGCTCGGGCTTTTCCCAGTCAAGGCCCAGCCAGGCGAGATCGCGGCGCATGCCGGTGATGTGCGCCGGGGTGCTGCGGGTCTGGTCGATATCCTCGATGCGCACGAGAAACCGCCCGCTGAGGCGTTGGGCCGCTTCGGCATTGAGCAGGGCCGAGAGGGCATGGCCAAGGTGCAACGCCCCGTTGGGAGATGGCGCAAAGCGCAGGCGCGCCGCCCTCCCGTTCGCGGTCGTCTCCATGCTAGGAAAACTCCATGAGCACACGCATCGATTCGGACGAGGATATCGCCTCCGGGCTTGCCTGGCTCATGACGCGTGATCCTGTGTTTGCCGAGATGAGCGCCCTTGCCGGGCCGCTGCCGCTGCGTCGCTCCGCAGGCGGCTTTGCCGGCCTTGCCGGTATCGTGATTGCGCAACAATTATCGGTCAAGGCGGCAAATGCCATCGAGGCGCGGGTGGAAGCACTGGTTCCAGGTCTTGATCCCAAGCGCTTTGCCTTGAAGCGGGAGGCGACGCTACGTGCCGCCGGCCTTTCGGCGGCCAAGGTAAAAACACTCAAGGCAGCCGCCAAGGCGATGGTGAAGGGCGAGCTTGATCACGACGTGCTGCTGACGCTCGACAGTGACGGGGTGCGGGAGAAATTGACGGCGCTGCCCGGCATCGGCCCGTGGACGGCGGATATCTATTGCCTGTTCTGTCTGGGCCATGGCGATGCTTTTGCTGCCGGCGATCTGGCGCTGCAGGAGGCGGTGCGCATTGCTTACGCGCTGGATAGCCGGCCCAAGGAAAAGGCGTTGCTTGCCATGGCGGAAGCCTGGCGGCCCTGGCGCGGTGTTGCGGCACGGCTGCTCTGGGCTTATTACCGCGTCGTCAAAATGCGCGAAGGGGTAACGGGGTAAATCATGCTCAACGGTCCGCGCCTGGCGCCAAGCTCAGGCGGCAAGGCAAAAAATCTGGTTGTTTTTCTTCATGGCTACGGCGCCAATGGTGATGATCTCATCGATATCGGGCGCCATTGGGCGCACATCCTGCCCGATACCGCCTTCGCAAGCCCGCATGCGCCGGAGCCCTGTGCGGGTGCGCCCATGGGCCGGCAATGGTTCGCGCTCACCATGCGCGACCCCTCCGAGCGCTGGCGCGGTACGAGCGCTGCTGCCGCTGGTCTCAACGCCTATCTCGACAGCGAGCTGCAACGCTACGCGCTTGATGGCACCAGGCTGGCACTGGTTGGCTTCTCGCAAGGGACGATGATGGCGCTTCATGTCGGTCTGCGCCGCCTGCGGGGTCCGGGCGCCATTCTCGGCTATTCGGGGCTCCTCGCGGGGCCGGAACATCTGGGCGAGGCCACCGCAACGCCGCCGATTCTGCTCATCCACGGCGATCAGGATCAAATGCTGCCGATCAATTTCATGTTTGACGCGGCCCAGGCGCTGGGTGAAGCGGGCCGACCGGCGCGCTTCCATGTCTGCCCGGGGCTTGGCCACGGCATCGACGGCGAGGGGTTGAGGCTTGGCGGGCAATTCCTGAGCGAGGCGCTCGCATGAGGGCGGCGCCGCGCCCGCGCAGCGATTTCCGCTATTTTACGACCATCACGACGCGCTGGTCGGACAATGATATGTATGGCCACCTCAACAACGTTGTTTACCTGTCGTTTTTCGACGCCGCCGCCAACCGTTTCCTCATCGAGGAAGGCGGCTTAAAGCCGCTGGAGAGCGCCGTTGTCGGGCTCGTGGTCGAAACGGGGTGCACCTATTTTTCCGCCCTGTCCTATCCCCAGATTGTGGAAGCGGGCGTGCTCGCTGCCCGGATCGGCACGAGTTCGGTGCGCTATGAGATCGGTATTTTCGCCGAAGGTGAGCGGGAATGCGCCGCGCACGGGCATTTTGTTCACGTTTATGTCGATTCGAAAACCCGCCGCCCCGTCCCCGTTCCGCGGGATCTGCGGGCGGCGCTGGCGCATATTGTCGCGTAAGACGATCCGGCTCCCGGCGGGCTTCACAAACCGCATCCGCTCAGTTTAGAATGCCTCTAAATTATATCAGGTGGAAGGCATCGCATCCGTGTTCCGATTTCAGCTCTCACGCCGCTCGTTCGACAGCCTGTCGATGAAGGAAATACTGGCGCTTGCCATTGCCGCCGAGGAAGAGGACGCGCATCGCTATCGCGATATCGCCGAGCGGCTTCGTGCTGATTTTTCCGCCTCGGCACGTATCTTCGAGGAAATGGCGATCGAGGAGGACGGCCATCGCCGCTCCCTCATCGATCTGTTCAAGAGCAAGTTCGGCGATCACATTCCGCTGGTGCGTCGCGAGGATGTCTCGGGTTTTATCCGCCACAAGCCGGTGTGGACGCTTCAGCCATTGACGCTTGACCTCGTGCGCCGTGAGGCGGCGACGATGGAATATCAGGCGGCACGATTTTATCGAACCGCCATGGCGCGGGCGAGCGACCCTGATATCCGCAAGCTGCTGGGCGATCTGGCGGCAGCCGAAGCAAGCCATGAGCACATGGCCGGCAAGCTTGAGGAAGCCAATCTGACGCCGGACGCGCGCGCCGAAGAAGAGGCGACGCAAAAGCGCATGTTCATCCTGCAATATGTCCAGCCCGGACTGGCGGGATTGATGGATGGCTCAGTGTCAACGCTTGCTCCGGTATTTGCGGCGGCCTTTGCCACCCAGAATAATTGGGAAACGTTCCTGATCGGCATGGCAGCCTCCATCGGTGCGGGGATTTCCATGGGCTTTGCCGAAGCGCTGTCGGACGATGGCTCGATGACGGGGCGCGGCGGGCCGTGGCTGCGCGGGGCGGTATGCGGCATCATGACGACGCTTGGCGGCGTTGGCCATACGCTGCCCTATCTGGTGCCTGACCGCGTCCCCAATGCGTTCTGGATCGCCACCGCGATTGCAAGCGTCATCGTTCTCATCGAATTGTGGGTGATTGCGTGGATCCGCGCCAAATATATGGATACTCCCTTCATGCGGGCAGCTTTCCAGGTGGTGCTTGGCGGGTTCCTCGTCTTTCTGACGGGTATTCTTCTTGGCAGTGCCTAGAGCGCATTGCGTTTACACGGAATCGCAACCTGCTCTCATCTTATTGTTTTCGCAGGCTGTTATCGAAAATCCGGTTCCCACTTTTTCGCAGCATGCCCTAGCCGGCGTATCGCCTTCCTCAGCGATCGATGGGAAAGAGGGTTGGTGCCGGCGCCGGTTTGGCCTGTCGGGAGCGCAGCCATGCTGAATTCAATTCGCCACCGAGAATGAAGATGACGGCGATGAAGTATAAAAACACCAGGGCGATCATCACCGAGGCGAAGCCGGCGTAGGTGCGGGCGTAATTGGCAAAGCGCGTCAGGTAATAGGCAAATGTCGTTGCAGCAACGATCCATAGGACCAGCGTCACGACAATACCGGGCAGCACGTCACGCAGGCGTCGCGAGCCGGCCGGCAGAAACAGGTGGGCGCAGAGGAGCGCCGTCAGCAGGATGGCAGCCGTAATCGCATAGCGCGAGGTGAGCACGCGCTGCTGCAATTCGTCGATCTGGACGGCAAGATTGGGGAAGAGGGCTTCAGCCGCCTGGAAGGCTGCTGGCGCCAGAACGATGAAAAAGGACAGGGCAAGCAGGCCGAAAGCGCCGAGGACGACGAAGAACATCGATTGCGCCCGCGTCTGGAACCACCAGCGCGTCTCGCGCTCGCCATAGGCACGGTTGAGACCGACGCGGACAGCCTCGACGCCCGATGACGAGAACCACAGCATCAGTGCCGCACCCAGCGTCAGCAGATCGCGGCGCTGATTGCTCAGGACATTGGCAAGCTCGGCGCGGATGGGTACGACGATACGGTCCGGCCAGGCGGCAAACAGCAGGTCGACCACCTGATTGGCGAGATCGACGGTGCCGAAGAAAGCGGCCAGAGCGGTCACAAAAATAAGGAAGGGAAAGATTGCCAGCAACGCCGACAGCGCGATGTGGCTCGCAATCGCCCAGCCATCATTATAGGTGAAGCGCCAATAGGCGTCCCAGGCGACGGTCACGCAGCGGCGCAGGAAATAATAGACAGGCATCGGCACTCCCTCGTGAGAGCAGATAGAGCGGGACAGCGGCAAACGCCAGATACCTTTAGGTGATTGCCTGTAACCGGCACCTCGTCTACGACCGCGCCATGACGCCTGCCCTAATCCTTCGCCTGGCGCCGGCGATATTCGTTTTTATCTGGTCAACCGGCTGGATCGTTGCGAAATATGCCGCGCCACACGCTGATCCGCTGACCTTTCTGTCGGTCCGTTATGCCACCGCCGGTCTGCTGGTGGGTGCGTTCGCGCTGGCGGCTGGCGCACGACAACCCTCGAGCAAGCGCGAAGCCGTCAACATGCTGGTGTCGGGAGCGCTCATGCACGCGGTCTATCTGGGTGGTGTGTGGTGGCCGATCTCGCAAGGCCTGCCGGCGGGGATTTCCGCGCTGATCGCTGCGTTGCAACCTCTCCTCACCGCGCTCCTCGCCCGCCCTTTCAGCGGCGAGACGATCAGCTTGCGGCGCTGGGTAGGCGTTGGTCTTGGCTTCGTTGGTATTCTCATTGTGCTTCAGCCGAAGTTTGCTGCCACTGATGTCGAACAACTGAGCGGGCTGGTCGTTCCGCTGGCTGTTAACGTGGTGGCCATGGTGTCGGTGACGTTTGGTACCTTCCACCAGAAGCGCTTTCTTGGCAGCCCTGATCTGCGTACCCTCGCTGCCTGGCAATACCTGGGCGCCTTCCTGGTGACGCTGCCGGTTGCCTTCGTGCTCGAGCCGATGCGTTTCGATCTGGTGCCGGAGACGTTCTATGCGCTTGCCTGGGCGGTTCTGGTTTTGTCGATCGGCGCGATCGCCCTGTTGCTCATGATGATCCGCCATGGCTCGGTCGCGCGCACATCAGCGCTCATCTATCTCATTCCGCCGACGGCAGCGTTGCAGGCCTATGTGATGTTCGGTGAAACGCTCGTGCTGCTGCAGCTTTTAGGCATGGCGGTGGTTGCCGCGGGTGTCTATCTTGCGACGCGCGGTTGATGGTCCGGGCCAAAAGCCGCATTGTGCACTGCGCAAAGACCTTTTAAGCGCAAGGTGAGCAACGCCATGTCGTCTTTAGAGGGGGTTCCCGATGTCTCTTGCAACTGCCATGTCCTCCCTCGTGCCGAGCGATGCGGCAAGCCTGGTCGGGGACGCGTTGCCGGCGGTCGAAACGCTGAAGCTGAGAGCGCAAGCAGCGATCCGCGCGCGCGTCATTTCCAGCGCAGCTCTTGATCCGGTCAGGCTTGAAAGCGAACAGCGTGCCGCACATGGGCTTGCGTGGCTGGCGACCCAGATCGCGGCGCTGCAGGAGCTTGGCCGGTACGGCGAGCGCCTGGCGGCGGATGGGCGGCTGACCCGCACCGAGGAACTGATCATCGCGATTGGTGCGGGCGAGTATCTGACACAGATTTTTGGCGGCATCCCCATGAGCCAGGGCGAGATGGTGCGCCCGAGCGACCTTTATCTCAGCGAATCCGAGGTGGCGCAGGCGCTGACGCCGGCCGTCAAGGCGCTGATGGCATCCGGCAACACGGTAGCGAACCGCGCCGAACTCATCGCGCTGATAGGCGAGGGGTCAGGACATGGGGTGATCGGCGATAGCGGGCTTGACGAGACGCTTGAAGCCATCCGCTCCGAGATGCGCAAGTTCAGCGACAGCGAAGTGGCGCCTTATGCCCATGGCTGGCATCTCGACAACGCCTATATTCCCCTTGAGGTCATTTCCAAACTGGCGGAACTCGGCGTTTTCGGGCTCACCGTGCCGCCGGAATTCGGCGGCATGGGACTTGGCAAGGAATCGATGTGCGTCGTCTCGGAAGAGTTGTCGCGCGGCTATATCGGTGTTGGCTCGCTGGGGACGCGCTCCGAGATTGCCTGCGAGTTGATCCTCGCCGGCGGCACGGATTTGCAGAAGGAGACATGGCTGCCACTGATTGCCTCCGGCGCCATTCTGCCCACCGCCGTTTTCACCGAGCCCAATACCGGGTCAGATCTGGCGAGCCTGAAGACGCGGGCGGTGCGCGAGGGTGACCATTACAGCGTCACCGGCAACAAGACGTGGATCACCCATCCGGTCAGGGCCGATCTGATGACGCTGTTGGTGCGCACTGACCCCCAGGCGCCAGGCTACAGGGGCTTGAGCATGCTGCTGGCGGAAAAGCCGCGCGGCAGCGATGCCGATCCGTTTCCAGCCGATGGCATGACAGGCGGCGAGATCGAGGTGCTGGGCTATCGCGGCATGAAGGAATTCGAGATTGCGTTCGACGGCTTCAAGGTGAAGGCCGGCAATCTGCTGGGCGGTGTCGAGGGGCAGGGCTTCAAACAGCTCATGCAGACCTTTGAATCAGCCCGTATCCAGACGGCCGCGCGCGCTGTCGGCGTTGCCCAGTCGGCGCTTGATCTGGCGATCCGCTATGCCAGCGAGCGGGTGCAGTTTGGCAAGCCGCTCATCGCCTTCCCGCGGGTCGCCGACAAGATCGTCATGATGGCGGTTGAAGTAGCGATTGCCCGCCAGCTCACCTATTTCGCGGCGCGCGAAAAAGATGGTGGCCGGCGCTGTGATCTTGAAGCGGGCATGGCGAAACTGCTCGGCGCGCGGATCGCCTGGGCTGCCGCCGACAATGCCTTGCAGATCCATGGCGGCAACGGCTTTGCGCTGGAATATCCGGTGTCGCGGGTGCTGTGCGATGCGCGCATTCTCAACATCTTCGAGGGCGCGGCCGAAATCCAGGCGCAGGTGATTGCGCGGCGCCTGCTTGAAGGCAGCAATTAGCATTTCAGCGAGAGAGTAGAGGCACCATGGACACGATCGTCAAAATTCTCTCCTTTCTGGCCGTTTTGGCTGTCGTGGTTGTGCTTGTTCGCGGACTGTGGAACATGGCCAAGGGGGGCTCTGCCAACACCTCGCAGCGTCTGATGCGCATGCGCGTCATGCTGCAATTCGTCGCTGTCATGGTGTTGATGGCGCTTCTGTGGTTGTCTGGCCGCTAGCGGACAAAGGCACAGGTCGGCGATGGCAACACGCATTTATACCCGTACGGGTGATGACGGTACGACCGGGCTCTTCAGCGGCCAGCGGGTGAAGAAATTCGATCTGCGGGTCAGCGCCTATGGCACAATCGATGAGACCAACGCCGCCATCGGCGTGGCGCGCCTCCACACGCTTGACCGCGAGCCGGTGGTGGATGCGATGCTGGGGCGCATCCAGCATGATCTGTTCGATCTTGGTGCCGATCTGTGCACGCCGGAAGGCGATGAGCCGCCGGCGTTTCCGGTGCCGCGCATCTCATCTGCGCATGTGAAGCGCATCGAGGATGATATCGACCGGCTCACCGGCGAATTGCCGCCGCTCAAAGCCTTCATTCTGCCTGGCGGGACGCCGGCTGCGGCCTATCTCCACCAGTGCCGGACGGTGTGCCGGCGGGCGGAGCGGCTGATGGTCGAGCTTGCTGCCCATGACGGGGCGGGGGTGTCGGATGACGCGCTCAAATACGTCAATCGCCTGTCGGATTTCTTTTTTGTCGCCGGTCGCCATGTGAATGGTCGCGGCGAAGGGGACGTCCTGTGGTCAAAAGACGGCGCGTGCTAGGATCTCTCCATGGTCATCCCGCTTCACGACGACAATCCGCTACGCCACATCGTTCATGCCTATGCCAACTGGACGATCATCGCCCTCACGGTCCTTGTTCATCTCATGGTTGGTTCCGGCCTGGTCGCCGGTGATGAGGGGTTGCAACGAGCGAGCCTGGGGCTTGGCGTCATACCGGCTGTTCTCAACCGCTATGCCGATCTGCCGGCGCATCTTTATCTGATCCCGCAGGTGCTGACGCCGTTCACCTATATGTTTCTTCATGTCGACTGGCTGCATCTGATCGGCAACATGCTGTTTTTGTGGGTGTTTGGCGACAACATCGAAGATGCGCTGGGGTCCTGGCGCTATGTTCTGTTTTATCTCACATGTGGCGTTGTTGCGGCGCTGACATTTGCCTGGCTCGGACCGCACGCCTCCGAAGCCCCGCTGATCGGCGCCTCGGGCGCGGTGGCGGGTGTTATCGCCGCCTATTTCCTGCTGTTTCCTCATGCCCGTGTCTGGGTGTTGCTCTTCTGGCGTCTGCCGCTCAGGGTCGAGGCATGGCTGGCGCTAGGCGGCTGGATCGTCATTCAATTCTGGCAGGTGCTGAGCGGGGCGCAAGGCGATGGCGTCGCATGGCTTGCCCATATCGGCGGCCTTGCTGCGGGGGCTGTCATCATCCTGACGATGCGGCGACGAATTTACGTATGAATACCGGCTGATTGGCGAAATCAGGCGCTGCGATGTTGCGGTGCGTTGACTTTTGCCGGACGGGGCCGTTACGGTCGCCAACCATAAAAAGGCATGACAAGGGAGCGCTCGCCGTCATGAAGATACTTGTCCCGGTGAAACGGGTGGTCGATTACAACGTCAAGATCCGGGTCAAGGCCGACGGGTCGGGCGTTGAGCTTGCCAATATCAAGATGTCGATGAATCCGTTTGACGAAATCGCTATTGAAGAAGCGATCCGCCTGAAGGAAAAGGGCATCGCCAAAGGTGAGATCGTGGCGGTATCGATCGGGCCGGACAAGGCGGCTGAAACCATCCGTACCGCGCTTGCCATGGGTGCTGATCGCGGTATCCTGGTCAAAACCGATGCGGTGAGCGAGCCGCTGGCGGTTGCCAAAATTCTCAAGGCCATCGCCGAGGTGGAAAAGCCCGATCTCATCATTCTGGGCAAGCAGGCCATTGATGATGACTGCAACCAGACAGGGCAGATGCTGGCAGCCCTCCTTGGCTGGGCACAGGGCACGTTTGCCTCGAAGGTCGAGATCAATGGCTCCGACCTGTCGGTCACCCGTGAGGTTGATGGCGGTCTGCAGACGGTCAAACTGACGTTGCCGGCGATCGTGACCACCGACCTGCGCCTCAACGAGCCGCGCTATGCCTCGCTTCCCAACATCATGAAGGCCAAGAAGAAGCCGCTTGATGAAAAGACGCCGGCTGATTTCGGTGTGGATATGGCGCCGCGCCTCAAAGTGCTGAAAACGACCGAGCCGCCGCAGCGCAAGGCGGGAGGCAAGGTCGGGTCGGTTGCCGAACTGGTTGCCAAGCTGAAAAACGAAGCGGGCGTTCTCTAGTACAGATTGCGGTAACACGAAATCGCAACATGCTCTTATCTTATTGTTTTCGCATGCTGTTATCGAAAAGCCGGTTTCCACTTTTTTTCGCAGCATGCTCTAGGGTTCACGGAGCCAAAAGATGACCATTCTTCTTGTCGCTGAACACGCCGACAATGTTTTGAAAGATTCGACCCACAAGGCTTTGACCGCTGCCATAGCAATGGGCGGCGATATCCATGTGCTGGTCGCGGGCAGTCAGTGCGGCACGGTGGCGCAGGCGGCCTCCAGGCTCGCCGGTGTGGCTAAAATCAGGGTGGCAGATGATGCGTCGCTTGCCCATCAGCTGGCAGAGCCGATGGCGGCCCTCATCGTCAGTCTTGCGAATGGGTATGATGCGATCATCGCGGCTGCCTCCACGACCGGCAAGAATGTCATGCCGCGCGTCGCCGCACTCCTTGATGTGATGCAGATTTCAGAAGTGATCGCCGTTCACGGTGCTGATACGTTCGAGCGACCGATCTATGCCGGAAACGCCATCCAGACGGTGCAGTCGCAGGATGCCAAAAAAGTCGTCACGGTGCGCACAGCCTCCTTCAAGGCGGCAGCCGAAGGCGGCGCGGCGCCCATTGAGGCTGTCGGCGTTCCCGCCGCAGCCGGGCTGTCGCAATTCGTTGCTGAAGAATTGTCGAAGTCGGATCGCCCGGAACTGACATCGGCCAAGATCATCGTCTCCGGCGGGCGGGCGCTTGGCTCGTCCGACAAATTCAAGGAAATGATCGAGCCGCTTGCCGACAAGCTCGGTGCAGCCGTTGGCGCCTCGCGCGCGGCGGTCGATGCCGGCTATGCGCCCAATGATTATCAGGTGGGACAAACGGGCAAGGTCGTGGCGCCTGATCTTTACGTCGCCATCGGCATCTCAGGCGCCATCCAGCATCTGGCCGGGATGAAAGATTCCAAGGTTATCGTGGCCATCAACAAGGATGAGGAAGCGCCGATCTTCCAGGTGGCTGATTACGGTCTCGTCGGTGATCTCTTCACCGTGTTGCCCGAACTTCAGGCCGAACTCAGCAAGATCGGCAAGTAGCATGGGGCGCGGGGGTAGGGTCGACGGCTGGCCAGGCGCGAGCGGGGCATGTCTATGACACCAGATATCCGAACGATTGGCATCATTGGCGCCGGGCAGATGGGCAATGGTATCGCTCATGTGTGCGCGCTTGCCGGTTACGATGTCATCCTCAGCGACGTGACGCTCGAGCGCGTGCAGTCGGGGCTGGCGACGATCAATGGCAATATGGCCCGCCAGGTGGCACGCGGGACCATCACGGAGGCTGATCGCGCTGCCGGACTGGCGCGTATTACCGCGAGCGAAAAACCCGAGGCGCTCGCTGATACCGATCTCGTGATCGAGAGCGCGGTTGAGAACGAAGAAGTCAAGCGCAAGATTTTTGCCGCCGTATGCAAGGTGGTGCGGCCGGATGCTCTTCTGGCGTCCAACACGTCGTCGATCTCCATCACCCGCCTCGCGGCGTCGACCGATCGTCCGGGGCGTTTCATCGGCATTCATTTCATGAATCCGGTTCCGCTGATGCCCCTCGTCGAGGTCATCCGTGGCATTGCCACCGATGATGACACTTTTGATGCCTGCAAAAATCTGGTGCGCAAACTCGGCAAGACGATGGCGGTGGCGGAGGATTTTCCCGCCTTCATCGTCAACCGTATCCTGCTGCCGATGATCAACGAGGCGGTTTATACTCTCTATGAGGGTGTGGGCTCGGTCGAATCCATTGATACGGCCATGCGTCTTGGGGCGAACCATCCGATGGGGCCGCTGCAGCTTGCCGATTTCATCGGGCTTGATACCTGCCTGTCGGTGATGCAGGTGCTGCATGATGGGCTGGCTGATTCGAAATACCGCCCCTGCCCGTTGCTCGTCAAATATGTCGAGGCCGGTTGGCTGGGGCGCAAGACCCAGCGTGGGTTTTACGATTATCGCGGCGAGAAGCCGGTGCCAACGCGCTGAGTGCTGCCTCGTTGCGGCACCGGCACTCAGCCGAGATGGACGGGCAGCGCCAGAAAACCACGAAAGCGCGCCCGGTTGCCACGCACAGGTGCGCCCGACAGGCGATAATTCGGGAAACGCTGCAGAAAACGTAAGATCGCCACGCGCCCTTCCATGCGGGCAATCGTCAGGCCGACACAGACGTGAACGCCGGATGCAAAGGCGACGTGGCGATTATTCAGGCGGGCGAGATCGAGCCGGTCAGGATCGGTGAATGCTGCGGGATCGCGATTTGCCGCAGCAATGGCCAGCGTAACGAAGGTACCGGCTGGCATATCAACATCGCCCAGCCGGGTTGGCGCGGTGGTGATGCGATTGCCGAGCTGGACGGGGCTGTCGAAGCGCAAGAACTCCTCTATCGCCGAGGTGATGAGCGCGGGGTTGGCAAGTAATCTTGCCTTTTCCTGCGGCCATTCGAGAAGATTGAAGAGCCCGTTGCCGATGAGATTGGTGGTCGTCTCGTGGCCGGCATTGAGAATGAAAATGCAGTTCTGCAGTAATTCGATTTCTGACAGTTGTTCGCCATCCGTCTCGCCCTGGATGAGCCGCGTCAAAACGTCGCTGTCGGGGTTACCGGGGCTTGCCCGACGCTCGGCGACCAGCACGCGCAGATAATCCAGAAAATCGCGTACCGCGATCTCCCCGCTCTCCAGCATGGCGGCTGTTGGCTGCGGCTCAAGCGCGCCCAGAATGGCAAGCGACCAGTCGCGTAACGGTCCACGGCGCTCATGAGGGATGGCGAGCAGGTTGCCGATCACCTCGATCGGCACTGAAGCCGCCAGATCGGCGATGATGTCAGCCTCTCCCCTGGCCGCCATGCGATCAAGAAGCCCGTCCACCATGGTGATCATCGGCCCTTCAAGATCAGCAACAGCGCGCGGATTGAGCGCACCCGCGATGATACGGCGAACCCGCGTATGGAGCGGTGGATCGTTGAAGATGAGGCTTGTCGTGTGGTGCTGATAGAGCAGGCCATTGCCGAATTTGGGCAGGAATTCCGCCTTTTTGTCAGACGAGAAGAGTTTCGCGTCCTTGTAGACGGTCATGAGATCGGCATGGCGCGTCAGCAGGTAGCTGCCGGGACCAAGGGGGAGGACCGGGTTGCTCGCACGAAGGGCGTGAAAGGTCGGGTAGGGGTCGTCGTAGAATGACGCGGGCAGGTGCCGCAGATCGAAATCGGCAGCAAGCTGGCGCGCATTGTCCGCAGGGTGAGATGCCGGCGTGCCGGTTTGAGCGACCATCATGTCTGGCATGGCGTGATCCACACTGGCTGCGCGGGCGTGGGATGCGCAGCGTTAAGCAAGCTTACGTTAAGGGCAATCGGCGTTGCAACCGGCACCCATATTGGGGCTATGTTGCGTCCTCTTCAATCGTCGCGACGAGGTTACACCCATGTCGATCACCCGCCTCAAACTCTATCATTACCCGGCTTCGCGCAGCGCGCGCGTCAAATGGTTGTTGCATGAGGTGCTGGGGGATGCTTTCGAGATGGAGCGCGTGAACCTCTATGATGGCCAGCAATATGGGCCGGAGTTCCTGCGTCTCAATCCCAATCACGGCGTGCCGGTTCTTGACATCGAGTGGGAGGACGGCACGAGGCAGGTCATGCATGAAAGCGCTGCGATGCTGGCATTCCTGGCTGATGCCTATCCTGGTCATCAACTCGCGCCACCACCGGGATTGTCATCAGCGCGCGCCGATTACCTGCAGATGCTGCATTTTGGCGCCGGCCCGGTCGATATGATGCTGTGGCAGATACGCATCCATGAGCATGTCCTGCCGTCGGCCGAGCGCGACCCCCGGACGATTGCGCGCTATCGCAAGAAATTTGCCGACGAGATCGAGCCGCAGCTCGCCAAGCGCCTCACGGCGGCAAGCTTCATCGGTGGCGAGATGTTTTCCGCCGCCGACTGCATGATGGGGCATTGTGTGTTCTGGGCGCGCGGCTATGGCATGTGCCGCGATGACGTGTTCCGCAGCTATATCTCGAGATTGTCCAAGCGGCCGGCTTTTGCTGCTGCGTTTGCCGACGCGAAGGAGTTCTCGCCGCAAGTGCCGCAGGACAAACCGCAAGCAACGCGTTTCACGGGCTAAGCGTTCGCCACCTATTTTTCCTGCGCTTTCTGCACGGCCAGGATGAGCTTGACGGCATCATTTGATGACCAGTTGGCGGCCCCCAGCATGTGTCCCGCGACGCAGCCCTCGGCATTGATGATCAGTGTCGCCGGCATGCCGATGGCGCGGCCGGCGGCGCGCAGTGTAAAGAAGGCTTTGCCCGTCGGGTCGTGGTAGAAGGCGAGTGATTTGGCGCCGATTTCGGACAGAAACTGACGCGGCTTTTCCGGACTGCCGAGATCAATGGAGACGGCGACCACCTCAAACGCCTTGCTGCCGAGATTGGCCTGCAGGGCATCGAGCGCCGGCATTTCGTGGCGGCAGGGGGCGCACCAGATCGCCCACAAATTCAGAAGGATGGTGCGACCCTTGAAATCAGCGACGCGGCGTTCATTGCCCTCGCCGTCGCGGAAGGTGAAATCGGGCGCGATCACCGGCTTCTTCTCGACGCGGAAGGCGGCGACGTCGCCGATGGCAAGCGGCGCCAGCGTCTCGGCATTTGCGGTGGCAAGCGCGCATTCGCCGGCTGCTGGGCTGTTGCCAGAAAGCCCGCTGATCCCGTATACGGCGCCAATGCTTGCAAACAGGCCGAACGCCGACAGGAGGGCGCCAACCAACAGCCTCCGGTTGTTTTGCTGACTTGCCACTTAACCCTTCCCTTTTTCTGTTCTGTCCCAAACCGCGCGCCGTCAGGAACCGATACGCATGAGCAACAAGATGTGGGGCGGACGTTTTTCCGCCGGGCCGGCTGCCATCATGGAGGAAATCAACGCCTCCATCGACTTCGACAAGAAGCTCTACACCCAGGATATCGCCGGGTCCAAGGCACATGCAGCCATGCTGGCGCAAACCGGGATTATTTCGGCTGCCGACCGCGCAGCCATCGACCACGGGCTTGATCAGGTCAAGAGCGAGATTGATCAAGGCACATTCACATTCTCGCGTGCGCTTGAAGACATCCACATGAATGTCGAGAGCCGCCTTGCCGAACTCATCGGCGAGCCGGCAAAGCGCTTGCACACGGCGCGCTCGCGCAATGATCAGGTGGCGACCGATGTGCGCCTGTGGGTCCGTGATGCGGTGGATGACATCGAGGTGCAGCTCACGTCTTACATGGAGGTTCTGGCGAAGCTGGCGCTGGAGCATGCGGGCAGCGTCATGCCCGGTTTCACCCATCTGCAGACAGCCCAGCCGGTGACCCTTGGCCATCATCTGCTGGCCTATGTGGAGATGGCGGGACGTGACCGCAGCCGCTTTGCCGATGCGCGTGCGCGCCTCAATGAATCGCCCCTGGGGGCGGCGGCCCTTGCCGGCACGTCGTTTCCCATCGATCGTCAGATGACCGCAAAGGCATTGGGTTTTACGCGGCCGATGCGCAATTCGCTCGATGCGGTGTCTGATCGTGATTATGCCATCGAGGTGCTGGCAGCTGCCGCCATTGCCGCCATGCATCTGTCGCGCTTTGCCGAGGAGATGGTGATCTGGACGACACCCTTTTTCGGCTTTCTCACCATGTCCGATTCCTATTCCTCCGGCTCCTCCATCATGCCGCAGAAGAAGAATCCGGATGCAGCCGAGCTGGTGCGCGGCAAGACGGGGCGCATCAATGGGGCGTTGATCGCGCTGCTGACCGTGATGAAGGGATTGCCGCTCACCTATGGCAAGGACATGCAGGAGGACAAGGAGCCGCTCTTTGACGCTCTCCCCAGCCTGTCACTGTGCATTGCGGCGATGACCGGCATGCTGAGCGAAGCGACGTTCAACGAAGCGGCCATGAAAAAGGCCGCTGGTGCCGGCTATTCAACCGCAACTGACCTTGCCGACTGGCTGGTGCGCACGCTTGGTCTGCCGTTTCGCGAGGCGCATCATGTGACGGGGCGCATTGTTGCGCGCGCGGTCGCGGCGGGCGTGCCGCTGCATCGCGTGCCGCTTGCCGCCATGCAGGCCGAGCACGGCGCCATCACGGCTGATGTGCTTGCCGTTCTTTCGCCATCGGCGTCCGTCAGAAGCCGGGTGTCGGAAGGTGGCACGGCGCCAGCCAATGTGCGGCGGGCGGCACGCCGATGGCTTAAATCGCTTGCCGGCTCACCAGGGGTTGGTAAGTGAAGGCGCGATGGTGTAAACGAGCCCATTGTCCTTAGGGAGACGTCACCTTGTCTGCAAGCCGCCTTGCTCTGGCCCTGTGTCTGGCCCTTGCCGTTTCCGCCTGCGGCAAGAAGAGCCCGATTGAGTATCCCGTCAGCCTCGATCAGGTCACGCCCTGGAACGAGGAAGGCCGCAAGGCGATCGATCCGCCGCGTGACGCCAATGGTAAAGCGATTGAACCCAAAACCAGCCGGCAGCCGGTGCCACCGCTCAGATCCCTGCCCATTGACGTCATTCTCAACTAGGATCGTTGCCCGCTCACCGTGATGTCGTTTGCCGCGACCTGCACGACTGACGCGGCAGCCGATTAACGCTCATAAAAACGGGCAGGTCCATGCATCATTTTCACTATCGAAATGGCATTCTCCACGCCGAGGACGTCGATCTTGCTCGGCTGGTGGCGGACACCGGGACGCCCGCCTATGTCTACTCTAGCGCGACGCTGGAGCGTCATATGCGCGTCTTCCGCGCGGCCTTCGCGCCGCTGCCGGTTGATATCTTCTATGCGATGAAGGCCAATGGCAATCTGTCCGTCCTGCGCACGGTGGCGCGGCTGGGCGGCGGCGTCGACGTGGTTTCCGAAGGTGAAATCCGCAAGGCTCTGGCTGCCGGTGTTCCAGCCGAGCGGATCGTCTTTTCGGGGGTTGGCAAGAGTGATGGCGAGCTGCATTACGCGGTGTCGCGCAACATTCAGCAGATCAATGTCGAGACGCCAGGCGAGCTCTATCGCCTGTCGGCCATTGCCGGCGCGCTTAGGCGCAGCGTCAATACGGTGCTGCGGATCAATCCGGCGATCGGGGCTGGCGCTCACGCCAAGATCACGACGGGCGATGAGAGCAATAAGTTCGGGATCAGCCATGCCGATGCCTTGCGTCTTTACGGCGAAGGCACCCGCCTGCCCGGTATTCTCATGCGCGGCTTTGCGGTCCATATCGGCAGCCAGATTTTTGATCTCGACCAGCCTGAGGAGGCGTTCGGGCGCCTGGTTGAACTCGTGCGTGCGGCGCGGGCGGCCGGCTACAATGTCACCCATCTTGATCTTGGGGGCGGGCTTGGCGTTCATTATGATGCACGAGAGGCGGGCAGCGAGGATGAAGGGCGGGTGAAAACCTATGCGGCGATGGTGCGCCGCGTCACTCACGGCCTTGACGTTCACCTCGGTTTCGAGCCGGGACGGGTGATCATCGCCAATGCCGGCATCCTGCTTGCGCGCGTGGTGGCGCTCAATGTCCGTGCCGAGCGCACTTTCGTGGTGCTGGATGCCGGGATGAACGATCTGGTGCGCCCTGCCATGTATGACGCCCATCATGATATCTGGCCGCTGCAGCAGCACAGCGACGCGGCCCGGCAGCCCTATGACGTGGTCGGGCCGATCTGCGAATCAAGCGACAGTTTTGCCGTGCAACGCCTGCTGCCACCTCTTGAAATCGGCGCTTTTGTTGCCTTCATGAGTGCGGGCGCCTATGGCGCGTCGATGTCGTCGACCTATAATCAGCGGCTGCTTGTGCCCGAAATTCTTGTCGATGGCCCGCGTTACGCGGTGATCCGGCCACGGCAGACCTACGAGGAATTGATCGGGCTTGATCGCCTGGCGCCCTGGCTCACCGAGGGTTGATCATTCTCCAGGCAGCGGCAGGGCTTGGAGAGAACGCAATTGCGTCCTAGGCTGTGTGATCGGGCGGCTGATTGCCGCCGGCGCCGGTTCCAAGCGAAGTGGACCTGAGAATGAGCAAGGCGGACGCGAGCGACCAGCACTTCCCCGATGATCCGGCCAGCCGCCGGATCGTCGATCAGCTTGAGAAGCGTATCCTTTTGTCACGCTATGTTGTGCTGTGGGAGCGAACCTGGCCGGCGCTCGTGTGGCCGGCGATGGTTGTTGGTCTTTTCCTCTGCCTGTCATGGTTCGGCATCTGGGGTCTGGTTGATGGTCATGGCCGGTTTGCCGGCTTGTGCGTGATTGGCGCGGCGTTCCTGGCCAGCCTGGCGCCACTGGCGCAGCTTACGATGCCGGGACGACAGGACGCTATTGACCGGCTTGATCGCGGCGGCGGTCTTGTGCATCGCCCGCTCGGTGCCCTCTATGACACTCTGCCCGCTTCCAGCGATGATGCGACGACGCGCGGTCTGTGGCAGGCGCATCGGCGCCGCGAATTGGCGCGTGCAGCCCTCGTCAGGGTGGAGCGTCCGCGCCCTGACATGGCGCGTTATGACCCCTTCCAGCTGCGCGCGGCGATGCTTCTGGTGTTGATTGTTGGCTCCGTCTTTGCTGGTCCTAGCGCCTGGCAGCGGGTCAGGCTGGTGTTTACGGCCAGCGGGGTTGCAACGCCGCCTGCGCGTATTGACGCATGGATCACGCCGCCAGCCTATACGGGGCGCCCGACGGTGTTTCTTGCCGTTGACAAACGGGCGCAAGAGGGCGCCTTGCGCGTCCCGGCGGGCAGTATCCTGATGCTGCGCAGTGATCGCGGCGAGGGTATTGCGTTGACCTTTAATGGCGTTGCGGCGAGCGGCGAGGCGGAGGCGACGCTTGGCAGCCAGGCGCGGGCCTTCCGGGCGACGCTTGATCTGGATGGCGTGATCAATCTTGCGCGTGATGGGCTGCAGTTGCGGCAGTGGACGATTGCGGTTGATCCTGACCGGGCGCCATCGATCAGCTTTGACGGCCCGGTGCAGAAGACGCCAAGCGGGGCGCTCAGGCTGCGCTATCGCAGCGATGATGATTACGCCGTGGCGCAGGCCTTCGCCGAGTTCAAGCCGCTTGATCCGCCCGCATCTGCTCGCACCTTCGGTTACACCAAGCCGACCGCGCCGCGCCCGCTCGTGGAGCCGCCTGAATTGCCGCTCGCGATTGGTGGCACGCGCGGACACAATCCCGGCACCACACTCACCCGCGATCTCACCGCTCATCCCTGGGCCGGCGGGTTGGCCAGCATGACGCTGGTTGCCCGTGATGATATCGGCCAGGAAGGTCGCTCGCAGACGCTCATCATCGAATTACCCCAGCGCCGTTTTACCAAGCCGATTGCCCGCGTGCTGGTCGAGCAGCGGCGGTTACTGGCCCAGGACGCCCATCAGCGCGAGCATGCTGCCCTGGTGCTTGATGCGCTGGTGATCGATCCCGAGCGCCGGGTCGTTGAGGAAAAGACATATCTGTCGCTGCGCAGCCTGTATCATCGTCTGATCCAGGCGCGCGATGATGATGAGCTGCGCGCGGTCGTTGAGGCGATGTGGGAGGTTGCCGTTCTCATCGAGGATGGCGATCTGTCGCCGGCCGAACGGGCGCTGCGGCAAGCGCAGGAGCGGCTCGAACAGGCATTGGAGCGTGGGGCAAACGAGCAGGAACTGCGCGATATCATGCGCGATCTGCGCCAGGCGATGCAGGACCTGATGCGGGAACTGGCCGAGCGCGCCTTTCAGGATCGGCGCGAGGGTCGCCAGCAGCCACCACGAACGGGCGAAGAGCGCGTCATATCCCAACAGGATATCGACAAGCTGTTACGCGAGATCGAAAGTCTTCTGCGCCAGGGGCGTCATCAGGAAGCGCAGGAGCGGATGGCGCAATTGCGGGACTTGCTGAACGCGCTGCGCAATGCCCGTCCGCAATTTGCGGACGAGAATCCCGGCGGCGACGAGCAATTGCTGCAGGAACTTGGCGATATCATCCGTGAGCAGCAGAAATTACTCGACCAGACGTTTCGTGAGCGCCAGCGCACTCGCCGCCAGCCGGGTGGCCAGCAACGCCCGGGTCAACAGCGGCCGGGCGGTCAGCAGCGCCCCGGACAGCCAGGCGAACAGCCCGGCGAGAATGGCGAGCCGGGGCAGGAGCAGGGCCTGGGTGGCCTGCAGGAGAACCAGCAGGCGCTGCGCGAGCGCCTGCAACGCTTCATCGACCAGCTGCGTGAGGGCGGACATGATCCCGGCCCTCCTTTCGGGCAGGCCGATGGGCAGATGGGCCAGGCGGAAGGCGAGTTAGGGCAGGGACGGGCAGCCGAAGCCCTGCCACCGCAAAACAAGGCGCTGGAAAATCTGCGGCGCGGCGCCAATCAGCTGGCGCGGGAAATGCTGGGGCAAGGTGAAGGCGGCCCGGATGGCGATCCGGGCAACCCCCAGGCACGCGCCGATGGGCGGGGAAATCAGAACTCCGACCCGCTGGGGCGCGACCACAATCGCGAGAACCATGATGGTCTTCAGGAATCGGGCGTGCGCATTCCAGGGCCTGACGGGCAGCGCATCCAGGAAATTCTCAAGGATGTGCGGCGCCGGCTGGCTGATCCCAATCGTTCTCAGGTCGAGCGTGACTATCTTGAGCGCTTGTTGCGCCCGTTCTGACCGCGACAGTCTTTAATTGGCGATGGTGTCAGGTGAATGGCTTGGCGCCAGAGCCCGGGCGATGCTCCCGCGCAGTTCAGCCAGGGTGAAGGGTTTGGTGATCACGTCGCGCACCAGAGTGCTGAGATTGCTGGCGCGCGCGCGCTGGTCAGCATAGCCGCTCATCAGGATAATCGGCAGATCAGGCGCGTCGCGGACGGCAGCAAGGGCAAGGGCGATGCCGTCCATCACCGGCATTTTGATGTCGGCCAGCAGCAGATCGAAACTGTGAGGAGCGGCCTGGAGTGCGCTCAGTGCCTCACCCCCATCGCTGGCGTCGACGACGTCGTGGCCATCTTTTGCCAGCGCGCGTTTCAGCTGGGTTCTTGCTCCGTCATCATCTTCGGCCAGGAGGACGCGCGCCATGTATTCTACTCCGTTGTTATCATGTCGAAAAAGCAGGATTCAAAGCCTTAGTTGGTCGGTGTGGCAATATTACGATGAGGTCAGCTAACTCACGTTAATTCATTGTGATTTTAAGGGGTTGACGCCTGTGGTGCCGATGCAGAGCGGGCAAAGCGCAGTTCGAAACGCTGGGCAGCGCTGGCCGGCATCGCAAGTCTGGTCGAGAAGGGAATGGTGGCGCCGGCGTCAAGGCGCGGTTGCGGCGGTGCGGCAGCCAGGACTGCGACTTCCTTGCCGCTAGCGTCAAGGATGGCCAGACGCATCTCGGGGATATCAAGGTCGCTTCGCGTCAGATTACGGATTGTCCCGGAGACCAAAAGCGTGCGCCGACCATGCTCGGTATCAAGCGCTGGCACGACCGCCTCAATCGCCAGACCACGCGTGTTGACTGGCAGGCCGATCGCGGCGAACAAGCCGGCAAGATTAGGCTGCATTCTGACCAAGGGTGTACGCAGAGCGACGGCGAGCACCATGACCGCCAATAGCGCCGCAAAGACTGCCAGGGGTGGGGACAGGGGGAAGTTTCGTAATTTTTTTTGCGCTTTTCCGCCCGTCTTCAGCAGCCGCGGACCCGCGACCATGTCGTCTTGCACCTGATCGGCGGGCAAGGGTTGTTCGCTGGCTTGTGACGCCATGGCGGCGGCATTTGCGGCATCCTCCTCGGCAACTTCGGCCCAAGGGTCGCTTTCCTCCGGCATCTCGACTGCAGGTGCGGGCTCGGGCGCCGGCGCCTGAAACCATTTGTTGCTGCAGTCAGCGCATTTGACCATACGGCCCTTGTCACCAAGCATGGCAGCTTTGATGTCATAGGCAGATTGGCAATCGGGACAGACAATGCGCATGGGAGAATCGAGGCTGCTTCGGTTTAACGTGATGCAAGCCTAGCGGCCAAGCGTTAAAGGTTTGGAAACCACGTTGGGCGTGGAACAGATATATGGCCTCGTCTGATCGCGTGTGATCGGGTGTTGCTGCCGGGACGGTGGTGACGATGACAGTGCCAGTGGGGAGCGCAGCGGTTGATTGTTTTTGAAAATGTCGGCTTGCGCTACGATCTGGGGCCTGAGGTGCTTCACGACGTCAGCTTTGTCATTGAACCGCATTCGTTCCAGTTTCTCACCGGGCCGTCCGGCGCGGGAAAAAGCACGCTCATGCGCCTCATGTTCATGGCCCTCAGGCCAACGCGCGGCGCGGCGCGCATTTTCGATCAGGACGTTGCCACGATAACCGCCTACGATATCGCTGCAACCCGTCGGCGTATCGGCATGGTGTTCCAGGATTTCCGTTTGCTCGATCATATGAC
>NZ_JAKFWN010000011.1:0-96752 GCF_021731865.1 Raskinella chloraquaticus (SeqCode) | reverse complement strand
GCTTCATTCTCGATGATCCGGCCGGCAACCGTGAATTTGCCGGCAAGCAACGACTCGCCGCGCCGCAAATTTCCCGCCCGCAGCGGATTGGGAACCGCGACCATCGGCGCCGACGGCGACCAGCCATGCATCATGCGCCGCAGCGGGCCTTGTGCCGCTGCCGCCACGAACCCGCGCACGACATCCCCCAGCACCTGGCGGCGAACGCTCCTCGCCCCTGCTTCGCTCTTTGCCCTTGCCATACTCTTCCGTTTCGGCAACCCGGCTCAATCCTGCGCTATTTTGCGCAGCCGGGCGACAAAGAATCCATCGATACCCCCATCCTCTTTGAGCATATCGGGGCGGCTGCGCAGCGTGCCCACGCCGGCAACCATGTCGCTAAAGCCGCCGATCTCGTCCGGCGCGATCGGGTCAAGGGCAAAGCCACGGTTGCGGACGAGAAAGGATGTCACCTGCTGCTCACCCTCTTCCGGTTCAAGCGAACAGGTGGAATAAATCAGCAGGCCGCCATCGCCGACCTGCGCCGCCGCGCGATCCAGCATTGCCGCCTGCTGGCGCGCGAGCGTGGCGATATCGCTTTCGCGCTTCAGCCATGCGACGTCGGGATGGCGGCGCAGCGTACCCGTTGCCGAGCACGGCGCGTCGAGAAGAACGACATCGTAAGGCCCGCCAAGGTCGACCTCCATCATGTCGCGCACCACCGGCTGAACCTTGAGGTGCAGCCGGTCCATATTACGCATGAGGCGCGCCAGCCGCGCCGGGTCGCGGTCAACCGCCGTTACTTTGGCGCCCCGGGCAGCCAGCGCCGCAGTCTTGCCGCCGGGTGCAGCACACAGATCAAGGACGCTCGCGCCCTTGAGCGCGCCTGCCGCCAGCACCACCAGCAAGGCTGCCGCGTCCTGCACCCACCACGCGCCCTCCTCATAACCCGGGAGCGCTGAAATCGGACCTGAATGGCTGGTGAGGCGGATGGTCCCCTGCGGCAGGAGTTTGCCACCGAGTGTGTCGGCCCATGCTTTGGCGTTGGAGCGCGCCGTCACATCAAGTGGTGGCTCGCTCAGTTGAGCGGCGGCCATCGCCTCGGTGACGTCCGCCCCGTAGGCCCTCATCCACCGCGCCATCAGCCATGGCGGGAGATTGGCCAGGGGTTGTGCCGCCGGCTTCTCCTCACGTGTGATGGCCCGCAAGACCGCATTGACAAGGCCGGTGAAGTGGCCTGCGTCCTTGTCCTCGCGGGCAAGGCGCACCGCCTGGTCAACGGCGGCGTGTTCGGCGACATCCATATACAAAAGCTGGGCAGCGGCACAGGCGAGAATGGCCTTGAGCGGCCCACCGCGCGACGGCCAGCCGCGCGCCAGATGGCCTTCCACAAGGGCAAGGACCTCGCCAAGACGCTGCATGGTGGTCCGCGCAAGGGCGGTTGCAAAGGCGCGGTCGCGGGGCTCGAGCCGTGCCAGCCCGGGGTCGCTTTCCATAGCCTCATCCAGGCGCTCATGCCGGTTCAGCACCGCGTCGATGGCGCCAACCGCCACCCGGCGCGCGGCAAGGCCCGGTATTTCGGGTAATTGATGACGTTCGGCCTTGATGCGCATGTCGATCGCCCCTGCCCTGCTTGACTTGCGTGAGTGGCGAGGCTTATCCCCAATCATGGACAATGGAAACGTCAAAGACACACCGTCCGCAACTCCGGCGCGGTCCGTAAACCCGACGCCAGCCGCCCAACGCGCCCTTGCCGAGGCCGAAGCCCGCCGCCGTGAGGCAGCACTCGTGCCCTCCGCGCCAGGCGAGATCAATGGCCGAGGTGGTCTTGATCCGGCCCGCTTTGGCGATTGGGAAGTGAACGGTATCGCCTGTGATTTCTAGCTGCGTCATTTTTGCAACAAATTTATTTTCACACACGCCCCGCCGACGTCTAATCGCCGGCATTTGATCCTGATCAATTTCTTTTGTCGCCACCGGCTTCATGAATGCGACACGTCGTCGCGATGACATGCACTGTCGGCAAAGGAAAGCATCATGAAAGCTGATTGGGTCGTAACCACCGCGCTGTTGGGCGCGCTCGCCACGACGCAGGCCATTGCGGCTGATCTTGCTGCCGGGCCGGAGGTTCCAGCAGCCGTCAAGGCCGAACCCGGACCCTGGCAGGTGCGCCTGCGCGGTATCTATGTGTTGCCGGAATTCAGCAACAGGACCTTGACGGTGAACGCAGCCCCGCTGGCCGGCGCGCGCATCGGGGTGACCGACAGCATCATCCCCGAACTCGACATCACCTACTATTTCACCAAGAACATCGCCGCTGAATTGATCCTTGCCGTCACGCGCCACACCGCTTACGGCGCCGGCTCGATCTCTGCCCTTGGATCACTGGGCCGCTCCTGGCTGCTGCCACCGACGCTGACGCTGCAGTATCATTTCACTGATTTCGGAGCCTTCAAGCCCTATATCGGCGGTGGTATCAACTATACCTGGTTCTTCAATACCAACTCGAACGCGCTGAGCAATTTCAGCCTGCGCGACAATGTCGGCTATGTCGCCCAATTTGGCTTCGACTACGCGCTCGATGATCATTGGGGATGGAATGTCGACGTCAAGCGCGTATTCCTGCTGACGACCGCCAGTGGCAATCTGGGAGCCTCTAACGGGCCGCGGGTTACCGCACCTTTGCGCCTTGATCCCTGGCTGATCGGCACGGGTTTGACATATCGCTTCTAGCCCACCCGGCAAAAATTGCGGCGCGAGCCGGTCAGCCGGTCTATCCGCGCAGCCAGGCGGAGCGCGGAAGGCGCAGACGTGCTTCTGCCGCATTCAGCGTATTGGCAAGAAGGCAGGCAACCGTCATCGGCCCCACACCGCCCGGCACGGGCGTGATGGCGCCGGCCACATCTGCAACGCTCGCAAAGTCCACATCGCCGACGAGCCGGCTTTTGCCCTCACGCTCGATACGGTTGATCCCCACATCGATAATGGTGGCGCCGGGCTTGACGAAGTCCGCCGTGACAAATTCCCGCCGGCCGACGGCGGCAACCAGAATATCCGCGCGCTGGCATAGCTGCGCCAGGCCGCGGGTGCGCGAATGCGCCATGGTAACGGTGGCGTTCTGCTGCAGCAGAAGAAGGGAAAGCGGTTTGCCGACCAGTGTGGAGCGACCGATGACAACGGCGTCCAGCCCGTCAAGCGTCGGATGGATCTGCGCCAGCAGCATCATCGCTCCAAGCGGCGTGCAGGGCACCAGCCCGGGCTGATCGGCAACCAGCCGCCCGGCGTTGATGGGATGAAGCCCGTCCACGTCCTTGGCTGGATCGATGGCGGCGATGAACTCCTGGGTACGCGCTCTCAGGCTGTCGGGCAGCGGCAATTGCAGCAAGATGCCGTCGACCGCTTCATCGCTGTTCAGCATCGCGATCTGCGCCAGAAGCGCTGCCGCGCTGACATCGGATGGCAGGCGGTACTCGAACGAGCGCATGCCAGCTTCAATCGTCTGTTTGCTTTTCGAGGCGACATAGACCTGGCTCGCCGGGTCATCGCCAACCAGAATGACCGCCAGTCCGGGCGCCCTGCCGCTGGCGGCGGTAAAGTTGTGAGCCGCCGCCGCAACCTGACGGCGCAGACGCTCGGCGAGGCTTTTTCCGTCGATCAGGCGGGCCGTCATGAGCGGGGTACCTTGAGGTGTTCGAGGGCGGACAATATGGCGGGCGGATCACCGGCGATATCGACGAGCTTGCGCCGCGAGCTGGCGCCCTGCGCCAGGTCAAAACAGCGCCGCGGCAGGGCGAGCGCTTCGGCCAGAAGGCGCAGCAGGGCGTCATTGGCCTTGCCATCCTCAGGCGCAGCACGCACCCGCACCTTCTGCATGTGCCCGCCATCGCCAGCGATGATGCCGCCGATCGCGTCGCGGTCAGCCTTCGGTGTCAGGCGAACTGCCAGCCTCACGCCGTCGGCTGTGACATTCCAGGCATTTTGCAAACCTCAGAGCCCGGCGCTGGCCACTGCCGGAATAAAATACCGGCCAATCAGGTCCTGGAGGAACCAGATGGCAAAAAGCGCCACCACCGGCGACAGATCAAGCCCGCCAAGATTGGGGATGACGCGCCGCAAGGGCCGCAATACCGGTTCGGTCAGACGATAGAGCAGATCGACAATCGAAGCGACGACGCGGTTATGCGTGTTGACGATATTGAAAGCGATCAGCCAGCTGGCGACCGCCGAAATAATCAGGATCCACGCATAGAACCCGAGAATCATATTGATCAGCAGAAGGACGGAAACCACGGACGGCTCCTTTTCGCGGTGAAACCATGGCGGTTCTATCTGCATGGCTCCCCAGCGGCAAGTCGCAAGCATCCTTGACACCTCGCCAATGCGCAACCTAAATGCCGCCTGTTCGGATCGGGGCTGTAGCTCAGTTGGGAGAGCGCCGCAATCGCACTGCGGAGGTCAGGGGTTCAAATCCCCTCAGCTCCACCACCGCTTCCGACCTATGATTGACGCTGATACCGCGTGCTGACGCACGGCAGTGCTTCATGATCAGCACTGGTCAGCGCCCTGTGATGGTTCTACAAAATATCCAGAGCTTGTTCAGCGAAGTGCACTTTTCCACTCCTGGCGGCGGACAGGTGACCGGCCCAGACGGTGCAAGGGCCGTGGAAATGACAAGACGTGAACGGCAAACAGGATTGGTCATGGGGTTCGACAAGACATTTTCGCTCCTGTCCCGGCTCATCGGTGGCAGCAGTGCGACTTTCGCGGACGACGACCCCCGCACGATATCCACCGCCCTGCTGTTGCGCGTCGCGGAAGCCGACGGCGTTGTCGCGGCAAGCGAGAACGCTGTCATACTCAATGTCATTCGCCGCGATTTCGGGCTCAGCGCCAGAGCTGCGAACGCGCTTGCGCTAGCCGGCGACAAGCTTGCGGCAGAAACCGATGACATCGCCCTTCTCGTGGAGCAGGCAAATCGCGGGCTTGATGCGCCAGGCCGCCTTCACCTCCTTGATCGTCTGTGGCAGGTGACGGTTGTCGATGATCGTGTCCACGAATTCGAGGATAATCTCGTCTGGCGCATTTCGGATCTCCTCGGTGTGCCGGTGCATGAACGCCTCGCCGCGCGCCAGCGCGCCGGCAAAGCGCGGCAGCCGCGTTGAGACAGCGTTGAGAATTGGCGGTTAAGATAGGTCGGATGTCGAAAATATTGATCATTCTCCATCAGGAAAATTCCTCGCCCGGTCGCGTTGGGCTGGCGCTGGAGGCGCGTGGTTACAGTCTCGATATCCGCCGCCCGCGCTTTGGCGATGCCTTGCCCTCGACCATGAGCGAGCATGCCGGCGCGGTGATTTTCGGCGGGCCGATGAGTGCCAACGACAATGATGATTTCCTCAAAACGGAAACCGACTGGATCGGCATTCCCCTGAAGGAGAACAAGCCCTATCTCGGCCTTTGTCTGGGGGCCCAGATGCTGGCGCGCCATCTCGGCGCCCGCGTCTACAAGCACGCCGAAGGGCGCGTCGAGGTCGGCTATCATCCCATCCGCCCGACCACCATCGGCGCTGAAATGATGAGTTGGCCGGAGCGCGTCTATCAATGGCACAATGAGGGGTTCGACTGCCCGCACGGGGCAACGCTGCTGGCTGAGGGGGACGAATTTCCCGTTCAGGCGGTCCGCGTCGGTGCGGCAGCCTACGGGCTGCAGTTCCACCCCGAGCTGACCCACGCCATGATGTATCGCTGGACAGTCCGTGGCGCTCATCGTTTTTCCTCGCCTGGCGCGCAGGATCGCGACCAGCAATTAGCGTTGCGCTATGAGTATGATCCGCCGCTGGTACAGTTTCTCGGCGCGTTTCTTGATCTCTGGCTGCACCCTCAAAAGGCGCAGGCGGCAGCGAGCGCCGGTGCCGGCGCGCCGGCGCAGCGTGCCTTCAGCGCCACTTGCGATGAAGCCACAGCCATTGCCCGGGATATTCGCTGATCCAGCTTTCAAAGCGTCGGTTCATCACGTCGACCGCGCCCGCAGGATCAATACGCCCGCTCTGATCGCGCGGGAGCGCCAGCGGCTCCGATAATTCAACGCGAAACCTGTAGCCGGGCAGGCGCACCACGCGCACCGCATGGACTGGACAATCATGGAGGCGGGCCAGCCGCGCGAATGCCTGATTATTCAGCGTTTCAATACCGAAAAAGGCTGACCGGATACCCGCATAGAAATATTGATCCGTCAGCATGCCAAGATGCACGCCCCTCTCCAGCACCGCGCTCAGAGCGTGCATCGAGCCGTGGCGCGAGGCGATGAGTTCGCCCATCGTCACCTCGCGCTGGGCATAGACCCAGCGGGCGATCCAGCGATTATTCGGCGCGCGGAAGAGGGCCGCCGCCTCCAGCCCGTGGGCGCTGGCCGCGACCATCGGCAATTCCCAATTGCCGAGATGGGCGGAGATGATGATCGCCGGCTTGTTATCATCGCGCAGCGCGTAAAAATGCTCAGTGCCGACAATGTCGATCCGGCCGGCCGCCGGGTCTTCAGGACGAAGGTCCCAGATATGATCGAGATGGCAATATTCGACAGCGACCCGGCCGAGATTGTCCCAGCATTCGCTCAGCACGGCGCGGTGCCACGCCTCATCCTTGTGGGGAAAGGCGCGCCGCAGATTGGCCATGCCGACCCGCTCCGACACCGGCAGCATCCGCCCGATTTTTCGTGCGATGAAACCACCCCATCCCGCCGCTTTCTCCGCCGGCACCAGGCGGACGACATGAAAAACGGCGGCGACGGCTAACGCAGCAGAAAAATCGCGAAGGTCGCGGCTCCAGCGGTAAAGCCGCGCCAGGATGCGGCGCAGGACCGGTGTCACAGCTTCACAACAACCTTGCCGAAGACGCGTCGGCTTTCCAGCCGCTCAAGTCCGACGCCGAAATCGTCAATGGCAATTTCAGTATCAATTGTCGGCTTGAGACCGATTGCCATCTTCTGCAGCCCGTCGGCGATGTTGCGCATGGACGCGCCGAAGGAGCCGAAGATGTGATATTGCTGCTGGAAGAGCTGCATCAGATTCATCTGCGTGGAAATGCCCGATGTCGAGCCGCAGGTCACCAGCCGTCCACCGCGCTTCAGGGACAGGAGCGACCCGTTCCACGTATCAACACCCGTATGCTCGAAGACAACGTCGACACCCTTCTTAGCCGTAAGCCGCCTGACTTTGCTCTCGAAGCGATCCTCGCGGTAATTGATGACATGGTCAGCGCCAAGCGCCCTTGCCTTGGCGGCTTTTTCGTCATCGCCAACGGTCGTGATGACGGTCGCTCCTATCGCCTTGGCAAGCGTGATGGCGGCCGTGCCGATGCCCGACCCTCCCGCCTGCACGAGGATCGTCTCGCCGCGCTCCAGCCGGGCATTGTCAAACAGCATGTGCTCGACGGTGGAGAAGGTGATCGGCGCACAGGCAGCATCAACCGCGCTGACGCCCTTGGGTACCGGTATGGCAAGGCGCGCCGGCATGTTCAGAACGTCCCGGGCAAAACCGTCGATGTGGAAGCCCATGATGCCGGCGACATTCTCGCACAGATTGTCGCGACCCGCCCGGCAGGCCTTGCAGGTACTGCAGGTGATTGCACCATACATGACGACAAGATCGCCCTGCGCAAAACCGTCCACCCCGACACCAAGGGCTACAATTTCGCCCGAGGCTTCCGCCCCCACGACAATCGGCAGCGTGCGCTTGGCGAACGCCATGCCGCGAAAACCCCAGACGTCAATGTGGTTGAGCGCAATCGCCTTGATGCGAATTTGGACCTCGCCGGCGGCAGGCGGCGGCGGCGCTGGGATATCGACCAGTTCAAGCTGACGTTCGGCAATGAGGCGAAGGGCGCGCATGGGAGGTACCTGCTGTTGGCTCGTTCACACCGGTTCGCCGGCAAGCACGAGCGCGACATTCTGTCCGCCAAAGCCGAAGGAATTCGACATGACGCGCCTGACGCGGGCGGCTCGTGCGGAGT
This sequence comes from Raskinella chloraquaticus (SeqCode), assembly GCF_021731865.1. Classification (NCBI taxonomy): domain Bacteria; kingdom Pseudomonadati; phylum Pseudomonadota; class Alphaproteobacteria; order Hyphomicrobiales; family Phreatobacteraceae; genus Raskinella (SeqCode); species Raskinella chloraquaticus (SeqCode). Next base: position 88,769 of record NZ_JAKFWN010000011.1, on the reverse strand, counting down.
TGGGAACAACGTCGAGGCTGATCGTCGGGTCCGGCAGAGCATAATTGATTGTGGGTGGCAGTGTCTGGTTGGCAATCGTCATCAGCGAGATCACCGCCTCGACAGCGCCAGCTGCCGTCAACGTATGGCCGATCATCGATTTGTTCGACGAGATCGGCACGCTCGCCATATGATCGCCGAAGACGGCGCTGCAGGCCAGCGCCTCCATCTTGTCGTTTTCCGGTGTGCTGGTGCCGTGCGCGTTGATGTAATCGATATCACCTGCCGTGACGCCGGCATCCTCGAGCGCCAGCGTCATCGACGCCATCATCGCCTTGCCGTCGGGATTGGGCCGGGTGCGGTGGAAGCTTTCCGCCCGCTCGCCGCAGCCCTCAACCACGCCGAGAATGGTGGCGCCCCGCGCGCGGGCTGATGACAGGCTTTCCAGGACCAGCGCCGCCGCGCCCTCGGCCATGACAAAGCCGCCACGGTTTTTCGAAAAGGGACGGGAGGCTCCCTCCGGCGGATCATTCTGGGTGGACAGCGCCGACAGCAGCGAAAAGCGGACGAGGGTTTCGGGATGGATCGAGCCATCCGTGCCGACCGTCAGCGCGGCGTCCGTTTCACCGCGCCGGATCGCCTCGACGCCAAGCTGTATGGCGGTCGCCCCTGACGCGCAGGCGGTCGACAGCGAGATCGGCGAGCCGAGCGTCCCGAAGCGATCAGCGATACGCTCCGCAACCCCGCCATAAAGAAAGAGAGGGTGCCAGTCGCCGTGACGCCCGGCAACATTGCGCCACAGATCGGGATAGGTGATGGGCCCGTCCGCGTTCAGTTCGCGCGCCAGGGTTTCACGATGCGGCCATTCAACCTCGACCGGGGGAACGGCGATGAACAAGGGGCCGGGGAAACGCCCCGGTGCGCCGATCTTCGCCTGCACGATGGCCTCGTCTGCCGCCGTTTCGGCCAGCGCATGTGACAGTTCAGGGCTGGAGACTGCCTCCTTGAGCAAAAAGTCGACGGTGCCGCCAATCCGCGTCTTGAGCCCGTCGGTGGGAAAGCGTTCGATAAGCTTGATGCCTGATTGTCCGGCGGCAAGCTGGCGCCAGTTCTCGTGCTTTCCGGCGCCAAGCGAGGTGATCATGCCAGCGCCGGTGACGACGACGATCGGACGACCTTGTGAATCATGATCCTTCATTGCCGTCTCCTCAGGCTTTGCCAACCATGATCAGGCCTTCGCCACGCCAATGCCCAACGCTTGTCACCAGGATATGCGATGGCGTTGCAGCAGCGGTTTCGATGACGTCGTTTCCAAAAGCCGGCAGGAAATCGTCGCGCGACAGGGCAAGCGCTGCAAGCGCCACATTGGCTGGCGCGCTGGCTTCGAACGAATGGCCAAGACGTGAGCCGGTGGCGCGCACCGCAATCGCGCGTTCCCTGGCAAGTGTCGTGAGAAAGGCATGCTCCTCGGTGGTTGCGGTCGCGATACCGCTGGCGCCCGAAAGGACGCCCATGGTCTCGTTCGTCATCGCCGGCGCCACGCCCCGCCACAGCCGTGACAGCCGGTCGGCAGTGGCGCCCGGTGAGCGCGCGCCACGATCAACCGCAATGGCGCCGAGACTGGCGAGCACCCGCATGTTACGCGCCTCGGCATGTTCGCGCGCCTCGATGACCAGAAATGCGCCCACCCCGCCCATGATCATGCCACCACCCTGTGCCGCCCGCTCCCATACGGGCACATAGTGATCCTTGATCAGCCCGTTGGCGAAGGCATAGATGATGCTCATATCCGGGCGATGCGCCGAATAGGAGCCGCCGACGAGCCCAAGATCGGCCTGGCCGGCGCGGATGCGTGCCGCCATGATGCGCAGGGCATCGAACCCCGCCGGTTCTTCCCCCATGAAGGTCCGCGACGAGCCGACGACGCCGTGCACGATCGAGATGTTGCCAGCCAGCAGGTTTGACAATTGTGCCAGAAAGAGCGTCGGGCGCAGATCATTGGCCAGCCGCTCATTGAGATAGGCACCCTTGTTCTGCGCCTGGCGCATGCCCGACATGATCGCTTCATCAACCGCGATATCGCGCTCGCCGCCACCTGCTGCCGTCACCATATGCGTGCGGCCCAGAAGCTCGCCATTGCCAGCAACGCCCGCATCCTGCAGGGCAAGTCCCGCCGCATAGACGCCGATGCGCTGCCACGGCTCCATCTGCCGCTGATCACCCTTGCGCGGAATCTGCTGATCATAGTCAATGGGCGCGATGGGGTGGACGGGAAAAGGTGGCGTCACGGCGAGATCGATCACCGGCGCCACGCCCGCGCGCAAGGCCTGCCAGTTGGCGTCATTGCCAACCCCCAGAGATGTCACCAGACCGATCCCGGTGATGACCACGTCACGCGGATGTCTCATGAGCTGCCTGCCTCTGTGAGCAGGCGCAGTTGCTGCGCCCGCTTGCGCATCACACCTGCAAACGCGTCATCGGGAAACGGCATGATACGAAAGAGGATTTCCGCGTCGCACACTTTCTTGCCGCCGCTGGCAATCGCCGTTTTGGCAATCGAATAGCCCGACCCCTCGTGGATGAGGCGCGCGTCGATATCGAGCATCTGGCCGGGCTCAACGAAGGAGCGCAGCTTTGCTTCCTTCACGCCGGACAGAAAAGGCATGCGGGTAAATCCGTTGAGCGCGAGAATGAGATAGCCCGCCGCTTGCGCCTGCGTCTCGATCAGCATAACGCCCGGCATCAGGGGATAGCCCGGAAAATGGCCCTCGAATACCGGGCTCGTGAGCGGCACTGTCGCCCGCGAACGCGACGTGGCGGCCGCCTGATCAAGCGCCACCACTTCGTCGATCATCTGGAAATATTCAAGTTCCATGGTCAACGAGCCTCAAGCGCAGCGACGGCCCGGCGCTGGAACCGGCTCATGCCGTTTTGGCGGCGACCAGCCTGTCGATTTCAGCCGACAGATTTCCAAGCACGAAATATTGTTCGGTCTTGGCCCGACCATCCGAGATATCCTGCGTCCATTGCTCGACCGGCAGCTTGACGCCGAATTTCTTGTCGATAGCATAGGTGACATCGAGGAAATCCAGGCTATCAATGCCAAGCTCATCGATGGCATGGCTCGCCGGCGTGATCTTGTCACGCTCGAGACTGCATGTCTCGGCAATGATGTCGGCGATGGTTTCGAAAGTCGACATGCGAACTCCTGATAGAGGCTTTGTGGCGACGCCAGAATGCGCCCTGCCCCGTTGACGGGAAGCATTTAACCAAGGTCGCGCTTTGGCGCAACGCTTGATCGATCGGAAGGCCGGGCATCCGAAACAGCGTGCGCGTCGTATTGTCAGATAACCGGGAGAAAGTCATGAAGCAAATGAACCTTGGCCGTTGGCGCTGGAAAGAGACGTGCCTTGCCCTCACTGTGCTGGCGGGCAGCTTCAGCGCGCTGACGCCGGCGAATGCTGCGCCGCTTGTCCTTGAGCGCTGGTTTGCGGGTCAGACCATTGGCGAAGGGACGGTTTCGGTGCCGATCGCCGGGCTTGAACGACGTTTTTGTGTCGTAACGCGCGGCAAAGCGGTCGGCGGCCGGTTTATTCTCGTTGAGGATTTCGTCTATGATGATGGCGAAAAGGAGCGCAAGACCTGGGTCTTCACCCGTTTCGCCAATGGCCGCTATGCGGGGCAGCGTGAGGATGTCATCGGCGAGGCGGTGATCTGGCAGGATGGCGATGTTGTGCGCCTTGCCTATGATATCGAGCTTAAAAACAGGCGCGACCGCTCAACCACCCGCCTTCATTTCAGCGATGTCATCCGTCTTGATCCCGATGGGCTGGCAGTCAACGACGCAAATATCAGCTTTTTTGGCGTGCCGATCGGCACAACGCGCGTTGTGTTCAGCAAATCATCGCGCTTGGATGCCAGATCGGCCTGTAACCGGCGCCAAGCGCGCTGATGCTGAGTGCGGGGGTTAGCACAGTGACGGCCGCGTTTGGCGTCCTCGTCTGCTCCCACCCTGCGGGCGAGTAGCGATAGACCCTGCCCTCCCGCCGGGTGACGGCGCTCGCACCTGCGGCTGCCACCGCGCCGTCCGGTAGCTCGTCAAGCCGGCAGGACAGGGATGGTTGCACCAGCCGCTGCTGGCGGAGCGCCATATCCATCTCATCGGCAAATCGATAGCCGCACGCCGCCGCATAGGCGCGGAACGCAGCGCGCCGGCATTCGGCGCAGGGGCGATGGCCGGCGGCGAGCGCCACCACCTCGTCGAGAAAAAACAATTCGCTGTAGCCCTTGCCCCAGACCTGTCGCTGGCGGCCCTTGAACGCAAGCACGCAACAGATCCAGCGGCGCGATACATAAGCCCGCCGCCCAGGGCTCTGATCGTCCCGGTGCAGCCTGCCACCACGATTGCCCATCACTGTCCCGCGCGCCGGGGTTGCCAGAAAACGGCCGAACGGATCGACGCGATTGGGGAGCGGGGAGCGTTGGCGCATGGCAGCCTCACGAAAATGTCAAAGCCGACGGCATTCTTCTGCGCTGGCAATTTAGGCGACCATTTCGTTACGTCGTCCTCGCTCGCATGGGAATAAAATTCTTCCCCACGGCATTTAGGGTCAAGCGCAGGGTTGTTTCGGGTAAAATGGTGCGCTGCAATATCTTGAGTCGGAGCGCTAACTGGTATACCACCTCATGGAATATCGGCCGATACAAGGTGTTTCTCGGCCCTCACCGCGAATATGGATGTGAGCCATGAGTGCGCTACGCGCCGAAACCGTTCTTGACGTCGAGCACTGGACGGAAAATCTGTTCAGTTTCAAGACGACCCGCAGCCCGTCCTTCCGCTTCGACAGCGGGCAGTTCGTCATGATCGGGCTTGAAATCGACGGCAAGCCGCTGCTGCGCGCCTATTCCATGGCAGGCTCTGCCTATGATGACACGCTGTCGTTCTTTTCCATCAAGGTGGCGAATGGCCCGCTCACCTCGAAGCTGCAGAACATCAAGGTCGGCGACCCCATCCTTGTTGGTGCCAAGCCGACCGGCACCCTCGTTCTCGACAATGTGAAGCCTGGCCGCAATCTCTACCTCCTGTCGACCGGCACGGGCCTTGCGCCGTTCCTCAGCATCATCCGCGACCCGCGTGCCTATGAGCGCTTCGCCAAGGTCGTCCTGGTCCATGGCTGCCGCTTTGCCAGCGAACTCACCTATGGCCGCCAGCATGTCGAAGAGATCAATGACGATCCGTTGGTGGGCGAGATGGCGGCAAACCAGCTCATTTATTATCCAGCCGTCACCCGCGAGCCGTTCACCCATCGCGGTCGCATCACCCAGCTGATCAACTCCGGCCGCCTGACGAGCGACATCTGCGTGCCGCCGCTCGATTCAGCCTTTGACCGTGCCATGCTGTGCGGCAGCCCGGCGATGATTGGCGATCTGCGTACCCTTCTCACCGCGCGCGGCTTCAACGAAGGCGCCAGCCATACGCCGGGCGAATTCGTCATCGAGAAGGCGTTTGTCGAGAAATAGGGTTTGACCCGCGCGAAAATACGTTGAGACGCGCAATTGCTCCTGCGTCTCACTTTGGTCTGGCGATCCAACGGATATCGTGCCGCTAACAGCAGACTTTCTGATCATGGTATCAGCGCGGCAGGCTGCGAAGGTGGGGGCTGGCCATCGCCTGTTCAGGTCAGGCGAAACCAGCCTCGCGGCCGATGATGGCCCGCGATAATTATCGCTATCGGGTCAGAACTCCACCTCGATTGCCGCCCCTTTGGCAATCGCCAGATCGACGACGGCTGACGCCACCGCGAGATCCTGCAGGCCGACGCCGGTGCCATCGAAGAGCGTGATCTCATCCGCAGACGAGCGCCCCGGATGCTTGCCGATGATCACCTGGCCGATTTCGGTGATCTGGCTATCCTTGATCAGCCCGGCGCTGATCGCGTGCTGGCATTCACCGATTGTCACCGACTGGGCTATTTCATCGGTGAAGACGGTTGCTTTTGCCACCAGCGCCGCCTCGACCTCCTGCTTGCCCTTGGTATCGGTCCCCATGCAGGCGATATGGGTTCCGGGCCGCACCTGATCAGCCTTCAGGATGGCATTGAATGACGAGGTGATGGTGATGATGACGTCGGCCACCGCGCCGAGCTGGTCGAGAGAGACCGGTTCGAACGGCAGACCTGCCTCGGCTGCAACGTCGGCTACACGCTTCAGCATGTCAGGCTCGACATTCCACCCCACCACCCGCTCGAATTTGCGCTGACCGAGGGCAGCGCGCAGCTGGAAAGCCGATTGATGGCCAGCCCCGATGATGCCGATCACTTTCGCGTCGGTGCGGGCGAGGTAGCGGATCGACAGGGAGGAGGCAGCGGCAGTACGAAGCGCCGTCAGCAGATTGCCGCCAACGATGGCGCGGCAGCGACCGGTATCGGCATCGAACAGGAAGACCGAGGATTGATGGTTGGTGATGCCCTTGGCCATGTTGTGGGGCCAGAAGCCACCTGCCTTCAGGCCAAGCGTCGGGCCATCGCGGTCAAACCCCGATTTGAAGCCATAGAGCGCGTCCTGATAGCCAATCGCCTCACGGATGACCGGAAAATTATAGGCGCTGCGCCGCGCCATGGAGGCAAACACCTGCTCGACAGCCGCCAGGCATTCAGACGGCGATATCAGTTCGCCGATCGCTTTTTCCGGTACGATAATCATGCTCGTCTCTCTGATGGTGACAGGGGCGGGTCGCTTGGCTGTGGACCGCGCCCCTCATGTCGCGTGATCAATAGGCCTTGCCGCGCGCCGATACCGGCCACACCACTTCGACGACGCCGTTGCGCACCCCCACATACCAGTCATGGACGTTGCAGGTGGGATCGCAATGACCGGGCACCAGACGCAGCTTCTCGTTGATCTTGAGAACCGCCTTCGGGTCATCGATGACGCCGTGCTCGTCGGAGCATTTGATGTATTTGACATCGTCGCGCCCGAAGATGAACGGCAGGCCGGAATCAACCGACTGTGCCTTCAGCCCGGCATCGCAAATGGCTTTGTCGGCCTTGGCGTGGCTCATGACGCTGGTCAGGATGAACAGCGCGTTCTTCCACTCGCCCTGGTCGATCCGCTTGCCATCCTGGTCGAGCACACGTCCATAATCAGCATCCATGAAGGCGTAGCTGCCGCATTGCAACTCGTTATACACCTTCGAATTGCTCTCGAAATAGTAGCTGCCGGTGCCGCCGCCGCTCACCAGCTCAGGCTTCAGGCCGACCGCTTCAAGCGCGTCAACCGATTCCCTGACCTGGGCAATCGCCGCATCGAGCTTGGCCTTGCGATCCTCGAACTTGTCGATGTGCTGCATGGCGCCCTGATAAGCCTGGATGCCTGTGAATTTGAGGTTCGGCGCAGCGTCAATAGCCTTGGCGATCGCTACGACGTCGGCGGCGGTCTTGACGCCGCAGCGCCCGGCGCCGCAATCGATCTCGACAAAACACTCAAGCGTCGTGCCATGCTTCACCGCGCCGGCCGACAGATCGGCAACGTTGGTGACATCATCGACGCAAACGATGATGCGCGAGCCGTATTTCGGCAGGCGGGCCAGACGGTCGATCTTGGCCGGATCGCGGACCTGGTTGGAGACCAGCACATCCTTGATGCCGCCACGAGCGAAGACCTCGGCTTCCGACACTTTCTGGCAGCATACGCCAATCGCACCGCCAAGCTTTTCCTGCAAGCGCAGCACGTCGACCGATTTGTGCATCTTGCCATGGGCGCGATGGCGCATGCCATGCGCCTTGGCGTAGTCGCCCATCTTCTTGATGTTGTGCTCCAGCGCGTCGAGATCGAGGATCAGACACGGGGTCTGAATGTCCTGTTCGCGCATGCCGGGAAGTGCCGGGACGTCAAACCCGACTTCAAGATCGTTCAGCTTGGTGATCATGTTCATGGGATTTCCTCTTTCCGTGCTTATTGCCAGGGCAGCTTGTCGAGGTCGACATTGCCGCCAGTGATGATGACGCCGACGCGCTTGCCGGCAAAGACGTGCTTGTTCTTGATGATGGTCGCCAGGGGAACAGCGCAGGAGGGTTCCATGACGATCTTCATGCGCTTCCAGGTGAGCTTCATCGCCTCGATGATTTCGTCCTCCGAGGCGGTGAGAATGTCGGTCACGTGGTTGCGGACGAAGTGCCAGGTGAGTTCCTTGAGCGGCACCTTCAATCCATCGGCAATGGTATTGGGGGCATCATCGGCGATGATGTGACCGGCCTTGAAGCTGCGGTAGGCGTCATCGGCCTGCTCGGGCTCGGCAGCATAGATTTTAACCTGCGGCGCCAGCTTCGAAAGTGTCAGGCAGGTGCCCGAGACCATACCGCCACCGCCGATCGGGGCGACGACCGCGTCAAGCCCGCTGACCTGCTCGATCAGCTCCTTCGAACATGTCGCCTGTCCGGCAATGACGCGGTGATCATTATAGGGGTGGACGAATTCAGCCCCCGTTTCCTTCACGACTTCGGCAAAGACCGCTTCGCGCGAGGTCGTGGAGGGTTCGCACTCGACGACACGACCACCATAACCCTTGACCGCGTCCTTCTTTGCCTGCGGTGCGGTCCGCGGCATGACGACGGTGCAGGGAATGCCGCGACGCCCGGCGGCGTAGCTCAGGCAGGTGCCGTGATTGCCCGAGGAGTGGGTGGCAACGCCTTTTGCCGCCTGAGCGTCGGTGAGGCTGAAGACGGCATTCGAGGCGCCGCGCGCCTTGAAGGCGCCAGCCTTCTGCAGGTTCTCGCATTTGAAGAAGAGCTCGGCCCCCGTCAGCTCGTTCATCATGCGCGAGGTGAGGACAGGGGTAAGGTGGATATGCGGCTTGATGCGATCATGGGCCGCAAGGACGTCATCGAAGGTCGGGATATACATGCGCGTCTGGTTCCTTGTTCAGGCGGCGGCCTGGGTGGCAAGCGTGGCGGAGCTGCGGTAGGCCTGCTGGGCGGCGGCGACGCCTGACCCCAGGCGGACAGGGAGCCCCAGATCAACCATGCACATTTCGAGCGTGGCGATTCCAGCGAGCGCCATGACATCCGTCAAGGCCCCGAGATGGCCGATTCTGAAAGCCTTGCCACCGAGTTCTCCAAGCCCCATGCCGAATGCCACATCATATTTTTGCGAGGCGTGAGTGACAATCGAGGTGGCGTCAAATCCGGCCGGTGTGCGGATGGCGCTGACCGTATCGGAATAAAGCTCTTCGCGGCGGGCACAAAGTTCCAGGCCCCAGGCATGGACAGCCGCGCGAACGCCGCTGGCAATGCGATAATGGCGGGCGAATACGTTATCAAGCCCTTCCGACAACAGCATTTCGGTTGAAAGCTTGAGCCCGTTCATGAGACCCACGGCGGGCGTGTAGGGATAGCCATTAATGGCGTAGCCGCGCGCCATGTCGCGAATATCAAAGAAAGTCCGCGGCAATTTGGCCGATTTCACGGCTTCCATCGCCTTGGGCGAAAAAGCCAGGATGGCAAGGCCAACCGGCAGCATAAAGCCTTTTTGCGAACCGGTGATGGCGATGTCAACGCCCCATTCGGCCATGCGGAAATCCATGCAGCCGATCGAGCTGACACCGTCGACGAGCAGCAGGGCGGGATGGCCGACCGAATCGAGCGCGCGCCGCACGCTGGCGATGTCGGAGCGAACGCCCGTCGCCGTTTCATTGTGTGTCACCAGGACGGCCTTGATTTCGTGCGCCTTGTCGGCAGCCAGCGCCTCGGCGAAGCGGTCGGCCGGCGTTCCCTCGCCCCACGGCGTCTCGATCACATCGACAGCAAGACCGTGGCGGCGGCACATATCGATCCAGCGATGGCTGAACACGCCATAGCGCGCACTCAGAACGCGGTCGCCCGGGCTCAGCGTATTCGAGATCGCGCACTCCCAGCCGCCCGTGCCGGACGAGGGGAAAACAAAGATCTCGGCACTGTCGCTCTTCACCACCTTTTTGACGCCGGCAAGCACCGGGCGCAGAATGTCGGCAAAATGGCGCGAGCGATGGTCAAGCGTCGGCATATCAACGGCGCGGCGCAGGACTTCCGGCATATTGGTTGGCCCGGGAATGAAGATGGGATTTTGCATGAACATCAGAGCGTCTCTCCATTTGTTGGTCGCAAGTTAGCAGGCATCGATCGGCTGCGATATATTTTTGAAAAAATTTTTCATTTTTTTTCTCATGTATTAAAAGTATATATATTACATGGGCTTGGATTTTTTCACAGCGGTATACAGCCGGCCTCCGGTGCGCTAGCCTGAAGCCGGCGCGCAACGCAGGCGGAACAGCGATGACGAGCGAAAACCGACGACGCGGACGCCCCCGGCAGAGCGCCGGGCATGCGCAGCAACCCTCCATTCAAGCCCTTGATCGAGCAATTGACGTGCTGGCTGTCGTCGCTGCCCATGACGGCGTCACCCTGTCGCAAATCGCGTCCGAGCTTGGGCAGTCTGTCGCGACGATGCATCGCGTGATCAATTCGCTCGAACAGCGCGCCATGATCGAACTCAGCAGGGACAGCCAGGAATGGCATATCGGGCCGGAAGCGTTTCGCCTCGGATCAGCGTTCCTGCGGCGAAGCAATGTCATCGAGCGCAGCCGCCCGGTGATGCGCCAGCTGACGGCGGAAATGGGGGAAACGTCGAATCTCGGTATCGAGTGGGAAGGAAATGTGCTGTTCGTCAGCCAGATCGAGACGCATCAGTTCATCCGCGCTTTTTTTCGCCCCGGCACCGTTTCGCCATTTCATGCCTCGGGAATCGGCAAAGCATTGCTGAGCATGTACGATCTGCCGCGCACGCGGGCCGTTCTGCAGCAATCAGGCTTCGAGGCATTCACCGCCAACACGATATTGACTGCCGATGCGCTGCTGGTCGAGCTCGACATCATCCGGCGCAAGGGCTTTGCGGTCGATAACGAGGAACGCGCCAAGGGCATGCGCTGTATCGCTGCGCCCATCCTCAACGGTTTCGGCGAGCCGGTGGCAGGCCTGTCGATTTCAGGCCCGACCGAACGCCTTCCAGATGCCCATATCGATACCATCGGCGGCAAGGTGAAGGAGGCTGCCCAGCAGATTTCATCATTGCTTGGCTTGCTGAAGGGATAGGGTTTCGTTTTTATTACGGCCGGCGTTGATGCTGCCACGACGCTGCGTGAGGCAAACGGCAGCGGGCGGCTAGCCGCTGAGTGCCGCCGCATCGCTCTCGCGGTCCTTGTGCTCAGGCACGATGCCGCCCAATGACTGGGTAATCGCCACGGCAACCTGCGCCACGATATGTCCCAGGCGATGAAACCGCTCATCGGATATACGGGCAGCCGGAGCGGAGAGTGAAATCGCGCATAACGGCTCACCATCGCTGTTGAAGACGGCAGAGGCAACACAACGCAATCCCGGATTGGCCTCCTCATCATCAAGCGCATAGCCATCCTGGCGAATCCGATGGAGCGCTGCAAAGAGGTCATCGGCCCGCACGATTGATTTTGGCGTCAGGCGACGCAGACCGAACGTCTTGACGATATGGCCGATATCGGGCGTTGCGTAATGGGCCATGATGGCCTTGCCAAGGCCAGACGACGTCATCGGGATGCGCCCGCCCGGACGCGTGATGGCGCGGACGATCTCGCGGCTTTCGACCTGGTGGAGAATGACCACTTCGCCCGCCTCGGCAATCCCCAGATTGATGGTCTCGCGCGTCTTGTCGCGCAATGCTCGCAGGAAAGGCAGGGCAGCGCCGATGAAATTGTTGCGCCGGGCAAAGGAGGCGCCAACGCTATGGGCCTGTCGACCGATACGCCAGGCACTTTCAGCCGCATCGAACATAACAAAACGGCGCTCTTCCATCGTCGTCAGGATGCGGTGCACCGTTGATGCGGACAGGCCGCTGCGCTCGGTGATTTCCGACAGGCTCATCCCTGCCTCAGCCTCGGCGATGACTTCAAGTATCCGCAGGGCGCGATCAACCGCCTGAACCGCGCCCTTGGACTGCGGCTCCCGCGCTTCACGCAGTGGCTTTCGCCGCAAAGGGCCGGATGCCTTTTTCATGCCTTCCTCCGATGATCGGCCCCAGCTGTCACGATGGGCGGATCGACGACGCGCGCCAACTAATAATCCGCCACCTCACCGGGGAACTGCAAGCCCCGCGCTAGCGCCGAAGCGCGGATGATGCGCCTGACGTCATTGATACCCAACCGGCGGCATCGATGATTTCGAACCTGTCGGTGAGGTTAAGCGTATGCACGCCGTCGCACGCCGCCCCGGCAGGCGGGCCAAGATGAGCCATGACTGTCTGCTCCAGGCCCGATCGGCTGACCGCGTCGATACGGCATAAGGTGAGCCCGCTGCCATAGCCCGACAGGCAATCCTGGGCCGGGCGCCACAATGCTCCGTTGCGGCGGACCACCGCGCCGCCCGGGCGCGCACACCGGGCATCGATCATGAATGCCTCCTCCCCGCAGGCCCGCCACGGCCCGAGACGGCTGTCGCTTTCAAACAAGGCAAGCGTATCCCAGGCCGAATCACCGAAACGATGGTCAGCCGCCGTCATCCACCACCGGTCATTCATGCGAAACGGCGTCGCATCAGACAGGTGCCGTCCGGCGATGAGCGTTCTGTCGAGGACCCAGCGATCGGGGAAGGGGTCGGCACGATAAAGTTCAAGAGCGCCGTTTGCGGCATTCTCCGGCATCATCCAGAACTGGCCGCTCTTGCCAAAGACATACGGGTAGGAGAGATGCGTGCCGCAGTCGAGAACCGGGCGGGGTCTTGTCGCCCGGCCCTGGTCGTCCAGCGTGAAGACGCTGATGATGCCGGAGCGCGTTGCATAGGGAAATTCTTCACAGAACACATAGGTCGTTCCCTGGTGCTCGAAGGGAAACGGATCGGCGAAATACCGTTGCCGATCATCATCAAGCCACGTCCAGTGCGAGGCCGGGGGCATGCGCAGCGTGTCATAGAGGCTCCCGCCTGACTCAATCCGGCGCCAGCCGATGCGCCAATGACCGTCATGAGCGACGAGCTTTCTCAGGCGCCGGGCAATCCGCGCGGTCAGGGTGCGAGAGATGAAGGTCAATGGCGAACCGGAACGATGCTCGGGCGATTTGCGCGCCACGCCCCTCCGTATTGACCCGTCGCGGGCCACCGCCCTGATGAGGTGAACGAGGCGCTGAGCGATGGCATGACGACCTGCTGACAGCGACCACGGGTGCTCAAGGGCTGGCAGCGCATCAGCCAGGATATGCATATCACCCCCGGTCAAGCTGACGAGCTGAAGCCGGGGAGCGCGTTCATCAAACAGCGCCGCGTCGCGCGCATTCTCGCCCGCCAGCCCGTCGAAAAGGGGAATGACGCTACCCGCCTCAGGATGGTCGCCCCCGCTCAGATCGAAAACGATGTCCGGCCTGTCCTGCGCCACCTGCTCGATGATGTCGTGAGGCTCACTCTTGCAGCTGACGAGGGGACGCCGATGACGGCGGCCAAGCAGCCGTTCCAAATCCTCAACAAGCGCCATACCCGGCAATGTCGACCTGCCCTGTCGCCATGACACAACGACGTGATGCGTGTCGTTGCGCAGCATCTTGATCAAATCGTCATGCCAGCCCTGAAAATCATCACGCGGAAGCAGCAAAGAAATGAACGCCATCGTTTTGATCTCACCGTCAGCGTCCACAACAGCGCGTCGGGATTAAATTTTTAACAAGCCGCGATATAGATTAGCCTGCTTTCGACGTAAGGGTGTCTTTTTGGCTCAAAGATCTCTCCTTTTCTACACGCATGCGCTGGTTGGCGGCGGGGCTGAACGCGTATGGGCGCGACTGGCCTCAGGTTTCGCCGCCCGCGGCGACAAAGTGACCTTTGTTGTCGATTTCCATGCCGAAGAGAATCTGCGTTTTCTCAGCAACGACGTGCGGCTGATCATATTGCCACGTCGTCACCCGCTGGCAACCGAAGGTCTTGCCCATCTGCTCAAAAGCACGGCGCCCGACGTCGTCTTGTCGGCGATCAGCATTTCGAATTTGAAATTGACGTTTGCGAGCTGGTGGGCCGGATGCGCCAGACGGGCGATTCTGTCCTATCATGGGTTTTATGAAAACGAGCCGCAATTTCTCAGCCGGCTCGGCTATCAATTCTCCCGCCATATGGTGGCCTCGACCGGGGCAACGATTGCGGTGTCGGATAGTCTGCGCGGCGACATGATCGCCCGTTTCAAGGTCGATCCGCAGAAACTGACGACAATTTATAATCCGGCGGCGATTGATCCCTTCCCCGCCCCCGTTACTGCAGCAGAGCTTGCCGCAAGGCCGCCTCATGTGGTGGCCATCGGCCGGATGGTCCCGGACAAGGATTTCAGCTTTATGGTGCGCTCCTTTGCGCGCACCAAAACGCCAGATGCGCAACTGACCATTTTTGGCGAAGGGCCCGAGCGCCAGAACGTGAGAGCGCTGTCACATCAGCTGGGGATTGCTGATCGCGTCCACCTTCCCGGGTTTTCGCGCCAAGTCTATCAGACATTGGCGGCAGCCAAATGCTTCGCACTTGCTTCCATGCATGAAACCTTCAGCCTGGCTCTCGTGGAGGCGATGTCGTTTGGACTTCCCGCCGTGGTGACGAGGAGCGGCGGCCCGCCTGAAGTTCTGGGTTCGCCGGATTTGGGCCGGATCATCGAAATTGGTGACATCGATGGCTATGCGAGCGCGCTGGATGAGCAGCTTGCCAACCCTGGCGATCCGGCGCCCCGGCAGGCAAGGGCCCGGCAATTCTCGCTTGAAGCGGCCCTTGATCATTATGACACGCTGATTGACCGGGTGATCGCCCGGGCTGCGGGCTGACAGCGCCGATCAGCAGCAAATAGCGATCCTCGCTCTTTTTTGCTTGCGGTGTTTCGCTTGCTCTTGGACGATCGCCATCGTCGGACATGGAGGGCGTATGAATTTCAGCGACCTGCTCGAACGTCACACCATCAATTCCAAGGCAGTGCTGGTGCTTCGGCATCGACCCGTCGAACCAAACCTTCGGCGCGTGATCCTTTGGCTCGCTGGAGCACAGCCAAGCGTCTTCAACGCCTACCAGCAGACGCAGGGGCGGCAGGTGGAAGCTGCCATGCAACGCTCGGCGCATGTGGCCTCCTTCATCGGGCACGAAACGGGCAAAGCCGTTTTCGCCGGTCTTTTCGAAAGGCGCGGCGCTCGGGCGCTGACCAAATCCGACTACTGGGCTATTCCAGCTCATCAGAGCTTGAGAGATTTGGGCATGCGCGGCTGGGTCGAAGAGCGCGAGAACCTGCTGTGGTTCGACTTGGTGTTGACCGCCTTCTATTCCGATTGGATCGGCAAGCTGGTTGTGGATTGGCCGGGTGGTGAACGCTCTTGGTGGCGCTGGGCGGACAGGAACACATTCCGGGTTCGTTCGGTTGCAGAAGACAGCTTGTTCGAGCAGGCCGTGCCGCCATGGGAGACGATCCGCCTCTCCATGAGCGAACTGCACGTGCTGCCGAAGTCGTGGCGCGAAGCGCTGAAGCATTGGCGCGGTGTCTATTTCATCCTCGATCGCAGCGATGGCAAGGGCTATGTCGGCTCCGCTTATGGCTCCGATAATCTGTTCGGACGATGGCTGAGCTATGCCAGCACAGGCCATGGAGGCAACGTCGAATTGCGAGGGCGTGTGCCAGAAAATTTCAGCTTTTCGATCCTCCAACGGCTGTCACCTGACCTTGAAGCCTCCAATGTCGTTCGCATTGAAAGCTGGTGGAAAGACCGGCTTCACACGCGCGAATTTGGCCTGAACCGCAACTGATCAGCTTTCCAAACCGCTTCGCCCCGTGTCACTCCGTTTCGTTCAAGCAAACGCTTCTCGGCACCTCGGAGACACCCAAGGATTTGCGGGCGTATTGCGTGAAGAGCGACGCGCAATCCAATATCTTGATTTCATTCAATTAAATGGTGCCCAGAGCTGGAATCGAACCAGCGACACTGCGATTTTCAGTCGCATGCTCTACCAACTGAGCTATCTGGGCTGAAGGCTCCAGCGCCGGGGCGCTCGAACCATCAAGACGCAGGCGTATAGCTGCCGCCGTCGCGGCTGTCCAGCGTCGCCAGCAGGGCCAGGGTCAGGACCCTAAACGATTTCGTTGCGAAGCCGTGTCTCGCCACGCGTCAGCCGGTCGAAATTATCGAGAAACAGATCGACGACACCCGCCTCATAGGAGCGCGTCTCGCCGGCGCTGTGCGGGGTGATGAGGACATTGTCGAAGGCCCATAACGGGGACGTCGCCGGCAGGGGCTCGATGTCAACGCAATCAAGACCGGCTGCGGATAATTTACCTGCCCGCAGCGCTGTAATCATCGCCTCCTCGACCACTACTTTTCCGCGCGCCACATTGATGAGAACGGCACCCTCCTTCATCGCCATAAAGGCTTCGGCATTGATGATGCCGGTCGTCTCTGGCGTCAGCGGGCAGGTGAGCGCGACGATATCGGCCTGCGGCAGGACGGAAAGCAGATCACCGGCTGGCACCACCTGGTCAACCGCGGCATTGACGTCCGACACATCGCGCTTGGTCGCCAGCACCCTCATTCCGAGCGCCTTGGTGAAGCCGGCAAGCTTGCAGCCGATGCCGCCCAGCCCGACAATCAACAGTGTCAAGCCGGCAAGCTCGCGCTCGCGGATGGCGGGATTGCCGATCATCGGCCGCCAGGTCTTTGCCTGCTGCCGGTCGCGCGCCAGATGCAGATGGCGCGACAATGCCAGCATCAGCGCCAGCGCGTGTTCGGCGACTGCCCCGCTATTGACCCCCTGGGCGCTGGCCAGACGGATACCCCGCGCGCGCATCGCCGCTAGCGGAAAATGATTGACGCCGGCGCTGATCGACTGGATGAACCGCAGATGAGGAGCAGCCGTCAGCAACTCATCGCGCCACAGTCCGGAGACGATCATCGCATCGGCTTCCCGCGCCATGTCCAGCATCGTCTCGACGTCGCGCGCCATCTGCCAGACAAAGCCGGGACGCGCCGCATCGAGCGCTTCTCCCAGCTGGTAGGCAGGATGAGCCATGACCAGACGCAGGCGATCGGCACAGGGGAATAAATTCGCTGTCATCGGCGTGATTTCCTGAATTGAATGATAAAATATAGTCCGTCAGTCAGTTTTTACCGCAGCGTCGGGCATGGGTGCTTGCTCCCATCAGGGTCGCGGTGTAGGCCGTGGCAACGTGGTTCGCAACGCGGGAGACCAAGGAATGTCGGACAATCATGGCCAGCTCCTGCATCTGGTGTTCGGTGGCGAGTTGAAGAGCCTCGACAGCCATGAATTCCGCGATATCGACAAGCTGGATATCGTTGGCATTTATCCCAATTATGCAAGTGCGCGCGCCGCCTGGCGCGGCAAGGCGCAGGCAACCGTTGATAATGCACATATGCGCTATTTCGTTGTTCATCTGCATCGCTTGCTGGAGCCTGTCGAGGAGAGCAGCACCGGCAAGTCCGCGGCAGGCGGCGGACATGGCTGACGGCGTGAGCGAGCCAGCGGCCTCACCATGCTGAAATCCATTCTGCGCCAGTCGTGGGCGCAGTCCACTGTCGCGGCGATCGTGGCCGCCTATATGCGCTTTGTCAGGGCAACGGCGCGGATCGTGCACGAGCCGGAGGATCTCTATCGCCTGGTCGAGGCGGACATGCCGGTCATCATGGCGATGTGGCATGGGGAACATATCACCTCGCCGCTCATGGTTTTGCCGCATCATCGCATCAAGGTTCTGATCTCGCGCCATCGCGATGGCGAGATCAATGCGCGGACGATCGAGCGGCTGGGGATCGGAGTTATTCGCGGCTCGGGCTCGCATGGGCGCGTGGAGATTCGCAAACGAGGTGCTGGCGCCTTGCGCGACATGGTGGATGCGTTGCAAACAGGATGGAATGTGGCGAGCACTGCGGATGTTCCGAAAATTGCCAAGAAAGCCGGGCGCGGCATCGTGCTGCTTGGCAAGCTGAGCGGGCGGCCGATCTATCCCGTTGCCGCCGTCGCGGCGCGGCGGGTCGGTTTCAATCGCGCCTGGGATAAGGCAAAGCTGCCGCTTCCCTTTTCGCGGGTGGCACTGGTGCTCGGCGAACCGGTCCGTGTGGCGAGCGAAGCCGACGATCAGGCGCTCGAAAGTGCCCGCCTTACGGTCGAAAGCGAACTTGATCGTATCATGGTGCGCGCCTACGAACTCGCCGATCAGCGCGTGACTGTGTCAGGTGTCGTGCGATGACGCGCCGTCGCCCTTTCCCGCTCTCGCTTTACCGTGGCCTGTCGCATATCGCCGCGCCGGTTGTGCGCCTGATGGTGATGCGCCGGGTGCAGCGCGGCAAGGAAGATCCTAAACGGCTTGGCGAACGGCGCGGGCATGCAGCGTTCCACCGCCCGTCCGGGCTCCTGGTGTGGCTCCACGCGGCAAGCGTCGGTGAGGTGGCGAGCGCGTTACCGCTGATCCGGCGCCTGCGTGAGCGCGGCGCTCTGGTGCTGCTGACAACGGTGACTGTGACATCAGCGCGCATGGTGCAACCGCGCCTGCCTGACGGCGCCGTCCACCAATTCATACCTTTTGACCTGCCCGGCGCCGTCAATCGGTTCCTCGATCACTGGAAGCCCGATTTGGCGCTCTTCATGGAGCAGGAGCTGTGGCCCAATCTGCTTGAAGGGTGCCGGCAGCGCACCATTCCTGCCGTCCTGGTCAATGCCCGCATGTCGCCGCGCTCGTTCAAACGCTGGAAGTTTGCGCCCCAGGTGGCCCGTTACCTGCTCGGCCATTTCGCGGTGGTGCTGGCGCAGAGTGATGATGACGGCGAGCGGCTGGCGCAGCTCGGGGCGACGCGGACGGTCAATGTTGGCAATATCAAATACGACGTTCCCGTCCTTGACGTCGACGCCGACCATCTGGCACGCCTCGCCGTGGGCTTTGCAGGGCGAGCGGTATGGACGGCTGCCAGCACACATGCCGGCGAAGATGAGCTTGTGCTGGACGCCCATGCTATCGCCCGTCAAATTGTCGGACGGCGACTGGGATTGATTCTTGCGCCGCGCCATCCCGAACGGGGAGATGATGTGGCAAGGCTGTGCGAGGCACGCGGCCTTTCGGTCGCGCGCCGCTCGGCTGGAGCTTTTCCGCTGGCCTCGACCGACGTCTTCCTCCTCGATACGATTGGCGAGCTTGGGCTTGCCTATCGAAGCGCCGCGGTCGCCTTTATCGGCGGCTCGCTCGTCGAGCGCATCGGTGGTCATAATCCCATCGAGGCCGCCAAGCTTGAGCGCGTCGTTCTGCACGGGCCGCATGTGCATAATTTCGCCGACGTCTTCCGTACGCTCGATAGTACCGGCGGCGGGATCGAAGTGCTTGACGCCTCAGCCCTGGGGGCAGCTCTTGTTGCCTGCCTGTCCGCGCCGTCTGAATGCGCGCAGCGGGCAGCTCTCGGCCGGGTGGCGGTTGAAAATCTCGGCGGGGCGGTTGATCGTGTGTTTCGTGCGCTTGAACCCTTCTTTCTCCAGACCAGCCTGGACGCTCACGCGTGAAAGCGCCGGCGTTCTGGGATGAGGATAACTGGCGCAGCCGGCTTGTTGCTCCTTTTGCCGCGTTGTACGGCGCGATCAGCCAAGCGCGGCTGCGTCGGCCACCGGCCGGCGCGGTCGATGTCCCGGTTATCTGCGTTGGTAATTTCACGCTTGGCGGCGCCGGCAAGACACCGACTGTCCTTTTTCTCGCCCGCCATTTCCGCTCGCTGGGCGAACGTCCCTTCGTATTGTCGCGTGGGTATGGCGGCAGTCTGAAAGGCCCGCTTGTGGTGAACCCGGCGCATCATCACGCTGGCGAGGTGGGTGATGAACCAAGCCTGATGGCGCAGGAGGTGCCGGTCGTTATCGGTGCTGACCGCCTGGCGACGGCCCGCCTGGCGGTTGCGCAGGGGGCGAGCCTGCTCCTCATGGATGACGGGCTGCAAAACCCCCGGCTCAAGCGCGACTGCCGCCTTGCCATCGTCGACAGTGTCAGCGGCATCGGCAACGCACGGGTCTTTCCAGCCGGTCCGTTGCGCGCGCCGCTTGGCGCCCAGTTCGAGCTTTGTGACGGCGTTCTGCTCATCGGTGAGGGACCGCGCGGCGCGGCGGTGGCGCTCACCGCCGCTCAGCATGGAAAGCCGGTTTTTCGCGGCAGGCTGGTGGCGGATGATGCAGCAAGACGGCTCGCAGGACTGAAGGTGCTGGCGTTCTGCGGCATCGGCCGGCCAGAAAAGTTTCGTGCCAGCCTGAGCGAAGCAGGTGTCGAGATTGGCGGCTTCGTTGCCTTTGCCGATCATCACGTGCTGGCGAAACACGAAGCTGATCAGCTGATGCGGCGGGCGGCTGCGGAGGGGCTGGCGCTCGTCACCACGCCCAAGGATCAGGCGCGCCTTCTGGGAGATCCCTATACGCGCCAGGCGCTGGCCGGCCTCGTCAATGTCGCCGGTATCGACCTTGTGCTGGACACGCCGGATGAATTTATCGCCTGGCTTGGCACCTCGGCAACAGCGCTCAAGATACCGCTTTCACCGTCTCGCCGCGCCCCTTGATCACGGCCTCAGGCGAGGCATAGGCCTCCTGACGCGCCACCGACCAATAGCGTAATTCCTCAAGAGGAATGCGCGCGCCGCTTACCGCGCAGCGCACAAAAGCGCCCGCGCGCACGACGCGGAAATCATTATCGAGATATTCGATCACGGCCTCGCTCATCATCGGGAGCCGGGGATCTTGACGATTCATTGAGCTCTACCTTGAAACCTGGTCAGGATAGCGAATACCGCCAGCGGACGAAAGACAAAAGCGCGCGATCCGACCGGCATCGACAAGGTGTCCGACTGAGCGTTGCAAGGACCGGCCTGGCACCCCTTGAGCCTATGACTGCCCCAAAGAGGGTGCCCGCGTATAATGTGACAGCACCAGCATGGCGATCACACCGCCAAGCGATGTTGCAAGGGCTGTCCACAAGGCAAAGACAGGCCCTCCCTGATCGAGTATGGCTGCAAACACAACAGGAGCGATGCCAAAGACGATATTCTGCGGCAAAGTGAGGCGGCCGGCATAGGTCCCGTAAACGGCGCGGCCAAAGAGATGCAGCGGCAAGGTGACGCGCACGATCGTCATCAACCCGGCTGAAATTCCATAGCCCAGAATAAAGAGAAACGCCGTCACAGGCGTGGCGCCGATCGCCAGGATGGCAATGAAGGCGAGGGGCTGAAGGATGACGGCGATCACACCGATGACGAGCGGCGAGTGCCGGCTGCCGCTGACAAAATCCGCCAGGCGCGCCGAGACCTGCATGATGCCGTTGAGCGAGGCGATCGTCACCGCGACGGTTTCGGCAAGGCCGAGTGATTTGAACATTTCGATGAAATGAAGCGCCAGGCCCCAACCGACAATGCCATGAAGCGATGTCGCGGTCGCAGCCAGAATGAGCGCGGGGACACGCTTTGCCGGGCCGAGAATGCCAGGCTGTTCCGCCAGGCTGTTCGTCATCGTCAGCCGATGGCGATGAGCAGCGGGCGAGGGCAACACCCACCAATGAATGGGCAGGCAGATCAGGAATTGGACAGCCGCGAAAACAAGCAGCATCAGCCGCCAGCCAAGCACGGGCAGGAGCACCTGCATGAGTGGCCAGAAGATAGTCGAGGCAAGCCCGGTAAAGAAGGTCATGAGGGTGATGGCCCGCCGCGTCCCCGCCCCCATCACCTGGGTGATGGCGGTGAAGGCTGACAGGGTCAGCGCCATCGGCATCATCAGTCCCAGAAGCACCCATCCCAGAAGATAGGTAACCAGATCGGGCGCCAGGGCCACCACGGCAAGGCCGGCGCCCGACAGCAGCGAACCGGCCATCATGATGAAGCGGGCACCTTCGCGATCAAGCCGGCGACCGATACGCGGTGCGATCAGCGCACTGACCGTCAGCATCACAGTCAGGCCGGCATAGACGAGCTCACGCGAGGCACCAAGATCATGTTCAACCGCGCGGCCGATGATGGCGATCGGGTAGAAGGTGGTTCCCCAGCCGATCATCTGGGTGAGCGCCAGCCCGCACAAGCTCCGCACGCGGCTCACACCACCGGTCGGTTCCGGGGCAGGGTCGCCTTGCGTTGTCATCACCCTTGCTTCACGCCGAAAAGGTCGTTTTGACCAGGCAGCAGCGCTTCACTTCCACTGCGCTTTGGCCGGGGCGGCGCGGGACCAGCTGCCGGGCGATGGACGTTCACGCTTCCATCGGCGAACTCGATGGACAGATCGTCATGGCCACCGGCTGCGGCGGCCGTCCGTAAGGGCGTACCGTCGGCGGCGCGCACAAGCGCAAAGCCGCGCGCCAGAACGCCGCGATAGCCAAGTGAGGACAAAAGGCTTGCCAGCGCCCGCAGCCGCTCAACGCGGCGCCCCGTCACGTTGGAAAATCCACCATGCAGGCGTTGGCCCAAAGCGCCCAGCTGATCGGCGCGCTGGCGCAGCGGCTGGATCAGCAGGTCGACACGCAATCTCGCGCACGCCGCGCGCACGCCCGCACCGCTGCGCTCGACGTGACGGGCGAGAGACGTCTCAAGACGCAAGGTGGATGAGCGCAGACGCTCGCCCAACCGGTGCAGGCGCAGCAAGAGTTCGCCCGGCTGGAGAATGGCGGCGATGCGTGCGAACGCCAGGCGATGCGCCCTCAACCCGCCTTCAAGCGCCAACGGCAACCGCGCGGCAGCGCTGTCGAGGCGCTGGCGCGGCACCGCGAGCAGCATGTCTGGACGTGGCAGGGCACGCGCGCACGCGGCAAGCCGGGTCTGGCTGTTCTCGAGCTGGCGGGCGATGGCACGCGCCAGTCTGAGGCCAGTCTCGGTCAGGCCGTTCATCACTTCGGCACGCACCCTGACGGCCAGTTCGGCGGCCGCCGTCGGTGTCGGCGCACGGATGTCGGCTGCAAAGTCAATCAATGTCGTGTCGGTCTCGTGGCCTACAGCGGAGATCAGCGGGATGTCGCTTGCAGCGGCGGCGCGCACGACAATTTCCTCGTTGAACGACCACAGATCCTCAAGGCTCCCGCCGCCACGCGCCACGATCAGGATGTCGGGGCGGGGGATCGTGCCATCCCTGCCGAGGGCGTTGAAGCCGGCGATTGCCGCTGCAATCTCCGCCGCGCTGCTCTCGCCCTGAACCCTCACCGGCCAGACGATCACCTCAAGCGGAAAGCGATCCGACAGGCGATGGAGAATGTCGCGGATGACCGCACCTGTCGGTGAGGTGACGATACCGATGACCTTGGGAAAAGGCGGCAGGAGCTGTTTGCGCGCTGCATCAAACAAGCCTTCGGCTGCCAGGCGCTTGCGCCGCTCGTCCAGCATCGCCATCAGCGCGCCGACGCCGGCTGGCTCCATCTGATCGATGACAATCTGATATTTCGACGAGGACGGGAACGTCGTGAGCTTGCCCGAGGCGATCACTTCGAGCCCTTCCTCGGGGCGGAATTTCAAGCGCCCGAAGACACCTTTCCAGATCACCGCCTCGATGCGGGCGCTGTCGTCCTTCAAACTGAAATAGACATGGCCGGAACTGTGGGGGCCGCGATAACCGGAAATCTCGCCACGCAGGCGGACAAAGCCGAACTGGTCCTCGACGGTGCGCTTCAACGCCGTCGACAATTCGCTGACCGAATATTCACGGATATTCGAGGTGGTTTCGCTCATGACGTGAGTGTTTTCATGCCCGCGCCCGTCCGGCAAGCGCATAGCTGGTATTTTTCATTTTTTTAGCGTGGCTGGCCCTTTGCTGTCATTTTGCTATGGAACAACCGCCTTCAATACGGCAGGAATGACCTATGAACGTACTTCTGATCGGTTCGGGCGGTCGTGAACACGCGCTTGCCTGGGCGCTTTGCGCCAGCCCCAGCCTGACAAGGCTTTACGCCGCGCCCGGCAATCCCGGCATTGCCCAATTGGCGATCTGCGTGGATGTCGCCATCGACGATCATGCCGGGCTGATCGCGCTGTGCCGGGACAAGATGATCGACCTGGTAGTGGTCGGCCCCGAGGCGCCGCTGGTTGCCGGCCTCGTCGACGAGTTGCAGGCGGCCGGCGTCCTGGCGTTTGGACCCGGCAGGGCGGCGGCCCAGCTTGAGGGCTCGAAAGGCTTTACCAAGGATCTCTGCCGCGAGGCTGGCATCCCGACCGCTGCCTATGGTCGCTTCAGCGACAAGTCCGCAGCGCTTGCCTATCTGCGCAATTGCGCCATGCCCATCGTCGTCAAGGCCGACGGGCTCGCGGCCGGCAAGGGCGTGACGGTCGCCACGTCATATGACGAAGCCGCGGCGGCGATCAGCGCCTGCTTCGCCGGCACGTTCGGCGCAGCTGGTGGCGAGGTCGTCATCGAGGACTTCATGGAGGGTGAGGAAGTCTCGTTTTTCGTGCTGAGCGATGGCAAGTCCATTCTGCCCTTCGGCTCGGCGCAGGATCACAAGCGCGTGGGCGATGGCGATACCGGCCCCAATACGGGCGGCATGGGGGCTTACGCGCCTGCTCCCGTCTTCACGCCGGATCTTGAAGCAGCGGCGCTTGAGACAATCATCCGCCCTGCCATCGCGGCGATGGCGGCACGCGGCATGCCGTTTCGCGGTGTGCTGTTTGCAGGCCTGATGCTGACGGGGGACGGGCCAAAGCTCATCGAATTCAATTGCCGGTTTGGCGACCCTGAAACCGAAGTGCTGATGCGTTTGCTGAAGGACGATCTCCTCCTGCTCCTTCACGCCGCGGCAAGCGGCACGCTGGCGAGTATGAGCGCGCGCTGGCACAAAGGTGCGGCGATGACGGTCGTGCTGGCGGCCAAAGGCTATCCTGACGCGCCACAAAAGGGCGGGATCATCCGCAACCTCGAACAGGCCGCGGCCCTGGACGGGGTTGAAATCTTCCACGCCGGCACGGCAATCAGCGCCGGCCATCTCGTGGCAAGCGGTGGCCGGGTCTTGAATGTAACGTCCACCGCCCCCACTCTGCCTGAGGCGCGCGCCCTTGCCTATGCAGCAGTCGATCTCATCGATTTCAAGGATGGCTTTTGTCGCCGCGATATCGGCCACCGGGCGATCAACCAAGACTGAGGGACTTATCAAGTCTCAGGAGGACCAACCGCCGCCATGGCAGAAGCGAGCTTCGACCGCCAGCGTGACTTTTCCGGAACACGGGCACCGGCAGGCGCCGTTGCCGTCGATGGCGCGCGGTTGACGGCGTGGATGGTGCGCCATGTCCACCATTTCTCCGGCCCCCTGGAGATCGCCCAGTTCAAGGGCGGGCAGTCGAACCCGACTTTTCTTCTCACGACGCCCGCCCGCGCCTATGTCCTGCGCCGCAAGCCGCCAGGCACCTTGCTGGCGTCAGCGCATGCGGTCGACCGTGAATTCCGCGTCATGTCAGCCCTCGACCAGCAGGGGTTCCCGGTGGCAAAACCGCTGGCACTCTGCCTGGACGACAGCATCATCGGCACCATCTTCTATATCATGGCCCATGTTGCAGGCCGCATCGTCTGGGAGCCGACGATGCCAGGGGCCGGCAATGAGGAACGTGGTCTTGTGTTCGATGCCATGAACGCCACGCTGGCGCGTCTTCACAGCTTCAAGCCTGAGGCACTCGGGCTTGGCGATTTCGGCAAGGCGGACAATTATGTCCTGCGCCAGATCAACCGATGGACCCGGCAATATGAGGCCTCGCGCACGGACGATATTTCCCAGATGGCGAAGCTTGCCGCCTGGTTGCCCGGTGCTTTGCCGCCATCGCGCCCGGCGCGGCTCGTGCATGGCGATTTCCGGCTCGATAATCTTATCCTTGATGCCGATCAGCCGCTGATCCGGGCGGTCATCGACTGGGAGCTGGCAACGCTCGGCGACCCGCTGGCTGACTTCACCTATCATCTGATGCAATGGATCCTGCCAGCAGCGCCGGGCGGAGGTGGTATCGCCTCGCTCGCGGGCGTTGATCTTGCGCGCCTCGGCATTCCGCAGCTGGAGGCTTATGCCAGCGCCTATGGTTTGCGGACCGGTTTTGATCCCCTGCCTCATCTCGATTTCTATTTTGCCTATAATCTCTTCCGCCTTGCCTGCATTCTCCAGGGTATTGCCGGGCGCGCGCGTGATGGTACGGCGGCAAGCAGCACGGCAGAGGTGATGTTCGGGCAAATTCGCCCGCTTGCCGAAGCCGGCTGGCGGTATGCGCAAAAAGCCGGTGCCCGCTGATGGCAAACCCTCCCCGTCTCAAGGCAGCACCGTTGCCCGATCTGGCGGCGCGGCTGTTTCGCGGCAAAAAACCCGCCGCCCAATCAGCGCCTGCCCTACCCGATCCGTCACCGCCTGGCATCGGTCTGGCATTGGGATCGGGGGGAGCGCGCGGGTTTGGCATCATCCCCGTTCTGGAAGCCTTTGATGATCTTGGCGTGAGGCCGGTGGCGATCGCTGGCACGTCGATGGGTGCCATATTAGGGGCTGCCTACGCTGCGGGTTTCAGCGGCAGCGATCTGCGCAGCCATGTGTTGCGCATCTTCCGTAACCGCCGGCAGGTGACGAGCTACCTGCTGGAAGCGCGGGTTGGCCGTTTTGTTGATTTCTTCGGCGGGCTTGGCAATCCGGTGATGGTCGACGGGGAGCGCCTGCTTGAGCGCTTCTGGCCGGTGGGCATGCCCGCTGATTTCAGCGAACTGGCGATCCCTTTCACTGCGGTCGCCGCCAATCTGCTGGCACGGGACGAGGCGCAACTATCCTCGGGGCCCCTGATCAGCGCGGTTGCCGCGTCGCTGGCCATTCCAGGCATCGTGCGCCCGGTCGAGCGCGACGGTCTGGTGCTGATCGACGGCTTCGTCGTCAACCCGGTGCCGGTCGACGTGGTGGCGCGCCGCGCCGACAAGGTGATCGCGGTTGATGCCAGCGGGGGCGACCAGCCGCATCTGGTGCGCACCACCAGCCTTCCCAATGCCTATCAGGCACTCTATCAGGCAGCCTCTATCATGGAACAAAGGCTGATGCGGGCGAAATTCGCCTCGACCCCGCCCGATGTTCATCTTGCCCCCCATGTCGGCAGCTTCGGTGCCCTTGATTTCTTGAAGGCGCCGACCATCCTGCGGGCCGCCGAGCCGATCCGCGAAGCGGCCAAACGCGCTATTCATGCGCTGCTGGAGGGGATGTGAGGGCGAAGGAAGAGAAGCTGGCTGTCACCGGCCATCCGGCTCTCGATGAACGCCATGCCGTCGGGTAGCGCGAAGGGCGTGTCACGGCGCTCCTCGACGATGACAATCCCTCTTTCAGCAATCCACCCGCCGGCAAGCGCCGAGGTGATTGCCTTTTCACCAAGCCCTTTGCCGTAGGGCGGGTCGCAGAAGACGAGATCATAGGGTTGGGCAGGGGCTGCCGGCCCAAGCCTGGTGGCGTCACGACGAAACAGCTTGGTGACACCGGTGAGACCAAGCGCCTCGATATTGGTGCGGATGATGGCGCGCGCGGCTGCGCCGTCGTCGACGAACAGCGCAAACCTGGCGCCGCGCGACAGCGCCTCAAGCCCCAGCGCGCCGGTGCCGGCAAAAAGGTCAAGCACACGGGCACCGCTGACGATATCCTCATAGGTATGCGCGAGGATATTGAACAGGGTCTCGCGCAGACGGTCGCTGGTCGGGCGGATCGATTGGTCGCCTGGCCCCAGCAGGCCATGCCCCCGGAAGCTGCCGGCGACGATACGCATGGCCGCTCAGACGCCACGGCGCGGCGGACGCGGTCCGCGCGGCTTGTCACCGCCCGGGCCGGGACGCCGTGGTCCGCCACCATCGCGTGAACGCCCAGCAGCCGGGCCATCCTTGGGCGGCCGCGATCGGGCGCCAGCGAACCCGCGTGGCTTAGCAGCCTCGCCAGGTGCTCGTGCTGGCCGCCATGGCTTATCGAATGCCTTGCGGCCACCTTCCTCGCCGTCGCGGCGGGGCGGGCGGTCGCGGAAACCTTCGGAGCGTGCGGGGCGGGCCGGGCGGTCACCAGAGGCGCGTGCCTTCCGGCCACCTTCCTCGCCGTCGCGACGTGGTGGGCGGTCGCGGAAGCCTTCGGAGCGTGCGGGGCGGGCCGGGCGATCGCGGAAGCCTTCGGAGCGCATCGGCCGCT
Source organism: Raskinella chloraquaticus (SeqCode) (assembly GCF_021731865.1). Taxonomy (NCBI): domain Bacteria; kingdom Pseudomonadati; phylum Pseudomonadota; class Alphaproteobacteria; order Hyphomicrobiales; family Phreatobacteraceae; genus Raskinella (SeqCode); species Raskinella chloraquaticus (SeqCode). The sequence continues at coordinate 60,638 of NZ_JAKFWN010000011.1, read as the reverse complement.
CTCCCCGTTCAGCCGCTTGCGGGCGGGGTGCTGGCGCATCGCGGAACGGGCGCTTGCTGACGCGCGGCTTGCGCTCGCCGTCAGTGTGCGCGTCAGCGCCGGCGGATTTGCGCGCGACCAGTACCGCCCGCCCCTTGCGATCAGCAATGGTCTTGGGCTTTGCCGACAAGGTGCCCGTCGCCGCGTCACGCTCGACCTTCGGCCCGTCATAGCGGGAAGGCTTTCTCACCTGACGCGGCTGATGGACTGCCCGGTCCTGCATGCCGGCAAAACGTTCGGCCTTGGCAGTTGCACGGCCAGCGCCGGCGGGCGGCTCACCCGATCGCTCAGGCCGCGCGATACCCGGGCGTTTGCGATAGGGCTCGCGCGCCTCAACCGGCTCAGGGCGCGGGGCAGGCTGGCGCTGGTGAACAGGTCCGTCGAAATCCACGCCCGCCTCGTCAGCAAGACGGGGTCCCAGCTGGTCACGCAGCCGGCGGCGCGGGACTTCCATCACATCGCCAGCCTCGATCTCGCCGAGCTGGAAGGGACCATAGGAGACGCGTATCAGACGGTTCACCTCGAGCCCCAGATGCTGAAGGATGATCCGTACCTCGCGGTTCTTGCCTTCGCGCAGGCCAAGAATCAGCCAGACATTATCGCCCTGCACGCGCTCGATCTGGGCTTCCACCGGACCATAGGAGATGCCATCCACCGTCAACCCGTCGGCCAGCGCGGCAAGGGCCTGGTCATCGGCACGGCCAAAGGCGCGCACCCGGTAGCGACGCAGCCAGCCGGTCGCCGGCAGTTCGAGGAGGCGTTTCAAACCGCCGTCATTGGTGAGCAGAAGAAGTCCTTCGGTATTGAAATCAAGACGGCCTACCGCCAGAAGGCGCGGCAATTGCGCCGGCAGATCGTCAAACACGGTCGGGCGCCCTTCCGGGTCGTGCTCGGTCGTGATCCGCCCGCGCGGCTTGTGATAGAGGAAAAGCCGCGTGCGCTCGGGGTTGGGCAAGGCGACGCCGTCAACCAGCACGATATCGCTCGGCAGTACGTTGAGGGCTGGCGTATCGACGATACGACCATTGACGCTGACCCGGCCAGAGGTAATGAACGCCTCGGCATCGCGACGCGAGGCAAGCCCGGCGCGGGCAATCACTTTCGCCAGCCGGTTACCGGGAAAGGATTTGTCGCCTTTTTCGGTCGGCAGGCGCTGGCGGCGCGGGAGGGGGCGGTCTTTGCGCGGCGGGCGGTAATCGGGCATGGACGGGTGTCTCGCTGAACGGCAGGGAGGCTCGTTTAACAGGGAAAGCCATGGCAAGCGAGACAGAAAACCCGTGGGATGCGGCGTTCAGCGAAGCGCGGCAGGCCGCAGCACGCGGCGAAGTGCCGGTTGGCGCGGTGGTTGTTGCGCCCGACGGCAGGATCGTGGCGCGCGCCGGCAACCGGACGATTGCTGACAATGACCCGAGCGCCCACGCCGAAATTCTTGCCCTGCGCGCCGCCTGCCGGCTCGCGGCCAGCCCAAGATTGCCGGACCATGATCTCTATGTGACGCTGGAGCCCTGCCCGATGTGCGCGGGCGCGCTTTCTTTCGCGCGCATCCGCCGGCTCTATTTTTCGGCCTTCGACGAGAAGGGGGGCGCGGTTGAAAACGGGGTACGCTATTTCGAGGACCCGTCCTGCCACCATGTGCCGGAATGCTATGGGGGATTGCGCGAGCGTGAGGCGAGCGATCTGCTCAAGGCGTTTTTTGCCGAGAAACGCTGAATCAGCGACGCGCGAACAGCCGCTCAATATCGCCCTTGCCAAGCTTCACATAAGTCGGGCGGCCGTGATTGCAGGTGGAGGCGTTGGGCGTCTCCTCCATCTGGCGCAGCAGCGCGTTCATTTCTTCGATCCTGAGGCGGCGCCCGGCGCGCACCGAGCCGTGGCAGGCCATGCGCGAGGCGATGGCCCACAGCCTTGCCTCGAGCCCACGCGCCTCTTCCCAGTTGCTGAGTTCTTCAGCCAGATCGCGGATCAGCCCGGTGATGTCTGCATCGCCGAGAAGCGACGGCGTTTCGCGCACGATGATGGCGCCATCACCAAAGCCCTCGATGACCAGACCAAGCCGCGCCAGCTCGCCGCTCGCCTGCAGGAGCGCCTCGGCAAGCCGCCCGGGCATGTGAACGATCTCGGGCACGAGCAGGATCTGGCGGGCGAGCGCGTCGGCATGCGACATCCGTTCCTTCATCGCCTCGTAGACAAGACGCTCATGGGCCGCATGCTGATCAACAAGCACCAGGCCATCACTGGTCTCAGCCAGGATATAGGCAAGATGCAGCTGTGCCCGTGCAGCACCAAGGGGGAAGGCGGGAAGCGGCGCATCCTCGAGCGGCGCGGGGGCTGCCACTGGCGCAAAGCCGGCAAAGGCCGCCTGCGCAGCCTCGGCAAAGCCCGCGCTTGAGCCCGTGCGCGCGCCTGCGAAGGATGGATACCCCGCTGGCCGGGCCACATAACTATCGAGGCTGGCGGCCAGCCCTGCCGTCATGGCCGGCATCGCCGCATGCAGCGTCTGACGCAGGGCTGACACCAGCAATGCCCGCACATGGGCCGGATCGCGAAAGCGCACTTCCGCCTTGGCTGGATGCACATTGACGTCGACATCACGCGGATCAATCGCAAGAAAGAGAACGGCGACGGCGTGGCGGTCGCGCGGCAGCGCATCGCCATACGCTGCCCGCAAGACGCCCAGAAGCAATCTGTCGCGCACGGGACGGTCGTTGACAAAGAGAAACTGGTCGCGGGCCGTCGCGCGGTTGGCGGCGGGGCGCCCGATAAAGCCGGTGAGCGACAACCCCTCCTTGCCGGCACTGACGGCGAGGCAATCGCCGAGCGTATCGGCGCCAAGGATCGCGGCAAGCCGCGCGGGCAGCGCCTGATCGCCATCTGCCGTGGCGATCCGGCGTGCCGCCCGCTCGCCCAGGCGCAAGGTGAAACGAACAGAGGGCGCCGCAAGCGCGAGCCGCTCAACGACATCGGTGATGGCCGCTGATTCAGCGCGCTCGGAGCGCAGGAATTTCAAGCGCGCGGGGGTAGCAAAAAAGAGATCGCGGACCTCGATTGTCGTGCCCTGCCCGCGCGCCGCAGGATAAGGATCACCCTTGCGACCGCCTGTCACATCGAGCGCCAAGGCGTGCGGGGCGTCAGCTGTGCGGGTGGTGATTGAAAGCCGCGCCACCGAGCCGATCGAGGGCAGCGCCTCGCCGCGAAAGCCGAGCGTGCGGATATCAACGAGATCATCATCAGGAAGTTTGGAGGTGGCGTGACGATCAACACAGAGCACGAGGTCGTCGCGGTTCATGCCGGCGCCGTCATCGCTCACCGCAATCAGCGTGCGCCCGCCATCGCGCACGCCGATCTCGATCGACCGCGCCCCCGCATCGATGGCGTTCTCGACCAGCTCCTTGACGACGGATGCCGGGCGCTCGACGACTTCGCCGGCAGCAATACGGCTCTGCAGGGTTTCAGGCAGCTGGCGGACAGGCATGGCGATTCGCACAAAGAGAGGGGTGCAGTATGCCCCGACCCACCAGCCGGCAACAGGTGCCAGCGGCGAAAAACCTGGAGCAAATGGCGCTTGCGCGGAATGGCCATCCGCTCTTGTCTTATTGTTGGTGCAACCGTTATCGAAAAACCGGTTTCCGCTTTTTCAAGAGCACGCGCTAGCGCACGCCTTTTTCGCCAAGCCCCTGCGGGCGCCCGACCAGAACAAAGAACGGATCGGCGGCGAGAAGGCGCCTGGCGACGCGTCTGGCGTCATCAAGCGTCACGGCGCGGATCAGCTCATTGCGCTTGTCGAAATAGTCAATGCCAAGGTCGTCGAGCTGGAGGGCCAGCACCTGACCGGCAATCTTGGCGGACGTATCAAAGCGCAGGAGGAACGAGCCGATGAGGAAGGATTTCGCCTTGTCGAGTTCATCCTGTGTCGGCCCCTCAGCCGCCATGCGCCTGATCTCGTTTTCCATGATCTCGACGGATTGTGCAGCCTTGTCGTTTCTTACCGATGTCGCGCCGACGAGGAGGCCAGCCTTGTCGAAGGGTTGAAGCTGGGTCCCGACCGAATAGGCAAGCCCGCGCTTTTCGCGAATTTCGACCCATAGACGCGATGAAAACGAGCCGCCGCCAAAAATATGGTTCATCACACTGGCGGCGATGAAGTCGGGATCGCTGCGCTTCAATCCGGGCAGAGCGAAGCGGATGATCGTTTGCGGCGTATCGAGGTCAGTGACACGGCGCTCGCCCAAGCCATTGATTTTCGCCTCAGCAATCGGCCGACGGTCGGATGTCGCCGGGAGGGCGGAAAAAACCTTGTCGAGCAGCGGCGCCAGGGTTGCAGCGTCAATGTCGCCCACCACCGCGATCTTGAGCGTGTCGCGGGCGACAATCCTGCGATAAAAGCCGCGCACGTCATCAACGGTTATGGCTGGCACACTCTCCAGCGTGCCCAGGCCGGGGCGCGCATAGGGGTGCCCGGCAAAGACCGTCTGGTTGAACAGGCGGCCGGCGATGGCATTGGGTTCGGTTTCATTCGACCGCAGGCGCGCCAGAACCGACGCACGGACCCGGTCGAGCGCGCCTTGATCAAAGCGCGGCTCGCTCAAGGCCGCCCGCAGAAGATCAAAGGAGGCTTCACGATTGGCGGTGAGCGCGCGGATGGAGCCGGAAAGCGTCTCGGCGCCGGCCGAAAATCCGAGTTCCACGACAAGGCGCTGCATCGCCTGCTGGAAGGCTTCCGAATCAAGTTTGCCCGCGCCCTCATCGAGAAGCGAGGCCATCATATTGCCCACACCCGGCCGGCCTTCCGGATCCTGTGTCGAGCCGCCGCGGAAGGCGAAATCCATGGCAATCAGCGGAACCGAATGTTCCTCAACCAGCCATGCCTCGATGCCTTTGGGCGAGACAACGCGCTGGATGGTGGTGGCTGATGCCGGGCCGCTCCAGGAGAGGGCAAGGAAGGCAGCGAGCCACAGGGCGCTGCGCGTGATCTTCGACATATACATTCTCCGCTTCATCCGCCTCAGCTGCGTTTGCCTTCAGCCCGTGACAGGGTGCCGGTGACCGAGCGGCGCACATCAAGCCATTCGCGGGCCGCCTTGTTGACGTCCTCGACGCGGACCTTGGCGACGCGAGCAGGCCAGGACTGCAATTCTTCCAGGCTCATGCCCTCCATCAGGCTTGACCCGAAAATACGGGCAACCTGGCTCATGCTGTCCTGCGAGGTGATGGCACTGGCAAGCGAGGCGTTGACCGCACGCGCCACCTCGTCCTCGCTCACGCCCTTGTCGACGATTTCGGCAATGACGGCATCGATGGCAGCCTCGATCTGATCGAAACTAACACCGGGGCGCGGATTGGCTGAAAAAACAAATCGCCCGTAATCAAGCCCTGAGCCGGAAAAACCGGCATTGGCGTTGGCCGCGATCTGCCCGTCGATGACCAGCTTCTTGTAGAGCCGGCCGGTCTGGTTGCCGAGGATTTCACTTAGAATATCAAGAGCCTCGATCGTTCCATCCTTCAGCGTGTTGGCTGAAGGGGTCAGATAACTGCGGGTCCAGGACGGCGTCTGCACCCGCGGATCCTGCATGGCAAGGCGACGCGCAGCGCGGGCGGGCGGCTCGGTCGGGCGCTGGCGTTGCAGGTCACTGTCCGCGACGCGGCGTTCTACCTTGCCATAGGTAGCCTCGGCAAGAGCCTTGACCTCGTCGACAGCTACATCGCCGGCAATCACCAGAACCGCATTATTGGGCGTGTAATAGCGTCGGTAAAAGCTGATCGCATCATCGAGTGTCAGGCCACGCATCTCATGATCCCAGCCGATGATCGGGATACGGTAGGGATGATGGAGATAAAGAGCGGCGGCGGTCTGTTCGGCAAATTGTGCGGAGGGAATATTATCAACCACCTGGCGACGCTCTTCCAGAATGACCTCGCGTTCGGAATCAACCACATCCTTGGTGAGACGCAGATTGGTCATGCGGTCGGATTCAAATTCCATCAGCTGTGCCAGACGGGATTTTTCCGTGCGCTGGAAATAGCCGGTGTAGTCCCATGAGGTGAAGGCGTTTTCCTGCCCGCCTATCGCGCCCAGCCATTGCGAAAAACGGCCGGAGGGATGACGCTCGGTGCCCTTGAACATGAGATGCTCGAGAAAATGAGCGATACCTGACTTGCCCTTCGGCTCATCTGCGGAGCCGACCCGGTACCATACCATGTGCATGACCACGCCCAGGCGGCGATCGGGCAGTACCACCACCTGCATACCATTATTCAGAGTAAAGCTGCTGGCGTTCGGGGCAAAGGTTGATACGGGAATGCGCGCTGGCGTGGCCGCGTCCTGAGCGCTGACGGGGCCCCCGCTGGCGAGGATAAGCCCGCACAGAAATATGACGCGCGACATCATCCGCATGGGAAACCTCCGGACTCAGGATCAAACAGGGGATTATGAACGCGGCATGGCGTGGGCAGAGCGTTAATGCTCCAGATGGCAGCCAGGCGGTCGGGAAAAAGGCAATGTACCGTCCGCGACATTCGCCGCTATCAACCGTTCAACAGCCGTTGCCACCACGGACGATCGTCTTTCTGATTTGGCGCTGGTGCTGGCGATGGCGCTCCGACGGCCGAATCCGGTGCCGGGACCCGCAGGCTCGTCGGCGGATCGATCACCGAATTGCGTTTTGCCGCCTTCGCAGCATCAAGTCGCGAGGTATCAATACGGTCGAGCGTTCCTTCGAAGGTGCTATTGGAGCCGTTATTCTGGTCAATATAGTCGCGCGCTTCGCCGACGCGTTCTCTGCGTACGCGATCACGCACATCGACCGTCTCATCGACTTCGAACAAGCTCCATCCGCTGCCTTCCTCCGGCTTGGTCCACCCACGCTCGAGTTCCTCGCGCGAGAGAACGATGCCGCCACCCTCGAAGCGCAGCTCCCGCGGGGCATTTGGATCAGAAGAAGTTCCCGAGCCGCGACCAGCCTCGATCTCTTCGATCGTCAGACGCTTGATCTGATTATCGTCGAACTGTTCCCGCCGCAAACCATCCCGTTGACGGGCGATGCGCTGTTTGCGTGCTTCATCCGGATCGACCGGCCAATTCGGGTTGGCGGCGGCAATTTCAGCCGAATCCTCAGGCGGGCGCAAGCGGCCGGCAGCCTGCGGCGGCGGCAGAGCCAGCGGCGCGCGCGGGGTATAGGTGATTTTTTCGCGTTGCGGGGGGATGATCCCGGCGCTCGCCAGGGCGCCGCCGATCACCCTCTGCTCAAAATTTTCCAGCGGATCCTCGCGAAACTGACCGTTGCGATCAAGTCCTCCGCAGCCGGCAAGCAGCGCTGTTGCACAGGCAATCAGCGCGAAGCGCGCCTGCCAGCGAGACGTCGGATAGGGGTGACCAGACATATTTCGCATCAGAATTGCGCTCCAGGAACCTGCGGCATCACGAGATTCACATTCCCAACCGCCTGTTATCGGCAAAAACGGACTCATACAGCAATGCCGCCACTCCGGCAACAATAGCTACATCGGCAAGGTTAAAGACATACCAGTTGAGGTCGCTTCCTAAAGCGCGCAAATGCAGCAAAAAAAAGTCCGCGACGCCTTCATGGAGAAAACGGTCGATGGTGTTGCCCAGCGCGCCGCCGATGATGAGCGCCAATGACAGTCGGGTCAGCGCGGCGGGCGCGGTGTTGAGCCATAGCCACAAAGCGAGCGAAATGGCGAGCTGGAGAGCGCCAAGGGTCCACTGGCCGCCTGTGCTGTCGAGCGCCAGCAACCCGTAGGACACGCCCTTATTCCACACCAAAACAACGTCGAGAAACGGGGTCAGCGCGACCGGCTGGTGAATGGCGATGTCATAGCTCCACAGCAGCCATAACTTGCTTGCCTGATCGAGCGCACAGATGAGCAGTGCTGCCGCCAGGGCGCGCGGGGCGTGAGCGCTCCACAGGTTTTTCACGCGGCTTCACCCTGTCGGGCTGTCCATTCGCGCATCGCCACCGCATCGCGCGGGGTGATGTCGGGATAGGCCGGATCGGCGCTGGCGGGGTCGAAATATTTCCACGAACGGGCACATTTGCGCCCGGACGCGCGTATCACCTCGACAGCGATTCCCGCCATGTCGGACAGGCGGAAGGCGTCGGCTGGTCCCTCGCCCAGCCGGATGTCAATCGCCGATGTGATGCACAATTCGGCGAAATCGATCGCGTCGACCTCGCCAAGCAATCTTGCATCGGCGATATAGACGACCGGGGCTGCCTCCAGCGATGAGCCGAGGCGCTTTTGCGCCCGCTCGATTTCAAGCGCGCCATTGACCACACGGCGCAAGCGGCGGGCGGCCTCGAAGCGCGAAGCGAGCGCCGGGTCTGTCCAGAAGGCCTCAACAGGTTCGAAAAGCGCGGTATGCACCGAGCCCGCTTCGGATGGATAGCGGGCAAGCCACGCCTCCTCGCAGGTGAAGACGAGGATCGGCGCCAGCCAGGTTGTCATGGCGCGAAAGCAGATGTCGATGACGGTGAGTGCGGCAAGTCTTGTCGGGCTCGATGCCGGATCACAATAAAGTGTGTCTTTGCGGATGTCGAAATAGAAGGCCGAAAGATCGCCCGTCATCAGGGTTGTCATGACCGCGATCACCCGCTTGTAGTCGTAAGCGGCATAGGCGGCGATCACCTCGCGATGCGTCTCGGCCAGACGATGGAGAATATAGCGCTCCAGTTCCGGCATATCGGCAAAGGCCACCAACTGAGCGGGATCGGCATGGGCGAGCGTGCCCAGCGACCAGCGCAGCGTGTTGCGCAGTTTGCGGTAGGTATCGACGAAGTTTTCGACGATCCTGGGGCCTATGCGCAAATCATCCGCATAGTCGGAGGCAGCAACCCACAGGCGCAGAATGTCGGCGCCCGACGATTTGATGACGTCTTGCGGCGCCACGACATTGCCGACCGATTTCGACATCTTCTCGCCCTTCTCATCAAGGACGAAACCATGCGTCAGCACCACGTCGAAGGGCGCCCGCCCGCGCGTGCCGCAGCTCTCCAGCAGACTTGACTGGAACCAGCCGCGATGCTGGTCGGAGCCTTCGAGATACATCACCCGGTCGCGCCCGCCATCGACGATGCGGTGGATGCCATCAAGGGTCGGAAAGTGCTTTGGCGTGTTCAGCACATAGGAATGGGTCGAGCCTGAATCAAACCACACATCCAATACGTCAGTGACCATCTCATAGGTTGCCGGATCGTGGTCGAAGGGGGCAAGGAAGCGCGCGGCAGCGCCTTCCGCAAACCAGGCATCCGCGCCCTCCGCCTCGAAAGCCGCCGCAATCGCCTGATCGACGCGGGCGTCACGCAGCAATTCCTTCGTCTCGCGATGGACGAAGACGGTGATCGGCACGCCCCAGGCGCGCTGGCGGCTCATCACCCAGTCAGGCTTGTTTTCCACCATGCCGCGTATGCGGTTCTGCCCGGAAGCTGGCACCCATTCGGTCTGGCTGATCGCTTCAAACGCGGTCTCGCGCAGGGTTGGCTGATTGTCACCCGCTCGGCCATCGGCTGAGAACGGCCTGTCCATGGCGATGAACCATTGCGGCGTATTCCTGAAGATAACCGGCTTTTTCGAGCGCCAGGAATGCGGATATTGATGCTTGAGGCGGGCGCGCGCCACCAGCATGTTGGCGTCGATCAGCGCCTTGATGACGGCCTCGTTGGCATCGCCCTTGTCGCCGTTTTCCTTGATGACGCGCTTGCCCTCGAACCCGGGAGCCTGCGCGGTATAAACGCTGTCATCATCGACGGTGAAGGGGATGGCGGTGTCGATGCCGCGCTCGGCGAGCGTCCGGCCATTCGCCATCCAGATTTCAAAATCCTCCCGGCCATGGCCCGGCGCGGTATGGACAAAGCCCGTGCCGGCATCATCCGTCACATGGTCGCCATCGAGCAGGGGGACGTCGAAGGTGTAGCCAAGGGATGGCTCACGGCCCTTCTGCCCTTCTCCCCTCGCGGGAGAAGGGAAGGCGGCGAGCGGATGGGAACAGGTGGTCCGGGCCAGGGCGTCGGCTGGAACGTCGCTGACAAAAGACAGCGATATCTTGGCCGAGCTGGCCACATGTTCGGCGAGCTTCTTGGCGATGATGTAGCGCTCGCCGGGCTTCGGCCCGAAGTCGCGCTCATTGGCAGTGACTTCGTATAGGCCGTACTCAATCTTGCGCGAATAGGCGATGGCGCGGTTGCCGGGAAGCGTCCAAGGGGTCGTCGTCCAGATGAGGATGGAGGCATCCTTAAGCTGAGGATGTTCAGGAATGCTCATGGCTGGAACAATGTTGTAAGCTGGAAGAGGCGCTTCCTTCACCGGAAACTTCACCCACACCATATCGCTCTGGTGGTCGTGATATTCGATCTCGGCCTCAGCCAGCGCCGTCTTTTCCACGACCGACCACATCACCGGCTTCGAGCCGCGATAGAGGAGGCCGTTCTCCTTGAACTTCATGATTTCACGCGCGATCTGCGCTTCGGCAGGATAGGTCATGGTCTGATAGGGATTATCCCAGTCACCCGTGACACCGAGGCGCTTGAATTCCTCGCGCTGGATGTTGAGCCAGTTGGTGGCGTAGGCGCGGCATTCGGCGCGGAAGGCGTTGATTGCAGCACCGCTGGAAAGGTCCGGCTTCGGCTTGCCCTTGGCGCGGTATTCCTCCTCGATGCGCCATTCGATCGGCAGGCCGTGACAATCCCAGCCCGGCACGTAGTTTGAATCAAAACCCAGCATTGATTGCGACCGCGTCACCAGATCCTTCAGGATCTTGTTCAGCGCATGGCCGATATGGATGTTGCCATTGGCGTAGGGCGGGCCATCATGCAGCACGAATTTCGGCTTGCCCTTCGCCGCCTCGCGCAACTTCTTGTAAAGATCGATCTTCGCCCAGCGCTCGATGAGCTGCGGCTCGCGCTGCGGCAGGCCGGCACGCATGGCAAAATCGGTCTTTGGCAAAAAAAGTGTCTGCGAATAATCGCGTTCGCCTGATGTCTGGTCGGTCATGGCTCGATCTGGGGTTGAGCGGTCAAATGGCAGGGTTTGTCATGGTGGCGCCCGGTCGGTCCGCCTCGGGCAGCGCGAAGGCTGCACCCGTCAGACGGAGACCGGGCGGCTAATTCGACACTGGCGAACCATGGCGGACCTCATACCCGTCCTATAGCGGCTGCCGGGCGCTGGCGAAAGGGGCAGGCGACGACAGCATCAATTGACGCCTTGCGATGGCATGCGATAGTGCCGGTGACGCGGCAGGACCAAGCCGCCAAGATCATCGACGGGAGTAGACATGGCCAAGGCTTACTGGATCAGCACCTATCATTCGATTTCCGACCCGGCGGGTCTTGCCGAATACGCCAAGATCGCCGGTCCGGTGATTTCAGCCGCCGGCGGGCGCTTTCTGGCACGCGGGATTGCCGACAAGGCCTATGAGGCGGCCGTCAAGGAGCGCACCGTCCTCATCGAATTCGACAGTCTGGAACAGGCGGTCGCCGCCTATGAAAGCGCGGAATACCAGAACGCTGTTGCTATCGTCGTCAAGGCGGCAAAGCGCGATGTGCGGCTGATCAGCGCCGCCTAATCGGCGGCGTCATCTTCGAGTTTCGCCTGCAGGTCGGTGCGTGGCGCGCTCAGCGTCGCACTGACGGCATGGCGGGCGTCATCAACATCGCGCCCCATCCGGGCCACCAGCGCGTCGACAGAGGCAAACCGCGCCTCATCGCGCAGGAAGCGGCAAAATTCGATGCGGATGGACCGGTCGTACAGATCGCCTGAAAAATCCATCACATGAGTTTCAAGGATGGCTGGTCCATCTCCGAACTGGATACGGCGCCCGTAATTGGCGGCCCCCGCATACCAGGCGCCATCTATCCGCACCCTCACGGCATAGACGCCCTGGCGCAAAACGCAGTTGGCCGGCAGGTTCATATTTGCCGTCGGAAAGCCCAGATTGCGCCCGCGCTTGTCGCCGTGAACGACCTCGCCTTCGACTGCCCAGCGCCAGCCAAGATCGCCATTGGCCAGATCAAGGTCGCCAGCCCCCAGCGCCTCGCGGATGAGCGTTGAGGACACGACACGCCCCGCCTTGTCGCTGAAGGCGTCGACATGGGCGGTTGCAAAGCCGTGACGCTGTCCGGCCTCTTCCAGAAATTGCGGTGTGCCGCCCCTGCCGCGGCCAAAATGAAAGTCAAAGCCGGCAATCGCCATCTGCGCCCGCAGCCCATCACAAAGTATTGATTTCACAAAATCTTCCGCAGCAAGTGCAGCCAGTGCCACATCGAAGGGCAGGGCAATGACCGCATCAAGACCGAGGAAGGTGAGAATGCGCGCCTTCAAGGAGAGCGGGGTGAGACGAAAGACCGGCGCATCCGGCTTGAAATAGGTGCGCGGGTGCGGCTCGAACGTCATCGCCAGCGCCGGAACCCGCCGCGCTTTGGCCTCGCTGACCGCGCGCCTGATCACCGCCTGGTGGCCGCGATGGACGCCATCGAAATTACCAATGGCGATGACACCGCCGCGCAAAACATCGGGCACATCATCGGGGCGGGTAAAAATGCGGGTGCGGGACACGTCGTTCATCTGCATGGCGGGCAAGTCTGGTGCCTTGTCGCCAGGCAATGGTCAAGCGCCCGCAAAATTTGTCACGACATTTCGCAAATAAAAATGACGCCCGTTAACGAAAATTTTGGGAGATTTGCCTAATTCTCTCCGCAACACCCGTATCCACCCCTTCGGGTTGTCGTTTAGTTGTCGAAGAGCTCGAATTGGGGAATTCGGGCGCCCCGCGTACTAAGAGGCCGCCATGGCAGTCGATACCACGATGTCCGTACTTGTTGTCGATGACTACAAGACAATGATCCGCATCATCCGCAATCTTCTGAAGCAGATCGGCTTTGAGGATGTTGATGAAGCCAGTGACGGCACGGAGGCGCTGTCAAAGATGAAAGAGCGCAAATACGGGCTTGTCATCTCTGACTGGAACATGGAGCCGATGACCGGCTACGAGCTTCTCAAGGAAGTGCGCTCCGACGCGACGCTGAACCGCACGCCCTTCATCATGGTCACCGCGGAATCGAAAACCGAAAACGTGATCGCCGCGAAAAAAGCTGGGGTGAATAACTACATCGTGAAGCCGTTCAATGCGCAGACATTGAAAGGCAAGATCGAAGCGGTATTTGCTGAATAAATATCCGTTTTTGATGATCTGTCTTAATACTGCGCCCAGGCAATGCTGTGGCGGTGTGGTTGCGTGGAGTGTGTCATGGCCCGGCTGTCGAAAGCTCATCTGTCGCGTCTTGAATCCTATCTGAAGAACGATGATCGATCCGAGCCTTCACTGCGCGACGTCATGGCGCTGGCCGAGCTGACCACCGAATCGCTGCAAAGCTTCTACTCGCGCTTCGACCGCGAGGTTTACGGCGAACTGGTCGGTATCAGCGAATATATTCTCACCATGCGCCGCGAGATCGCCAGCCTTGGCGTTACCGACCTCAAGGAAACGCGCCTGCCATCAGCGGGCATTGAGCTTGACGAAATCGTCCGCTCGACCGAAGAGGCGACCAATACCATCATGACGTGCGCTGAAGATCTGTTCACCCTCGGGCCGGACAGCGACAATCTCAGCGACAAGATCGGCGATGCGGCTACCCGCATCATGGAGGCCTGCGCCTTCCAGGACCTCACCGGCCAGCGCATCGCCAAGGTGGTCGAGACGCTGAAAGCCATCGAATCGCGCGTCTCGCGCTTTGCCGCCGCCGTCGGCTCGACCGAAGGCAAGACGGAGCTTGATGCCAATGAAGAGGCACGCGCCAAACGCAAGCACGATCTGCTGCTCAACGGTCCGCAATCCAAAAGCGACGCCGTCAAGCAAACCGACGTCGATGCCATGATGGCAGGCGGCTCGGACCAGGACGCCATCGACCGCCTGTTTGGCTGAGCGCGCACCAGCCCTCGGCCCTACCAGGACAGACGCCACATCACAGCGCGTGGCGCGACATCAGCTGCGGCGAACGCGGCCTCAAGCGCCGTCATCTCGAGCTTGCCGGGCTTTCCTGCCAGCGCAGCGTGAATCCCGCCGGCGATGAACAATGCATCGATCTGGTTGAGCGCCGCGCCTTTGAGGTCGGTGGCGATCGCATCGCCAATGGCAAGGATCGGGGCGGGTTTGCAGCGCCTGTCGGCGCCGATCATCCCGAGAAGAGACACCGCCTGACGATAAGCCTCGCTATGAGGCTTGCCGAAATAGCGCACCTTGCCGCCGAGCGCGCTGTAAACGGCGGCGATCGCACCGGCGCAAGGGATGAGCCGGGGCCCGCGCTCGACGACGATGTCGGGATTGGCGCACAGCATCGGCAGGCGGCGCGCACTCCATTCATGGCAGCGCTCGCGATAATCCTCGGCGACTTCTGTTTCATCGTTAAACGGGCCGGTGCACACGATGAGATCGGCCTGCTCGACCGGGACCAGCACCACGTCCAGTGCGTCATAGAGCGGCAGATCGCGATCTGGACCAAGATGGAAAACGCGGGCGCCGGGCTGGCTTTCAAGATAAGACCGCGTCATGTCGCCCGAGGTGAGGATAGCGTCATAGGCCGTCTGGGGGACTGAAAGGCGCTCAAGCATCGCCCTGACGGAAGAGTGCGGGCGGGGAGCGTTCGACAGCAAAAGAACCGGATGGCCGCACTCGCGATAACGGATCAGCGCCTCGCAGGCTGGCGCAAACGCCTGATGGCCATCGTGGAGCACGCCCCAGATATCGCAGATAATGGCTCCATACCCATCCGCCAGCTCGGATAGTCCGGAAATGCTGGCGGTCATCGGTGCTTGCAATCTCACGATGCCGCGCGTTGCGCCACCAGGGGGCCTTCGCTCAACACATCGGCGCGCACCGGGCGGGGCGGCGAAAAGAGATTGCCCTGGCCAAAACGCAGATCAAGGTCGAGCAGATCAAGAACGGTGGCCTCCGTCTCGATCTTGTCGGCGATCAGGTCGATGCCATAGCGGGAGAGAAGGCCGGACAAATCAGCAGGGTGAATATCAGATGGCAAGGCGTCTGTGCGACCCAGAAGGAGTTCGGCAGGTACCTTCAGCAGGCGGAAGCCTCGATCCGCAAGATCGCGGGTATTAAGTCGCAGATTGCGCACATGATCGAGCGAAAAACGGAAGCCAAGCTTGCGGATGGCGGAGAGTGATTCAAATTCGAGCGCGCCGAAATCGGCGTAGGCGGCCTGCGACATCTCGATCACGATGGCGCCTGACAGCGCGGAATTGGCAGCGAGGAAATCGACGATTTCTCGAAAGCGGTCACCGTCCGAGAAGGTGGCGGGCGCAAAATTGACGATAACGCCGGCCTCGCGATTGCGCGCCTGAAGGCGGCGCAGCAGGTGGACGACGCGAAACAGCACGCGGCTGTCGAGGCGCCCGGCCATCCCGGCCTCGGCGACCGCTGGCAGAAAATCATCCGCCAGGATGACTTCACCATGCTCATTCTTCAGGTGATAGACGATTTCATACCATTTCACTTTGCGCTGCGGCAGGGTGACGACGGGCTGCAACAGCAAGTCGATACGCCCGCCTTCCATGGCATCGACCACCATGGCCAGAAATTCATCATGGCCCATCGCCGCGAAACGCCCGCGCCGCTGCGGCATGACCGCTGCCTCCATCGCCGGGGGCGGCGCCATCATCATCGGTTCATCGGCCATGTCGGCGGCGGCAGGTGCCGACAGGGTTTCCAGCAATTGCTGCTGGTCGCTCAGCATTCCGGCAAGCTCGCCGATCTGCTTTTGCGCCGCGTGAAGATCGCTGCGAAGTGCCGCAACATCCTGGGCGGCCGTCACCGCACCTGCCGTCTCGATAACCGCGATGCGGTTGGCGAGCATGGCCACATCGCGCGACAGCCTTTCATTGCTGCGGCTCAGATCATCGAAGGTCCGGGTCGTCGCCTTGCGGTCTTCGCGCCGCCAGGTGGTGAATTGCAGGACAATCAGGACGGCAAATCCCGCCAGAGCAAAAATAGCTGATGATTCGATGCCAAACCGCAAGACAAGAAAGGCAATCGCCCCGATGCTGAGCGAAATGATGCCCATGGCGGTAACGATGACGGCCGATGCCAGAAAACCCATGATGCGCCAACCTGCACTTGGCGGCGGCCATGGCGAGCGCCGCACGCGAATCTCGTATGCAGGCATAACTATCACAGGCAAAGCCTTGCGGGTATGGTGAGGCAACAACAGACGATTGAGGAGATCCGATGATGCTCGAACGGCTCAACCCAGCTTCCGCGCCGCAACCGGCTTCCGCCTATTCACAGGCGGTCGCGCACAGCGCTGGCGCCCGCCGGCTGGTCCTTTCCGGGCAGATCGGCATGACGCCCGGGGGCGAGATCGTCGAGGGGCTGGAGGCGCAGATATCGCAGGCTTTTGCCAATTTCATGGCGATCGTCAACGCCGCCGGGCTTGGCCCCGAACATGTCGTCAAAATCGTCGTCTATATGGTCGCCGGCGGCGATGTCGCGGCTTATCGGCGCATTCGCGACAAGGTGTTCGGCGCATATCCGCCGGCCTCCACCTATGTGGTGGTGGCGGGGCTTGCCGATCCGCGCTTTCTGTTTGAAGTCGAAGGCGAGGCCGTCGGCTGAAGCTCTTGACCGCAAGCGCGCCATCGCCACATAGAAGGGCAGCGAACACGTAAGGAGAGAGCCATGCTCACCCTCAATGTCACCGGAATGGATTGCGCCGGCTGCATGAAGGCGGTCGAAAAGGCCGTCAAGCGCGTCGACCCTCAGGCGCAGGTCGCCATCGACCTGCCGAGCGGACTTGTCACCATCCATGGCAGCAGCGAAGAGCGCGGCGATTTCGAAACCTCGATCACCCGCGCCGGCTACGGGCTTAAAGACGTCGCCTGATCCACAGGCCGGCAGGTTACACAATGTTCGCGGTTCTGTTCGAGGTCGTGCCAAAGGCGGAGCGCTACGACGAATACCTGTCGATTGCCGCCGGCCTGCGCCCGGAGCTGCTGGCAAGCCCGGGGTTTCGCGAGAATACGCGCTATGCCAGCCGCGCACGCGCAGGCCTGCTGCTGTCGCTTTCGCTGTGGGACAATGAAAAAGCCCTGATCCGCTGGCGCACCCATGCCGGCCATCATGCCGCGCAGGCGCGCGGGCGCAGCGCTGTGCTGGATCATTACCGCCTGCGGGTTGGCGAGGTCATTGCCCATTCGGCAGATGACATCGGCAGTGGCCGCAGCCGGCTTGACACCACCGACGTTGGCGCCGCCAAGGCGGTCGTCGTCGTCGACGGCCCTGAGGCCGCAGCGCTGAGCGCGCTTCAATGCCAGCGCGATGCCATCGCCGCAGACAGTGATTGTCTTGAGGCGATCACCGAACCGGGCCGCTTCCTGGCACTTCAAGGCTTCGGCGCGGAAGCCGCCGCCTTGGCGGCGGTGGGCAATACCGCACCGCCAGGGCGCCGGATCGCCATCCGCATCATCCGCGATTACGGGATGGATGACCGTCGCGAAGCGGTGCAGTGGATGGCGTAAAACCCGTTCATATTTTTAATGAACGGCCCTTACGATATTCGCCATTTTTTCAAATATTTCCGCAATCTGCACCTCGCTGACGATCAAGGGGGGCGACAGGGCGATGGTATCGCCGGTGACGCGCACCATCATGCCATGATCGTGGAACGCGCTTTCCATCGCGTGATAGCCGCGCACGCCGGGCTTGCCCTCCTGCGGATCAAGATCAATGCCTGCCACCAGACCGCAGGTGCGGATATCAGCAACCCCGCTCATCCCCTTCAGGCTCATTGCCGCATCCGCCCATTTGGCCTCCAGCGATTTTGCCCGCTCGATCAGCCCTTCCGACTTGTAAAGGTCAAGGGTTGCGAGCGCTGCCGCCACGGCCAGCGGATGGGCTGAGTAGGTATAGCCGTGAAACAGCTCGATGACATGTTCCGGCCCGGTCATGAAGGTGTCGTAGAGATTTTTGCGTGCCATGACCCCGCCCATCGGTACCGCGCCCGAGGTAACGCCCTTGGCGAAGGTGATCATGTCGGGAATAACATCATAGCGCTCCGCTGCCCACATCGCACCAAGGCGCCCGAAGCCTGAAATAACCTCGTCGAAAATGAGCAAAATGCCGTGTTTGGCGGTGATCTCGCGCAGCCGCTTCAGATAGCCGACGGGGGGAGGCAGGACGCCCGTGGAGCCGGCCATCGGTTCGACGATGACAGCAGCGATGGTCGAGGCATCATGAAGGGCAACGATGCGCTCCAGCTCGTCGGCCAGATGTGCGCCCCAGGCCGGTTCGCCGACCGAAAAGCGCTGATGGGCGCGGTCATAGGTGTGCGGCAGATGGTCAACGCCGGGGATCAGCGGCCCGTAGAATTTGCGGTTGTTGACGATGCCGCCGACCGAAATGCCGCCAAATCCCGACCCGTGATAGCCGCGCTCGCGACCAATGAGGCGGGTGCGCGCTGCCTCACCGCGCGCGCGGTGATAGGCAATGGCGATCTTGAGGGCGGTGTCGACGGCCTCCGAGCCGGAATTGCAGAAAAACGCGTGATCAAGGTCGCCCGGAGCGCCCGCTGCCAGGCGGCTTGCCAGTTCGAAGGCCTTGGGGTGACCGAACTGAAAGGTCGGCGCAAAATCCAGCTCGGCCGCCTCGCGCTGGATAGCTTCAACGATCGGTTTGCGGCCATGGCCGGCATTGCAGCACCACAGGCCGGCGGTGGCGTCGAGAATGGCGTGCCCCTCGGGCGTGAAATAATGCATGTCCTTGGCACGGGAAATGAAGCGCGGACGCTTCTTGAAGCTGCGATTGGACGTATAGGGCATCCAGAAGGCTTCGAGATTATTCGGGCTTGGTTCGCTGTGGCGGTCGATATCGTAGGCAAAGGCCATGGCTTGATCCTCGGACAGACATGTGCGGATGGAATGAACCCACGCTAGCAGGACGAGGGACACAATCACAAGGCGCATGACTGGCACAAGGCGCATGACTGGCCAGGCACATGACTGGACAGAGGGGGGATGCCGGGTTAGCGCTGGTCGTCGTCATCGCCGCAAGCGAGCGACACGAGGCAAGACAAGACGGAGAGCAGACCACATATGGGCATCGTAGCACTCTACGGCCGGGTCATCGGCCTGCTGGCCTCCGACCGCTGGATCGCCGTTCTTCTGGCAGTATCAAACCTCGCGCTCGCCGGCTTCCAGTTTGCCGAGCCTGTGCTGTTTGGCCGGGTCGTCGACGCGCTTGCCAGTGGCAACAATGCGCTCGTCTATGTCGGCATCTGGGCAGGCGTCGGATTTCTCGGCGTACTCGCCAATGTGCTGATCGCGCTCCACTCCGACCGCCTGGCGCACCGCAGACGGCTTGCCGCCATGTCGAGTTATTTCGAGCATGCGATTGCCCTGCCTCCGACATTTCTCGGCGAGCAGCATTCGGGCCGGCTGATGAAAGTCATGCTGCGCGGCACCGATCAGCTCTTTCATCTTTGGCTGTCGTTTTTCCGCGAACATCTCGGCGCCATTTTTTCGCTGTGCGTCCTCATTCCCAGCGCCCTTTACATGAACTGGCAGATGGCATTGCTGCTGTTTGCGCTGATGGTGATTTTTGCCCTCCTCAATTACGTCGTCGTCAAGCGCACCTACGCGGCGCAGGGCGATGTCGAGCGCTATCACTCTGAGGTGGCGGCGCGGACCGGCGACGTCATGGGCAATGTGACGGTGGTACAGGCCTTCACAAGGCTTGCGGCCGAAGTCGAAGGCGTCAAGACGGCGATGGGACAATTGCTGGCGGCGCAGTATCCCGTGCTCAACTGGTGGGCGACGCTGACGGTCCTGACCAAAGCCTGTTCGACGCTGGCGATGGTGTCGATCTTTGCCCTGGGGACGGTTCTGCATGGTTCGGGCAAGACCAGCGTCGGCGAAATCGTTGCCTTCGTCGGCTTTGCCAATCTCCTCATCGGGCGGCTCGAGCAGCTTTCCGGCTTCATCAATTCGGTCTTCTTCCAGACCCATTCGATCCGTGAATTCTTCGAAGTTCTGGACGCGCGCTCGAACGTGGTCGAAGTGCCGGCGGCGCCGGCGCTGGAGGTGAGCGGCGGCGAGGTGGTCTTCGATGCCGTCACCTATCACTACCCCAACGCGAAGGCCGGCGTCGAAGGCCTGTCGTTTACGGTGAAGCCGGGCGAAACGGTGGCGCTGGTCGGCCCAACCGGATCGGGGAAATCGACTGCCGTCTCCTTCCTCATCCGCTCACGCGATCCAACGAGCGGGCGCATCACCATCGATGGCAAGGATATCCGCGAAGTATCGCTTGCCAGCCTGCGCGCGCAGATCGCGGTTGTCTTTCAGGACCCCGGCCTGTTCAACCGCTCGATCCGCCAGAACCTGCTCATCGGCAAGCCGCAGGCCAATGATCAGGACCTGCTGCGGGCGATCGCTCTGGCAGAAGCAGCCGATTTCGTGCTGGCAAAACCCGACGGGCTCGACACGCACATCACCGAGCGCGGGCAGAATCTCTCAGGTGGCGAGCGCCAGCGTCTGGCGATCGCCCGTGCCATTCTCAAAAACGCGCCGATCCTCATTCTCGATGAAGCGACGTCAGCGCTCGATGTCGAGACGGAATTCAAGATCGCCCGGGCGTTGGAGGAGTTGTCGCGCAACCGCACCACGCTCGTCATCGCCCATCGCCTGTCAACCGTGCGCAAGGCTGACCGCATCATCGTTCTGCGCGAAGGGCGTATCATCGAAACCGGCACTTTCGATGCGCTGGTGGCGCAGGGTGGCTTCTTTGCCAAGCTCGCCGAGCAGGGCGGTTTTCTCGGCGATCCGCGGACACGACAACCGCCAGCGCTTCCTGCCCCGTGATCAGGGGCGGGATGAAACAACAGCTTCAGCCTGCTTGCTTGCCGCACCGCACGAAGACATTTTGTCCGTAGCGGACGTGATTGGCGTTTTCGAGATATTTCAGCGAAAAGATATTACTGTCGCGGACTGACAATTCGCGCGCACCGTAAATCTTCTGCCCTTCGGGCGTGTTGGGAACGATGTAGACACGATTATCCTGCTCGAGAAGCTTCACCTCGACAAGTTTCTCGGCAACATACATTTCGAACGTATCGCTGGTGCGACGATTGATCTTGTAGGGAAGGTTGCAATAGCCGCGCGCCACCTGGACCATACGCCCGACATCGCCTTCATCGTTGAAAGACACCGTGCTCCAGCTGCCGATAAAATAGTCGACCGGCGGTGCCTTGGTGGTGATGGGGCCGGGCCTGGGATTGGCACCGGGGATGGTGGAAGCACTTGGCGCTGGCGCAGCGCCCTGCGCATAAACGCTGCTGGCACTCACAAGGGTCAGGCAGGCAAACAAGGCAAAACAGCGAGACATTAAAAGCTCCGCGGACAAATGGCACATTCCGATCAGGGACTCAGCGCGTCTTAGATCATCACCCGCGAGGATTCAATGCACCCTTTGCACCCGTTCGCGCCCCACTCGCCACTTGCCTCCCGGTGCGGCGTGTTTCATGGCTGTGCCCATGGACCTACCAGCTTTTGACGCCCCGCTCCCGCCCGGCACTCACCTGCGCCAGGCAACCGACACGGATGGAACCGCGATCGCGCGGCTCATCGCCGCGATTTTCGCCGAATACCCCGGTTGCCACTACGCCGCGCAGGAATTTCCCGAATTGACAGCGGTTGCGAGCCATTTTGCCGCGCATGGCGGGCAAATCTGGGTGGTTGAAAACGATGTCGCCAACTCTACCCCATCCGCCACGCAACGTGCCCGCGAACTCATCGCCTGCTGCGCCATCACGCCAACGCGCATCCCGAGCCATTTTGAGCTGAAGAAGGTCTATGTGAACAAGTCATGGCGCGGCAGCGGCCTTGCCCGGCATCTCGTCGCGGTTGCCCTCGATCTGGCGCGCGCTCAAGGAGCAAAGCGTGTCGAACTCTTCAGCGATACGCGCTTTCTGGCGGCCCATCGCTTTTATCAAAAGCTTGGTTTCGTGCAGATCCCCGGCGAGCGCTATCTGGCAGATATCTCACAAAGCTGGGAGTACCATTTCATACGCGACATCGCCACGCCGATGTCTGGTGTCACCAAGGCTTGATGACCCTGCCCGCAGGTTGCAATTGCCAGGCCGGGGTGAAAAGCGTAAAGAGACGAGATTATTGGGTTTGCCGCGTTTTTGAGCGGGCAATTCGCCAATTTTCTCGGCATTCTGTTACACAGGTGGCAGGCGCGACCATAGACGACATCAAAGCGTTGGACTGGAAGACGGATTAGTGAACGCAGCGCGTTTGAAGCGCATATCGATCCTGGGCAGCGAACTCTGAACAATGAAACGTTTTTTAACTCGGTTCTTCCTTCTTTTCCTGGCCGTGGCAGGCGGCCTCTGGTTGCTGCGTGAGCCGCTGTCCGGTCCGCTCAATTCCCATGCGCCAGCGCTTGCCGGCTGGCTGGGGCTTGCTCCCCATAGCGCCGCGAAAGCTGCGGCTGCGCCGGCGCGCAATGTTCCAGCCATTCCGGTTGTCGTCGCCGAAGCAACGCGCCGCGATGTGCCGAATGCCTTTGACGCGGTCGGTACCGTGCAGGCCATCGCCTCGATGTCGATCCGTCCGCGCATCGACAGCCAGATCGTCGAGGTGCATGTCAGCGAAGGGGCGAATGTCAAGGATGGCGATCTGCTGTTCTCGCTTGATGCGCGCACGCTCAAAGCGCAGATCGCTCAGGTTGAAGCGCAGATATCCCGGGACCGCGCCCAGCTTGAACAGGCCAGGCGCGATCTTGTCCGCTTCGAGGGTCTGGTTGCCCAGAAAATCACCACCGAGGTCACCCGGGACAACCAGATGACCGCCGTCAAGGTGGCGGAAGCGACGCTTTCAGCCGATTTGGCCAACCGCGACAATCTGGTAACGCAATTGAGTTTCACCGAAATCCGTTCACCTGTGAACGGTCGGCTGGGCTCACTCCCGGCCAAGGCAGGCTCGATCGTCCGGCAGGCCGATACGGCATCGCTGGCGACGATCAATCAGCTCGATCCGATCTTTGTTGTCTTTGCCTTGCCGCAGGCGCGTCTTGGCGAATTGCAAAGTGCCATGCACTCGGGCTCATCGACCGTCGAAGTCAAGACCTCGCGCGGGATCGTGCGGGGCGAGATCGCTTTCATCGAGAACACCGTCGACACCACGACGGGAACCATCAACGTGAAGGCACGGATGAACAATAGCAGCGAGGCCTTGTGGCCAGGATCATTCGTTCCCGTGCGCATTGTATTGAGCATGCAGGCGGATGCGATCTCTGTTCCCGCCGCCGCTGTCCAACTCGGTCAGAAAAGTCCCTATGTGTTTGTTGTCGACCAGGACAACAAGGCAAGGGTGCGCCCGGTCAATGTGGCACGGACGGTTGATGGCGTCTCGGTGATCGCCGCCGGGGTTGCCGCCGGTGACCGGGTGGTGGTTGACGGAACGCTGCGTCTTGTCGACGGGGCCGCCGTTTTGCTCAAGGATGCGCGCACCGCAGATGATGCGCGGCCACCAGGCAGCAAGAAACCGGCCTCGTGACGCCTTGAACCTGCCCGTGGCGCGCGCCGGTCTCTCACTGTACATGTTGTTCCCCTGTTAGACCGCCCGTCAGGATATTCCGTTACAAAGGCCCGTTCGTCCTCGTTGAAGCCCAGACCATCCAACTGCACCAGAGCGAGATGATCCTATGCTGTCGGAACTGTGCATTCGCCGTCCGGTCATGACCATCCTGATGATGGTATCGTTTCTGGTTGCCGGTCTCTTCGCGCTGCGGCAATTGCCGGTCGCGGCCATCCCCCGCGTTGACTTTCCCACGATCTCGGTAAGCGCAACCTTGCCCGGCGCCAGCCCTGAAACCATGGCGGCCTCGGTCGCCTCGGTTCTGGAGCGCCAGTTCTCGACGATCGCCGGCATTTCCTCGATGACGTCAACCTCGACGCTTGGCAATGTCTCCATCGTTCTGCAGTTTGACCTTAACCGCAGCATCGATGGCGCCGCGCTCGACGTGCAGTCGGCGCTATCGGCGGCACAACGCCGCCTGCCCCAGGATTTGCCGGCGCCGCCAAGCTTCAGGAAGGTCAACCCCGCCGATTTTCCGATTATTTTCCTCTCCCTGTCCTCTCCGACGCTGCCTTTGTCGGTGGTCGACAATTATGCCAGCAACAACATCGTCCAGCGTGTGTCGCAATTGCCCGGCGTTGCCCAGGTGCTGGTATTCGGCAGCCAGAAATACGCGGTGCGCATCCGCGCCGACCTCGACCAGCTTGCGGTGCGCGGCCTGACGCTCACGGATTTGCGCAACGCCATCGCTAACGCCAATTCCAACACGCCGGTCGGCTCGCTCTCGGATGCCTCGCGCACGACCATTCTTGATGCCACAGGACCGGTGCCGCGCGCCGCGCAATACGCCCCCATCGTGGTAGCCTGGCAGAACGGGGCGCCGGTGCGCCTATCCGACGTCGCCAATCCCATCGACAGCGTCGAAAACGACAAGATCGCCTCCTGGCTCAACGGTACGCGCTCCATCGTCATCGCCGTGCAGCGCCAGCCTGATGCCAATACCGTCGAGGTCGTTGATCAGGTCAAGGCATTGCTGCCGCAGATCCGCGCTGAAATTCCGCCTTCGGTCAGCATCACCGTTCTCAATGATCGCTCGATTTCGATCCGCGCCTCGATCGAGGATGTGCAGATTTCGCTTCTGCTGTCAGTCGTTCTGGTGGTGATGGTGATCTACCTCTTTCTCAAGAGCGCGCGGGCCACGATCATTCCTGCCCTTGCCCTGCCGATCTCGCTCATCGGCACGTTTGCGGGCATGTACATGCTCGGCCACTCGGCCGACAATATCTCTCTTCTGGCGCTGACACTGTCGGTCGGCTTTGTGGTCGATGATGCTATCGTCATGCTGGAAAACATCATGCGCCATATTGAAAATGGCGAAGAACCGTTACAGGCAGCCCTCAAGGGGTCGCGAGAAGTCGGCTTCACGATCATATCGATGACGATCTCGCTGGTCGCGGTGTTCATCCCGGTGCTGTTCATGGGCGGCATTGTCGGGCGGCTCTTCAACGAATTCGGCGTCGATATCAGCCTGGCGATCCTCATCTCCGGCGTCGTCTCGCTGACGCTGACGCCCATGCTGTGCGCCCGTCTGCTTCGCGCCCATGATCACGAGGAAAAGCACAACGTCATACTGAGAGGCTTCGACCGCGCCTTTGCTGCCGTCCAGCGCGGCTATGAGCGGACGTTGCGAGGCGCCGTGAAAGCGCCGTCGATCATGCTGATAGCGACGCTCGCCAGCTTTGTGATCACTGTTGTGCTGTTCCGGGATATTCCGAAAGGGTTTTTCCCCACCGAGGACAATGGGTTGATTTCGGTCTCGACCGTCGGTCCGGACGATGCGTCCTTCGATGCCATGGTCCAGCGTCAGTTGGCGGCCGCCGAGATCATCAAGAACGACAAGGATGTCCTGCTCGTCCAATCGACGGTTGGTGGCGGCAATGCGGCCAATACGGTCAATTCGGGGCGCATGTTCATCACCCTGCGCGACAAGCCTGAACGCAAGGATAATATTGTCGACATTATCCAGAGGCTGCGCCGGCAGGTGGCCGGTGTGCCCGGCATCCAGCTGTTCTTCCAGCCTGTCCAGTCCATTTCAGTGGGCGCGGTGCAATCGCGCAGCCTTTATCAATACACGCTGGTCAGTACCGATCTTGAGGCGCTGCGCAGTTTCGCGCCGCAGATCGAAACGCGCATGCGCGCCATTCCTGGCGTCGTTGATGTCACCTCCGATCTTCAGGTGCGCGCCCGCTCGGCGGTGATCGATATCGACCGCGACACGGCCGCCCGCCTTGGCCTGTCGATTGAACAGATCCGCCAGATCCTGTTCTCGGCCTTCGGATCACGTCAGGTTTCGACGATTTTCGCCGATGATACCTATCAGGTCATTCTCGAGGCTGATCCGCGCTATGCTGAGCCTTCGGAAATTCTGCGCCGCCTGACGATCCGCACCCCCGCCAATCTCAATCCCGGCACTGCCGGCACCACGGCAACCCCCCCCAGCACCACAAACCAGGGCGGGACGGGCGGCAATCAGAACACCGGCATCGTCACGTCGACGGCCGG
Organism: Raskinella chloraquaticus (SeqCode); assembly: GCF_021731865.1. NCBI lineage: Bacteria > Pseudomonadati > Pseudomonadota > Alphaproteobacteria > Hyphomicrobiales > Phreatobacteraceae > Raskinella (SeqCode) > Raskinella chloraquaticus (SeqCode). The sequence goes on along the minus strand of NZ_JAKFWN010000011.1, from coordinate 34,445 downwards.
GGCGATCGTGCCGCTCGATGCGATCGCGCGCATCACTGACAAGCCGGCGGCGCTGACAGTTCAGCATGTAGGCCAGCTGCCGGCGGTCACTGTGTCCTTCAACCTGGCGCCGGGCGTGTCGCTTGGCCAGGCAATCGCCGCGATTGAAAAAAGCGCCGAGGACATCGGCATTCCACCGTCGATTGCCAGCAGCTTCCAGGGCACGGCGCAGATTTTCCAGGCGGCGCTGGCTAACCAGACCCTGCTGCTGTTTGCCGCCGTTCTTGTCATCTATATCGTTCTGGGTGTTCTCTATGAAAGCTTCATCCACCCGCTGACCATTCTGTCCGGCCTGCCGACGGCGGGCATCGGCGCCCTTCTGACATTGCGGCTCTTTGGCATGGAATTATCGGTCATTGCCATGATCGGCCTCGTCATGCTGATCGGCATCGTCAAAAAGAACGCCATCATGATGGTTGATTTTGCAATCGAGCGCGGCAAGCAGGGCGCAAGCCCCGAGGCGGCGATCATCGAGGCGGCAACGCTGCGCTTCAGGCCGATCATGATGACGACGCTGGCGGCTATCTGCGGCGCCCTGCCGATCGCTATCGGGGCTGGCGCCGGCGCCGAGCTGCGCCAACCGCTTGGTGTGGCTGTCGTCGGCGGCCTGTGCCTGTCGCAAGTACTGACGCTTTACATCACGCCGGTGATCTATCTCACCTTCGAAAGCCTGTCGCAGCGGTTTTCGGCCTACAATAGCCGGCAGACGAGTGCCGCCGCCGCCGGCCGCGTGGCAGGCGCCCCCACCCCGGCGGAATAAGCCGCCCCCCACCTCCAGCGGCAGCCCCTTGGGTCTTAACCATGGGGGTGATCTGCGCCTTTTTACCCGGCGTTCTTCTTGACTTCCGTGGCCGCCCGCCTTATTTCACCGACGCGGTTGGCACTCACCTGATGTGAGTGCTAATAGACCGCTTGTGCGGTTTATCCGTACATTCACAGAAACGGCATTCAGAAAACACCTGGAGAGAGCCTAAAATGAAATTCCGTCCGTTGCACGACCGTGTGGTCGTCCGCCGCCTCGAGGGCGAGGAAAAGACCAAGGGTGGCATCATTATTCCCGATACCGCCAAGGAGAAGCCGCAGGAAGGGCAAGTTGTTGCCGTTGGAACCGGCGCGCGTGACGAAGCGGGGAAGCTCGTTCCCCTCGACGTCAAAAAGGGCGACCGCATCCTCTTTGGCAAGTGGTCCGGCACTGAAGTCAAGATCGACGGCGAAGAGCTGCTGATCATGAAGGAATCCGACATCATGGGCGTGATCGGCTGACGCCGACTGCCCTTTCGTAACATTCAGGAGAAGAGCACATGGCTGCCAAGGACGTACGGTTTTCGTCCGATGCCCGCGAGAAAATGCTGCGCGGCGTCGAAATTCTCAGCAATGCCGTTAAGGTAACGCTCGGCCCCAAGGGTCGTAACGTTGTCCTCGACAAGTCGTTCGGCGCTCCGCGCATCACCAAGGACGGCGTGACGGTTGCCAAGGAAATCGAACTTGAGGACAAGTTCGAGAACATGGGCGCACAGATGGTGCGTGAAGTGGCCTCCAAGACCAATGATCTGGGCGGCGACGGCACCACGACGGCAACAGTTCTTGCCGCTTCCATCGTCCGCGAGGGCTGCAAGTCGGTTGCCGCCGGCATGAACCCGATGGATCTGAAGCGCGGCATCGACATCGCTGTCGAGGAAGTCCTCAAGGACATCCAGAAGCGCGCCAAGAAGATCAAGACCTCGGCTGAAGTCGCTCAGGTCGGCACCATCTCGGCCAATGGCGACAAGGCCATCGGCGACATGATCGCCGAAGCCATGCAGCGCGTTGGCAATGAAGGTGTGATCACGGTTGAAGAGGCCAAGAGCCTTGAGACCGAACTCGACGTCGTCGAGGGCATGCAGTTTGATCGTGGCTATCTCTCGCCCTATTTCATCACCAATGCCGAGAAGATGGTGGCTGATCTCGAAGACGCCTACATCCTCATTTTCGAGAAGAAGCTGTCGGGCCTCCAGGCCATGCTGCCGGTTCTTGAATCGGTGGTGCAGACCTCGCGTCCCCTCGTCATCATTGCCGAGGACGTCGAGGGCGAGGCCCTGGCAACGCTTGTCGTCAACAAGCTGCGCGGCGGCCTCAAGGTTGCTGCCGTTAAGGCACCGGGCTTCGGTGATCGCCGCAAGGCGATGCTCGAGGATATCGCTATCCTCACCGGTGGTCAGATGATTTCCGAAGATCTCGGCATCAAGCTCGAGAACGTCACCCTCAAGATGCTCGGCCGCGCCAAGAAGGTCGTCATCGAGAAGGAAAAGACCACCATCGTCGACGGCGCTGGTGCGAAGAAGGAAATCGAAGGCCGCGTTGCCCAGATCAAGGCGCAGATCGAGGAAACCACCTCGGACTACGATCGCGAGAAGCTCCAGGAGCGTCTGGCCAAGCTTGCGGGCGGTGTTGCCGTCCTGCGGGTTGGCGGCGCCACCGAGATCGAGGTCAAGGAGCGCAAGGACCGCGTTGATGACGCGCTCAATGCGACCCGCGCCGCGGTTCAGGAAGGCATCGTGCCGGGCGGCGGCGTCGCTTTGCTGCGGGCCAAGCTCGCGGCTGCCAAGCTGACCTCGGATGTCTCCGACATCCAGGCTGGTATCAACATTGTTCTCAAGGCTCTCGAAGCGCCGATCCGCCAGATCGCCGAGAACGCGGGCTGCGAAGGGTCGATCGTTGTCGGCAAGGTCTCCGAGAACAAGTCGCCGACCTTCGGCTTCAACGCCCAGACCGAACAATATGTCGACATGGTCGAGGCGGGAATCATCGACCCGGCCAAGGTCGTGCGTACCGCACTCCAGAACGCCGCTTCGGTTGCCGGTCTCCTCATCACCACCGAGGCGATGATTGCCGAGCTGCCGAAGGACAAGCCTGCCGCTCCCATGGGTGGCGGCGGCGGTGGCATGGGCGGCATGGATTTCTGACGCCCGTCACATCTCTACTGCACATGGCGGAGGCCCGGTTTCGACCGGGCCTTTTGCATTTTTCGGCACTTATTTACGGGCAATTAACCCTAATGGGGCATGAATAGGGCATCTCGAACGGGGGAGTATGCCCGGTGATACGACGCACGATAACCCTATCTTCCCTCGCCGCAGTAGGCTTATCTATCAGCGGGCCGGCAGCCTTGGCAGCTGATCTGACACCGCCGGTGCCCCGGCAAGCCTATGGCGAGGCAGCGGACGGACGAGACGGCGTCTACGTCGCACTGCGCGGCGGCTATAACAGCCTTGATGACAGCGTTTACAATTTTAACAACGTCACGGCGCCGGTCGCCTTCACAACGAAGGCCACCACCTCCTACCGGTCCGGCTACGCCTATTCCGGCGCGCTGGGTTATGATTTCGGCGAGTTCACGCCCGGGTTCGGCTCGCGTATCGAGGTGGAAGTTGGCCAGTTCAGCAACAAGGTGCGCGGGCAGACCCTGTCGACATCTCTTGGCACGGCCACCAGTTTCTCCGGAAACCAGGTCAGCGGTACAACCAACGCCACCACCGGCCTTGTCAACTATTACGTCGATGCCCTGCTCGGACCCTTCAAACCCTTCGCCACGCTCGGCCTTGGCGTCACCAGCGTTAATTTCAGCAACCATCTTGCCGCCGGAAACAGCCTCATCAACAGCACCCGTGTCAGCTGGGCGTGGTCGGGTGGCGGTGGCATCGGCTACGACATCACCGACAACATCACGCTGGAGGCCGCCTACCGCTATCTTGAGCTGCGCGATGTGCAGGTCACATCGGCGGCTGGCACCAACAGCAAGATCAATCTGCGCAACCAGCAGGCGACGCTTGGTGTGCGCGTGCGGTTCTGAGAAACCAGCCCAGGGTTGGAGATTTAACCGGCCTTAACCGATCACCTTTATGATCCCTGACTGGTTCACTGGGGCGCTGGGATCACCGGGCACATGGTACGTTTATCGACAAAGCGCGTTTTTCGCTGGCTGGACGAACGTGGGGTGGGCCCCTTGCAGCTGCACGCCATGACGTTGCTGTGGGCGCTTCTGACCTGTTTTGTCCTCATCACGGTCACGACCGAGATCGTTTTTTCCAATCGCAGCATCGAACGCGAGATCACCGTACAGGCGATCGCGACTGCGCGCACGATCAGCGCCCTGGCGGCGGACCCGCTCGCGTCAGGGCCGCTGGTGAACGCCGCGCCGGTCATCACCACCATGGTTCAGTTCGGCGACATCGAAAGCATCGAGATCATCGATGTCATGACCGCCCAGACCCTGCATGTTGAGCGCTCTCATTTCCGCCTCGACAAGATGTTGCGGGAAGATGATATCGAGATTTTCCGCACCTCCGGGCAAAATCGTCTGGCATCGATTGTCAATCAGCGTGAAGAACGTCTCGAGGTGGTTCTGCCATTCTTCGTCCAGGAAGAAAGCCGCGGGCTGATCCGAACCATATCGACTTATGAATTCCCCGCTCTGAAGCGCCGCGAGGCGATCAGCCGCAGTGCGGTGATCGGCGGTATCTTTCTCTGCCTTGCGCTGCCCGGGGTGTTCTTCCTGATGTCAACGCTGCTGCAACCGATCCGCGAATTGACCAATGCGGCCAAGGATATGACCCGCGGCAGGCTCGTCAATTTCTCACTCGGGCTGAACCGGCCAGACGAAATCGGCAGCCTTGCGCGTTCCTTCAAACGCATGACGGCCCATCTTGCCAAGAGCATGGCCGAAGAGCGCCGCCTGGCCTATGTCGATCCCGTGACGGGCTTGTCCAACCGTGAACGGATGCGCCGGGCGATCGAGAAAGTCGTGACGGTTCCCCCTCACAAGACCTATCAGCGCGGCCTCCTGTTCATCGATCTTGATGGCTTCAAGCAAGTCAACGACATGCTCGGCCATGATCGTGGAGACCGGTTGCTGGAAGCGGTCGGGCGGCGCTTCGAGGCTGTGTGCACGGAGCTCGACTATGATTTGCTGAACTCGCTTGACAGCACATATGATCGTCAAACCGACCGGCGCATTGCGCGCATCGGGCGGCTTGGCGGCGATGAATTCGTCATCATGGCGCGTTTTGAGGGGCTGAGCGGCGCGGAAAAACTGGCGCAGGCGATCATCACCGCTTTGCGCGACCCCTTCCTGATCGATGGTCATCGCCTGGAAGTCGGCGCCTCGATCGGCATCGCCCGCTTTCACGAGGATGGCAATGACGCCTCGACATTGATGCGCCATGCTGATCTGGCGATGTATGAGGCAAAGGAAAAGGGCGGGCGCACCTACTGTGTCTATTCAAGCGAGATGGGGCAGAGAATGCTCGACCATCTCATTCTCGAAATGGAATTGCGGCGCGCCATCGGCAATGACGAGATCGAAGCCTTCTACATGCCGAAGGTTTATCTCGATACCCAGCAGATCTGCGGGTTCGAGGCGCTGGCGCGCTGGCGCCATCCGACCAAAGGTTTGATCCCGCCAGACAAATTCATTCCTATTGCCGAACGCACCGGGATCATCGCGGATATTGACCGCATCATTCTGCGCAAGGCGGTGCGGCAGGCCAAATGGTGGGTGGATCAAGGCACGCCTGTGCCGGTCGCGGTCAACGTGTCACCCATTCACCTTGATCGCCCTGATTTCGCCAGCCACATCGAGCAGGTATTGAGCAAGAACAATCTTGACGGTCGCCTGCTTGAAATCGAAGTGACGGAAACGGCCGCAATGAGAGAGGGATCAGGCATATTTGAGGGGCTTGCCCAATTGAAATCGCAAGGCATACGCATTGCGATTGATGATTTCGGCACCGGATATTCCAATCTTGCCCAACTCTACAAAGTGCCCGCGAACGTCATCAAGATCGATGGCAGCCTGGTGCGAAATCTCGGCAAAAGCGAGGATGCCGAGCTGCTGATCAAGACTGTCGTCACACTTGCCGATCAACTAGGCCTTGATATTGTGGCCGAAGGCGTCGACAGCGAGCTCAAGCACGACAGTCTGAAGAGGCTTGGCTGCAGGATGGGGCAAGGGTTTCTGTATTCACCGCCCATGCCCGTTGCGAAAGCGACCGATTGGCTCTTGGCCAACAACAGCAGTACACCTGCCGATTTATCCTTCTTATCAAATAAAATAGCAATATAAACAGCTCTCTTTTATGGTATTAATTTACCGTATAACCTATGTGACTTGATATTAATGTTTTTTATATTTATAAAAGTTCTCTTTTTTATTTATCCTGAAAAACATCTATATCATTTAGCGCTCTATGCGCATTTACGTATTTATAACCAGTTTCTTTGCCTGAAAGGTTATCTTTCCCCCGTATGGTCGCAAGATCGAGGCAGAACTTTCTCGATCTCGGCTGGGGGTCCGTTGCATGCTGTGGACGAGAATCAGGTCCTATATCAAACGCCAGACGCTTCGCCGCATTGGCGTCCTGCAAATGCGAGCGGCGATGGCGTTGCTGATTGGCATTTGTTCTTTTGGCGGGCTTCTCGTCTATGTCGACCAGGAAATCACCGAACGCGCTCTGAAGAAGGAACTCTTCGATCAGTCCATGTCCTTCTCGCGGATCGTCGCGGCGATGGTCGAGGAGCGTCTCAATCACGGGCAATTGACGGAAGTGGATACGGGCTTCCGCGAGACCCTGCAGCAGATCGCCCGCTCGGCAAATATCGAACATGGTGTTATTCACGATGCCCAGCAGGGCATGTCGCTCGAATTCAGGCCCGACACAACTTTCTTCCTTGAGCATGACATCTGGCCTTGTGTGGAAGAAGTTCTTGAAACCGGTCAGTTCGCCAGCCGCGTCCAGCAGGATCAGATGGCGGTTGCGGTTCCCTTGTTGATCGGGGGCAAGCTGCGCGGCGCGGTATCGGTCATCCAGACGAAGGAATTCTTTGCCTACAAACGCGGCGAGGCCGTTCTGCGCGCGAGCTTTATCGTTGGCGGCTTCAGCGCGATCTTCGTGCCGGTCATGCTGCTGTTGCTGTCAAGGCTGTTGAAGCCTCTCAACCTTCTGACGCGCGCGGCGCGCCAGCTTGCCGGCGGACACCTGCCTGATCTTGCAACGTCAACAAGCAGGCGCGATGAAATCGGCATGCTCTCACGTGCCTTTGGCCGCATGGCCACCACCATCCGTAAAAATTCAGCGGCAGAAAAACGTCTGGCGAACACCGATCCGGTGACCGGGCTGGCCAATCGCGCGCGGATTGAGACGATTATCGCCATGGCGGCGCAGACCCACGCCACCACCATGCAGCCATGGTCGATATTCTTTATCGACCTCGACAAGTTCAAGCGTGTCAATGACACACTTGGTCATCAGGTTGGTGACGAGGTCCTGATGGAAGCTGGCCGCCGCATCAGCGCCGTCTGCGCAGAGCAGGGCTATCATGTCGATGACCCGCTCACCTGCGATGATATGATGACGGGTACCCAGCCGCTTGCCTATAATGCGCGCTTCGGGGGCGATGAATTTGTCGTGGTGACGCGTTCGGCATTGCAGGGCGAGGCCTCGCCTGCCGAACTAGGTCAGGCGATCATCGCTGCCCTCCAGCGGCCGATCCGGGTCGACGCACATGCCATTGATATCGGTGCGTCGATCGGCATCTCGATGATGCCCGAGCATGGCACCAGCCCGACATCGCTGCTGCGCTATGCCGATCTGGCGATGTATGCGATCAAAAAGGCCGGCGGCACCGGTTGCAGGATCTATTCGGAAGAATTGTCAGACAAGGCCGTCTCGGAGATGATCGTCGAGATGGACCTTCATCGTGCGCTGGGTGAGGGCGAGATCGTACCGTTCTACATGCCGAAGATTCGCTTTTCCAATGGCAAGATCAGCGGCTTTGAAGCCCTGGCGCGCTGGCACCATCGCGAAAAGGGCCTCATTCCGCCTGACCGTTTCATCCCCATCGCCGAGGAGCGGGGCCTCATCACCGAAATCGACCGGGCGATCCTGCGCCAGGCAGCCAAACAGGCCGTCATCTGGTGGAAACAGGGGCTGGTCCTGCCGATTGCAGTCAACGTCGCGCCGGTACACTTTGAGCGAGATGACTTCGTGGAATATGTCGAGCGTGTCATCAATGACACAGGGGTCCCCGGTTTCCTGCTTGAGCTTGAGTTCACGGAGACGGCCGCGATGGGCAATTCAACCGATGTGGTTGAAAAAGTGTCACGCCTCAAGAAACTCGGTGTGCGTTTTGCCATTGATGATTTCGGAACCGGCTACTCCAATCTGGCGCAGCTGCGCCGCCTGCCGGTCGATGTCCTCAAGATCGACCGCAGCCTTACCCGCCATATCGAGACGGATTCAGAAGCCAATCTGGTCATCCAGACGGTCATCGCCATGACGCAGCAGATGAAACTCGAAATCGTCGTCGAGGGCGTCGAGAACGACGAGCAATCCGCCATTCTTGGGGCGCTCGGCTGCACCTATGCGCAGGGCTATCTCTACGGCGCGCCAAAATCGCTTGACGATACCACCAGGCTGCTGGCGCCCATGCTGGTTCCCGCAAGCGCCCCGGCGCGCGTCGTCAATGGCTGATCACAGCCGGCCAGAGATCGCCTGCCATAGCGGGTTATTACTCGTAAACACATAGTCGAGCTGGCTGACGCTGACCGTGTCGGCACCAGCCTCACGCAGCCTTTCGACAACTGCAAACACAGCGTCATCGGGCACATGCAGCACGCTGACCCCGGAGGCGGCAATGAAGGGGCGATGCACGCCAAACTTGCGCTCAAGCTCGATCATGAGCGCTGCCGGCACTGCATGGTCGGTGCGCACCTCACGCATCGTCCGTGCACGCGCTTCCGCTGCCAGCCGATCGCATAAAAGGCGCAGGGCGCGACGCGTGTCATCTGTCCACGCCGCTGCGCGTGAGGCGAAAAGAGCAGCCTGGCTGGCAAGAATTTCACCATCGCCGATAACCTTCAGGGCGTTGGCCGCAAGCGTGCTGCCGGTCGTCGTGATATCAACGATGGCATCGGCTGCGCCAGCTGCCGGCGCGCCTTCGGTCGCCCCGAGGCTTTCGACGATACGATAATCAGCGATGTCGTGCCTGGCAAAGAAGGTGCGGGTGAGCCGGACATATTTGGTCGCCACCCGTAAATGGCGCCCGTGACGGGCACGAAAAGACGAGGCGACCTCGTCGAGATCAGCCATGGTGTCGACATCGATCCAGGCGCGCGGCACAGCAACCACAACACGGGCATGAGCAAAGCCCAGCCGCGTTACCGTCAGTGCTTTTGTGTCAACCTCGGCCACGGCCTCGTGGATGAGGTCTTCGCCGGTAATGCCGGCATGGACCTTGCCGGCGGTGATCTCGCGGGCAATTTCGCTGGCCGCCAGATAGGCAATCTCGATCCCGTCAACCCCCCTGATGTGACCGCGGTAATCACGCTCGCCACCGGGCCGCTCAAAACGCAGGCCGGCACGATTGAAAAAGTCCATGACCGCCTGCTGCAGGCGACCTTTGGAGGGTACGGCGAGGATCAACGGGCCGCTCATGGCGCCTCCTCCACGAGGCGTTCCACATAAAGCGAAAAGCCGATCGCTGGAACCGGCACTGGTGCTCCGAGAAGCGTGAACAGACGATCATAGCGACCACCGCCGATGAGAGGGGGCTCACGCCTGCCGGCCGCGACATGGAGTTCGAAAACGAGACCCGAATAATAATCGAGGCGGCGGCCAAAGGCCGATGAAAAAATCATCTCGTCAAGCGCGAGGCCAGCTTTACGGATAGCCTCCAGCCGCGCCGCAAACTCGTCCAGGGCGCCAGCGACCGTCACACCAAGTGGCGCGAGGACAAGACGCGCCGCCATCAACGCATCGCCCGGCGGACCTTCAATGGCAAGGAAGCGCTGCAGCAGGTCAAGATCGGCGGGCGGGCTGATTGCTGCCCTCCGGCTTTCCGCGCGCTCAAGAAAGCGCTCGGCGATGTCCTCAACGCCGCGCCCGCCGGCGGGGCTCAGACCGCCCAGCGCCAGCAAATCAGCCACCAGGGCGCGCGCGCCCTCAGGATCGTTCCGATCGAGAGCCGACATCAGCCCGGCATGGGTCGATATCGGTCGTTTCTGCCCTGCTGGTTGTGTCAGGTCGGTGCCGATGAGGGCGGAGCGGCCAAAATCGCGGGCAAGCTTGCGTCGCCACGCGGCCGGCAGGTCGAGCGCATCGAGAACGCTGCGAAAGAGGCCGACATCGCCAAGGCGCAATTGCGGCTTGGCGACGCCATGGCGGCGGGCGCAGTCAATGGCCAGCGCCAGCAGCCGCGCATCTTCCACCGAGCGGTCGGTGGCGCCGATGGCCTCGACCCCGCCCTGCCAGAATTCGCCCGATCGTCCGGTACGCAGCCGGAAGGCGCGCCCGAAATAGACATAATCCGCGCGACGCGCCGGCTCGCCAGCAGCCATGTGGTCGATGCAGACGGGAATGGTGAGTTCGGGGCGCAGGCACAGATCGCGCCCCTCGCTATCGCTGGTGAGAAACAGGCGCTTGCCTAATTCCTCCCCCGAGAGGTCGATGAAGAGATCGGCTGGAAACAGCAGGCCAGGTTCGCTTGGATGAAATCCCAGCGCCAGGAAGGGCTTGAGAAAACTGTCGCGATCAATGGAAGGCGGCGGGGTTTTCATCGGCGCAACCCGTCAGCCGGCAGCAGGAAAATGACGGGCGAGGATGGCCTGCACGCTCTCAACCAGCGCGCTTTCGTCGACCTCGATCTGGGCCGGGCGCTGCTCTTTGCGCTCAGTGTGGCTTACAATCGCCTCGTCGGCCTTCGCTCCCTCGATCAGATCCTTGATCTGGATTTTACCGGCAGCCTTTTCATCGCCACCCTGAATGATGACGCAGGGGCTTTTGCGGCGGTCGGCATATTTCATCTGGGCTTTCAGGCCAGCAGAGCCGAGATACATCTCAGCCGCAATGCCGGCGGCGCGCAGACGTGCCACCATCGACTGATAATCAGCAAGGCGATCCTTGTCGAAAACTGTCACCACCACGGGGCCCGGCGCATTAAGACCATCAAGGCGGCCAAGGACTTTGAGCGCTGCCGCAAGCCGCGAGACGCCGATTGAAAAACCGGTTGCCGGCACAGGTTCAGGCCGGAAGCGGCCGACTAGCCCGTCATAGCGACCGCCGCCACCGACCGAGCCAAAGCGCACGGGATTGCCCTTCTCATCCTTCACCTCGAAGAGGAGTTCAGCCTCGAAGACCGGGCCGGTGTAATATTCAAGGCCACGGACGACGGAGAAATCGGCTTTGATGCGATCTGGACCGTACCCGGCCGCCTGGATCAAGCCAAACATGTCCTGAATTTCAGCTATACCCTCGCGATAGGCCGCGATAGCGGAGAAGGATTGATCAATCTGAGGGGATGCCATTCTGACAAGAAACAGAGCGCCGTCGACCTGCACCGACGCATGAAGATAGGCGTGAATGGCCGCGATCTCGTTTTCTGCCAGCCCTGCTCCCTTGGTGAAGTCGCCGCTCTCGTCGAGCCGGCCGGACCCGAGAAGCTTGGTGACCTCCTCCCAGGGGAACTTATCCGCCTTGTCAATCGCCCTGAGCACGGTCAGCCTTCGCCCGGCATTCTCCTCGCCGCCAAGGCCGATTGCCTCCATCACGCCGTCGAGGATCTTGCGGTTATTGACCTTGATCACATACTGGCCGCGCGGGATGCCGAGCGCTTCCAGCGCGTCGGCCGCCATCATGCAGATTTCAGCATCCGCCGCTGGCGAGCCTGACCCCACCGTGTCGGCATCAAACTGCATGAACTGGCGAAAGCGCCCCGGCCCCGGCTTTTCGTTTCGGAACACCCAGCCGAGGCGATAGCTGCGATAGGGTTTGGCGAGCGCCTCGAAGTTTTCGGCGACATAGCGCGCCAAGGGTGCCGTCAGATCATAGCGCAGGCTGAGCCAGGCCTCGTCATCGTCCTGAAAGGAGAACACGCCCTCGTTCGGGCGGTCCTGATCGGGCAGGAATTTGCCGAGGCCCTCGGTATACTCGATAAACGGGGTTTCGACCGGCTCGAAGCCGTAAAGTTCATAGACCTTGCGGATTTTGCCCAGCATGGCGTCGGTGGCGCGCAATTCCGACGCCGGGCGATCGGCGAGCCCGCGCGGCAGGCGCGCCTTCAGACGCTGTGGCTTGGCTGGTTTTTGCGACATTTATCCCCGCGCTCACTCTTCACGCGCGGGGATAAACGCTATCCATCGTGGCGGCAAGCGCCGCGAGGCGATCAATCGAAGAGGGCGTCGATCATATCCTGGCTGGCGCGGCCGCCATCATCGGGCAGAGCCGGGCCGTTGAGAAGATGAGCTTCCTCGTCCAGCTCTTCCTCGCGCATCGCCGGCTTGACCTGTTCGAACTCTTCCATGCCACCCCAGATATCCATCATCTGCGTGACCCGCTCATCGACAAAGCGCAGCACGTTGACGATCTTCTGGATGCGCTGGCCGGTGAGATCCTGGAAATTGCAGGCTTCGAATATGCGCAGGATATTTTCCTGGATGTCGAGCGCCATGCCCTGATCGTCACCCTTGAGCTTGGCGGCGAGATTATGGGCGTTCGTCTCGATCTTCTCGGTTGCGGTCAGAATGGTGTTGGTCGCCGATTCCGTACCATCGACGATGGCGTCCAGCTCATCGGAAACACGATGCATCGCACCGCCGGTCTGATTGGACACATGAAGCGCGGCGATTTCCTGCTTGGTGAGATCAATCGCCTCGCGGATGCTGGTGAGCTCTGCCTTCATGCGGCGGGCTTCATCAAGCTCCACCTTGCAGAAATCGATCATTTCGCGGGCGCCCTGGTCAATCACCTGTGCCGGAGCTTCGTTGGCACTGGTGATCTTGGCGTTACGAAATTCCTCGGCCAGCTGCTCAAGCTTGTCCAGAAGCTCGGTGTGGCGCATGGTCGCCATACGGTCAGCAGACGGCGCGGCCTTGCCGCTCTCCTCGATACGAAACACGCGACGCAACGGCAGGCTCATAGACGCAACTCCAAGATGATGATTGCAATCTAGGGATGCCTTCTCAATTCCCGGTTAAGATTGCCGCGCCGTTTATGAAATTTCGAAAATGCGGCTGATCGCCCTGCGTTTTCTGCAAAAAATGGTTAATGAACCGTCTGCAATCGCTTCGCTGCTTATTTTGCGGCACACTCTGGCGCTCTTAGACTTTCGTATCTATGTATTCTCAGTCACGCCGCGCATCCCGCGCGGCCCATCAGGGACACGAGCACACAATGACCCCGCAGGAACGCGACGTCATTCTTGGCATTTTTGACCGCCTTCGGCAGGCCGAAACGTCTAGCCGCGACCCGCTGGCGGAAGCCCTCATCGCTGAGCGGCTGAAGCAGCAGCCCTATGCGCCCTACATCATGGCGCAGCAGATCTATGCGCAGGAACAGGCCCTTCTCAGTCTCCAGCAGCGTTTGCAGGAGGTGCAGGGCGAGCTTGAGCAGGCGAGGGCAGCGCGCCCGCAATCGGGCGGCTTCCTGTCGGGCATTTTCGGTGGTGGTCAGGCCGCGGCCCCTCCCCCGCCGCAGGCCCGGCCAGGCGGGCCGTGGAGCCAGCAGGCCGGGTATGGCGCTCCGCCATCTCCTGGCTATGGCGCTCCACCGCCGCAAGCAGGCCCGTGGGGGGGACAGGCAGCAGCGCCTGCCGGCGGTGGTTTCCTGGCATCCGCGGCAACAACGGCACTTGGCGTTGCCGGCGGCATGATGATTGCCAACGCGCTCGGCAACGCCTTCTCGAATCACGGCGGCAGCAATCAATCGCTTGCCGGCATGGACACAAGCTCGATTGCGCCAACACCGGGCTCGTCCTATGTCGATCCCGATATCAGTCGTGGCTCTGATGCACCCGTACATCAGGCAGCTTACGATCCAGGCGATACAGGCAATGACGATTCCGGCAGCTTTGACAGCGGCGGCTACGACAGTTCGGACGCCTGAGCGCGCTCATCGTTCAATTCACACCATAAAAGAGGCCGCCGGTGATCCCGGCGGCCTTTCCTTTGAGGCGTATCACAGCCTCAGTTGACGACGACGCGTGCGCCCACGCCGACGCGTGAATAGAGATCGACGACATCATCATTGATCATGCGGAAGCAGCCCGACGACACCGCCTTGCCGATGGTGTGCGGTTCATTGGTGCCATGAATGCGATAGAGCGAGGAACCGAGATAAAGCGCGCGTGCCCCCAGCGGATTTGACGGCCCGCCCGGCATGAAGCGCGGCAGATCAGGGCGGCGCGCGATCATCTCGGCAGGCGGGCGCCAATCCGGCCATTCCGCCTTGCGGCTCACTGATGTGTCGCCGCGCCAGCCAAAGCCCTCGCGCCCGACCCCGATGCCATAGCGCAGCGCCGTGCCGTCATCCTGCACGAGATAGAGATGGCGCTCGCTCGAATTGATGACAACCGTGCCCGGTTTGTGCGGACCGCTATAGGGAACCACTTGCTTGCGGAAGCGTGGATCGACCGCAGATGAGGTGCGATTGCCAGCGGGCGGGTTTGGCTGAGGTGGTGCAGCCTGCAGGATCGTGTCGTCATCCTCGGTGTCTTCCACCTCGCGCGGCGCCGGCACGTAAAAGACCCGGCGCCCTGACGGCGCGGTGGCATAGGCGCCGCCATATTGCGGCGCTGGCTCTTCATAAACCTGGGATGGTTTCAGGAAGGGGAGATAGAACCGCGGCTCGCCATGGCGGTAGGCTGGCGGGCGCACAACAACAACGCGCTCATTATAACCGGCATGGGGACGGTAATAGGTCTGGGCCTGGGCGGGGCTGGTTCCCCCACCGACCCAACACATGAGGGCGCCAGCAAACAGCGCCAGGGCGCCGGCAACAAAAGGGGTCCTGATCATCATGGACCATACTCCACGCAACATTACTCAACCCCGGGAAACCATGCCCCGCATCCATGGCCATTTCTTGACCAGCGACGATGGTAACCTTAACCGAGCTTCCTCTTCAAACGGTGAAGGACGGCTTGCGGCGGCGCGGTGTGGTTGCACCAAAATGCAACAGACATGGTGTGAACCAGACCAGCGCGCTGTTCATCACTCGAATAATCAGGTCAGCCGAGCAATTTATAGGCCGGAACGGTGAGGAAGCTTTCGAAACTGTCGGCCATCGTCAGCTCACGAAAGAGGCGGATCGCCTCGGGAAAGCGCCCGGCATCATAGGCCACTGGCGTCAGGGCGTGGCGCAACTGCGTCATTTCATCGCGCAGGAGATCAAGAAAGAGGGCAATCGTCACCTGACGCCCGTCATCCAGCATCGCCTGATGCTGGAGCTGCTGCCAGATCTGGGCGCGCGAGATTTCGGCGGTGGCGGCATCTTCCATCAGGTTATAGAGCGGGACGGCGCCGCGACCGCGCAGCCAGCCCTCGATGTACTGCACACCGACGCGGATATTCTCGCGCAGACCCGCTTCAGTGCGGGTGCCGTGCGGCACGCGAAGCAAATCCTCCGGTCTGACCCGCACGTCAGCGCGCAGATTAGCAAGTTGGTTGGCCTCAGGCAGCATGCGGTCGAAGACTTCAGCTGCAACCGGCACCAGATCGGGATGGGCGACCCAGGTACCGTCATGACCCTCGCGCACTTCGCGCTCCTTGTCGGCCTTGACCGTCGCGAACGCCTCATCATTGGCCGATTTGTCATTTTTCACAGGGATCTGCGCTGCCATGCCACCCATCGCAAAGGCACCGCGGCGATGGCAGGTCTTGACCAGCAGCGCCGCATAGGCGCCAAGAAAATCCTTGCCCATCACCACCTGATTGCGATCAGGCATGAGGAAGGACGGGTTCTTCGACAGTTTTTTGATAAAGGAAAAGATGTAGTCCCAGCGCCCGCAATTGAGCCCGACGATATGGTCGCGCATTTCGTAGAGGATCTCATCCATCTCGAAGGCGGCGGGCAGGGTTTCAACGAGGACGGTCGCCTTGATCGTGCCCGGCTTCATCCCCAGCATCTGCTGGGCCCGCACGAATACCGCGTTCCATAACCGCGCTTCGTGATGGCTCTCAAGCTTCGGCAGATAGAAATAGGGCGCGGTGCCGTGGCGGCTGATTGCCTGGTGATTGAGAAAAAGATAGAGGCCAAAATCAAAGAAAGCGCCGGCGATGGGAACGCCATCCACTGTCATATGCGCTTCCATCAAATGCCAGCCGCGCGGGCGGACAATGAGAACGGCGACGCGCTCCTTCAGCCTGTAAGCCTTGCCACTCAAAGGGTCAGTGAAGGCGAGGCTGCCTGCCCAGCGATCCTTCAGGTTGATCTGGCCGTCGATGTTGTTTGACCAGGACGGCGCGTTGGCGTCCTCGAAATCAGCCATGAACACCTTGGCGCCCGAATTGAGCGCGTTGATGACCATCTTGCGGTCGACCGGGCCGGTGATCTCGACGCGGCGATCCTGCAGATCGGCGGGAATTGACGCCACTTTCCAGTCATCCTCGCGGATGTCGCGGGTCTCATGCAGGAAAATCGGCAGTTCGCCCATGTCAAACCGGCGCTGGCGATCGTCGCGGGCTTTCATCAGCGCCCGCCGCTCGCCCTCGAAGGTGCGGTGGAGATCAGCCAGAAAGGCGAGCGCCTCGGTCGTCAGAACCTCGTCGTAGCGCGGACCGATGGGGCCCAGAATACTTACTCCAAGCGGGGTGGCGACGGCGGTCATGGAGAGAGGCTCCTTACTGCGCACAGTCCCGGGTTTGCCTGTGGCGCCCCCGACGGCGATACCTGGCATGCCAATACGTCTTTGCCAGGTTCGCCGCAAGCATTGCAAAACTCTCTTCCGCAAAATCCCCGTCAGCCGTGCTGAGCCAAGAGCGCATTTTTCATCAGCTTGCGCGGCAAGGGGCCGCCGCTCGCCCAGTCGAGCAGTTCCACGGTGTGGAGAACCGGCACGCCGACGGCGCCCGCCAGCTGCGTCATGCAGCCGATATTGCCGGTGGCCACCACACTTGGCGTCACCTTGGCAATATTGGCGGCCTTGCGCTCACGCAAACGTCCGGCGATTTCAGGTTGAAGAATATTGTAAACGCCGGCTGAGCCGCAGCAGATATGCCCCTCGGGCACCTCCTTGACGACAAAGCCTGCCTTGCGCAGCAAGCCCTGCGCCGTGGTTTTGATCTGCTGGCCGTGCTGCATCGAGCACGCCGAATGATAGGCGACCACCAGCCGGGAAGGCATGGTGGGGGGCTGTACATCAAGCGTCAGCACATATTCGGAGACATCGCGGGTGATGGCCGCCACGCGCGCCGCCTTTTGCGCATAGGCATTATCATCACGGAACATGAAGCCGTAATCCTTCACCGTCGTGCCGCACCCCGAAGCGGTGATGAGGATGGCATCGAGGCCTTGTCCGTCCATCTCGCTGATCCATGCATCGATGTTGCGTCGCGCCTGGTCATGTGAGGCCTCCTGCTTGCCCATGTGATGAACGAGCGCGCCGCAGCACCCCTCGCCTTCAGCAAATACCACTTCAATGCCATGACGGGTGAGGAGGCGCACAGCCGCCTCATTGATTTCGGGCGCCAACACCCCCTGGGCACAGCCGCGCAGCATGGCAACCCGCCCCTGAGGCGGGCCTTCGGGAACGATCGTCACCGGCTCGCTATAGGGCGAGCGCATCGGCACCGTGTCGGGCGCGAGCGCCAACATGGCAACGGTGCGTTTTGCCCACTGGAACGGCAGGGCAGCGAGAAGCGGGCTCGTCACCCTTGCCAGCCTTGCGGCAAAGAGCGACAGGCGGAAGAGTTCGGGGCGGGGCAGAACCGTCGCCAGAACGGCGCGCATCAAGCGGTCAGCGAAGGGGCGCGGGAGCGTCTCTTCGATGTGCTTTCGCGCATGGTCGACGAGATGCATGTAATGGACGCCCGACGGGCAGGTCGACATGCAGGACAGGCAGGAGAGGCAACGATCGACATGGCGTGCCACCTCGACCGTCGCCTTCTTGCCGTTCTCCAGCATATCCTTGATGAGGTAGATGCGCCCGCGCGGGCTGTCGAGTTCATCGCCCAGCAGCAGATAGGTCGGACAGGTGGCGGTGCAGAAGCCGCAATGAACGCAGGTGCGCAGGATCTTTTCGGATTCGCGTGTGTCGGAATCGGCCAGCTGGGCGAGCGAGAATGACGTCTGCATGATTATATCCCCGCATACATGCGGCCGGGATTGAGAATACCCGCCGGATCGAAGGCCTGCTTCAGGCCGCGCGCCAGTTTTTCAACCGCCGTCGCCTGAGGCTCGAATGGAGCGACGCGGCGGCGCAGGGCTTCACCAGCGCGGATGAGTGTCGCGTGGCCGCCACCGGCTTTTGCTGCCGTGCGGACTGCCGTCATATCATCGCCCGCCGCATGCGACAGCCAGACCAGGCCGCCCGCCCAATCATACAGAACGCTTACGTCCATCATCGCCCGCAGGGAATTGACCAGGGCGGCGCTGCGGCTTGGCGGCAGCTGCAGGCGCCAGACGACATGGTCAGCAGGCCCGATGATGGACCGCGCCTCGCCGATCTCGCGCCACAGCACCTGGCTTGGCGCCGTATCGAGGCGCTGCGGCTGTCCGTATTCAGCGAGATCCTCAATCAGGCGCCCGGCGCGATAGGTGATCGAAGCGTCGAACCCTTCAAGCCTCAGGCAGGTGCGCGCGTGATTCCCCTCAGCGATATGCGCGGCGGCGGTGACTTCAAAGGGCGAGGCGACGGCCGCACTCATCAACGCCACCGCCCTGTCGCAACTCAACCCCTCGTAGACCAGCGTCAGGGTCGCGTGAGCGCGCGGCAGAACCTTGAAGGTGATTTCGGTGAGGACGCCCAGCGTGCCATAGGCCCCGGCCATGGCCCGACCGATATCATAGCCGGTGACGTTCTTCATCACCCGCCCGCCCGAGACGATCTCCTCGCCGCGGCCATTGACGAATTTGCAACCGATGATCGCATCACGACAGGCACCGACATGCAGACGGCGCGGGCCGGAGAGATTGGTAGCCACCATGCCGCCGATGGTAGGCTCCCCCGTACTTGCCAGCAGCGGGCGATAATCCGCCGGCTCGAAAGGCAGCATCTGACCTTGTTGCGCCAGAAGATCGGTGACGTGTTGCAGCGGCGTGCCGGCCCGGGCACTGACCACAAGTTCGGCCGGCTCATAAAGCGTGACGCCGGAAAGCCCGCTCACATCAACTGTGATTGCCGCGTCAGTCGGGCGGCCAAGCGCCCGCTTGCTGCCCCCGCCGATGATCTCGATTGCCTGACGCCTTGCCGCAGCGTCGCGAACGATCGATGCCACTTCAAGCGAATTTTGTGGCGCGAGAGACGATACGCTCATGCGGCGCGACCAAGCGGAAGAGGGTGGAGGTTCAGCGGAAATACCTTCGCCGGATTAAGCAGCCAATCGGGGTCGAAGAGCAATTTCACCCGGATCTGCTGGTCAAGATCGACAGAAGTGAACTGCTTTTCCATCAGATCGCGCTTCTCGATGCCAACGCCGTGCTCGCCGGTAAGACAGCCGCCGACCTCAACGCACAGTTCAAGGATCTCATTGCCTGCCTGCTCGGCTCTCTCCAGTTCGTCATCATCATTGGCATTAAACAGAATGAGCGGGTGGAGGTTGCCATCACCGGCATGAAAGACGTTGGCGACCCTGAGGCGGTGATGGGCGACAATCTCGCCGATGCGATTCAGCACATAGGGTAATTGGCCGGTGGGAATCGTGCCATCCATGCACAGATAATCGGCAATGCGGCCGGTGGCGCCAAAGGCCGATTTGCGGCCCTTCCAGATGGCGGCGCTCTCCGCCTCAGACTTTGATACTTTGACGATCCGCGCCCCGTGCTCACGCGCCACCTTTTCGATATGCGTGAGCAGAACGTCGATCTCGGCATCCGCGCCCTCAACCTCGACGATGAGCATCGCGGCAACATCGAGCGGATAGCCGGCATGAGCAAAATCCTCACAGATCCTGATGGCGGTCTGGTCCATATACTCGATTGCGACCGGAATGATCCCCGAGGCGATGATGGCGGCGACACAGGCGCCGGCATCCTCCACCTTGTCAAAGCCAAGCAGGCAGGGGCGCGCCCCTTCGGCTGCGCGCAAGATGCGCAGGGTTGCCTCGGTGACGATACCGAACTGGCCCTCCGACCCGATGATGAGGCTCAGCCAGTCATAGCCTGGCTGGTCGAACGTCTCGCCACCGAAATCGACAATGGTACCATCCAGCAGCACCATGCGCACGCCCAGGATGTTGTTGGTGGTGACGCCGTATTTGAGACAATGCGCGCCGCCTGAATTCATGGCGATGTTGCCGGCAATCGTGCAGGCGAGCTGCGAGGAGGGGTCGGGCGCGTAGAAGAAACCATCGGGCGAAATATGGGTGGTTACCGCCAGATTGGTGATGCCGCTCTGGACCCGCGCCGTGCGGTTGGCGAAATCGACGTCCAGCACCTTGTTCAGCCGCCCGACACCCACCACCACCGCGTCTTCCTGCGGCAGGGCGCCGCCCGAGAGCGAGGTACCGGCACCGCGCGGAATGATCTTCACCCGCTCGCGTGACAGGAACGACAATATGGCCGCGACTTCCTCGGTCGAGCCCGGCAGTACAACCGCCAGCGGCAGGCGGCGATAGGCGGTCAGCGCATCGGTCTCATAGGGCCGGCGCTCATCCTCTTCGGTGATCACCCATTGCGCGGGCACACGCTCCTGCAAGCCGGCAATAATGCGCTCGCGCTTGGCCAGGATAAGCGGATCAGGCTGTGGCATGGCGATCTGGGTCATGGATGTCCTCGCGGGAATGGGATTGGCGGCTGACACCAGACCCCTAGGCGACAAAGCGCTGCTCAGCCTATGCTCAAAACCGGATCAGGAGCAACCTCAACCGGGTTGTGCAAAGCAGGAAGAGTGCGGTGACAGAATTGCTATCGGGACTGAGCGAGATGCAGATCATGGTGCGCGACACGGCGCGCCGCATCGCCAATGAGCGCCTGGCGCCTTTGGCCGAGCGCCTCGACCTTGGCGAGGGGCGGGAGGGAATGCTCGCCAACCTGAAACTCCTGGCCGAAAACGGCTTCATGGGGCTTGCGGTCACCAGTGACTATGGCGGCAGCGAGGCGGGAACGGTCGCTTTCGCGCTGGCGATCGAAGAGCTGGGATATGCGTGCGCCGCGACCGCTGTCACCACTTCGGTGACCAACATGGTGGCGGAAGTCATCCAGACGGTCGGCTCGCCAGAACAGCGCCAGCGCTATTTGCCGCAACTGACAAGTGGCGCCTGTTCCGCCGGCGCCTTCTGCCTGACCGAAGCAGGCGCTGGTTCCGATCCGGCGGGGTTGCGGACGAAAGCGCGGCGCGATGGCAATCATTTTGTTCTGGACGGCGAGAAACTCTATATCACCTCGGCTGAATATGCCGGCGTGTTTGTGGTGTGGGCGGTAACCGACCCCAACGCTCCCAAAGGCAAGGGCGTGTCGTGTTTTCTGGTGGAGGCCGGTACGCCGGGGCTTGTGATCGGCAAGGCTGAACACAAGACGGGCCAGGCCGGCTCATCAACCAATCCGGTGACTTTTGACCAATGCCGGGTGCCGGCAAGCGCCATGATGGGCAAGGAGAATGACGGCTTCCGGGTGGCGGTGGCGGAACTCGCCGGCGGGCGCATCGGGGTGGCGGCGCTGGCACTGGGGATTGCGCGCGCTGCCATGGACAAGGCCAAGGCCTATCTCCTGGAGCGGGAGCAATTCGGCAAGAAACTTGCTGAATTCCAAGGCCTGCAATGGATGGTGGCTGACCGCGAAGTTGATCTTGCCGCCTCCCGCCTCCTCATTCTGGATGCAGCGCGGCTGAAGGAGGCGAAGCTCCCCTTTGCCAAGGCCGCCTCAATCGCCAAGCTTTTTTCATCAGAAGCAGCGGGTCGTGCCACCGACACGGCGGTGCAGATGTTCGGAGGGGCGGGTTATCTGCGCTCCTCGCCCGTCGAGCGCCATGCCAGGGACGCCCGCATCACCCGCATCTATGAGGGAACATCCGAAATCCAGCGCCTCATCATTGCGCGTGAGACGCTGCGCGAGATGGCGTGATTGTAGGGAGACAGGCCGTCATGTGGCCATCCGGCTGGCCATATCAATGCGAATAAAACGCAATTTTTGATGCCATCTGGCACATAACCAGCGCGAGCAACGCGGCGCGCTGGCATTTCGCTCATTTATTGACAGTCTTATTATTTAATAATAGCAATTCTACCATAATCATATCGAGTAAATATTCTACGACAACCAATTCTTTTTCTTTTACATCTTTTCTTATTTTTACAATATCATTTAATAATTTGTTTTCATATATTATTTTGTCACTTTTATCGTTGTCCATTATATGCCCCCTCATTCGCTTATTATATATTTTTATTATTGTATATTAATAAATTATTATCTACTTTTATATGAAATTTTAATTCATTGTATTTTTCTTGTTCAATATTAACCATAACCGCTATGATTTCCATATTATCGTGCATCATTGGCTCCCCTAATGGAATGACATCCCAGCCCAGTTCAAGAAATCTTGGAATCCACCACGTTTCCATTACAATAGTAATTGTATTAAAACCTTCATTAAGGCAATATTCCAATACACCGGCATACATTTTTTTTAAATTAAATACGCTTCTTTTTTCGGGAACAATAAATATCCTCGTCCATTCAACGATATCGTGCCCGCGCTGCACGCCACGAACATTTGCCAGAAATGCAAACACTTCGCTCATCAAATGTGGTTTTATTGTAGGCACGAAACGTGAGCCGCCAATGACACGATTATCTTCCAGCATCAGAAGATAGGTCGCATCATCATTGTCGAATTGATCAATCTCTCGGCCATCCGGCCGATCCAGATCCATCCATTTTCTTTGTTTTACATAAATATCATGACGAATATGGAATTGTTCTTCCATTTGCTCTTGATAAATCGCGCGATTGGCTTTGGTAACCACATGGATCATTGCTCTCTCCTCTGGGCTGGAGGAGATCACAAACGATCAATCGCGACTGTTCCGAAAAATGGGATCAGATCATCAAAAACAGTTACTTTTTATAATAATGATACTGTTCAGTCGAATTAATATATAAAATAGATTATTTTTCAATATTCAAAAATAATTGTAATTTTTGAAAATGAATTGACTCAACAAATATTAATTTCACCACTTTTATACGCCTCAATCACTGTGCGCATTCGCCCTTTTGTATTTAATTTTATCGATGCGCGCTTGATATACATCTCGACACAATCGGTCGATATGCCGATTTTATCTCCAATCTCTTGTGCGCTCATGCCCAGTGACGTCCAGGATAAAACTTCGCGTTCACGGACAGACAGAGGCTTGCTTTTCTTTTTGATGCTTCCAAAACTGACGGCTCGCGAATGAACAAACATCGCGACAAGACCAAGGCAGGACAGGGCCTTGAACGATGAATCGGGCTGGGAGCCGGCAACTGTGACGGCGGCCTGAAATCCATCCAGACTATGCACGGGCACACAGATTCCCTGTCGCATGCCGAAAGATGCCGCCAGATCCATGATCTGTTGTTGCGGTTTTTCGCGTCCAGGCTGAAATGGCGCCTCCGTCCAGCGGAATGCGTTGACCGAGTGAACCGCATGCTGGGCGCAGGGATCAATATCGATGAAATTTTCTTTCAGATACAAGCGGTACCATTCCGGCTTCCAGCCATTCAAAATAATGCAAGAGGACAAATCGTGCCCCTCGGGTGGTATGCCGGTTATCAGCCAGGACGAGTACCCAAATCCATCGAGAAATGTTGTGAATTCACCGAGGAGCGCTTCGCGGGAGTTTATGTTTTTAAGGTGATCGATAAAGCCTAACGCCTCTTCGCCGTATTTGTATAAGGAAGCTGTCATCGGTTATCGCCCCACGAACTGTCTGAGGTTTGATAATGAAGATAGGTGTTTCAATCAAGATATGAAGCTTTTTTTGTCAGACTTATTCAATTTTTCGTGCGCGTGACTGCGACCAGAACGGGAATTGTTGAGTCTTTTTCGCTTATTAAATGACATCAATAAAATTGATGTTGTATACACATTTTCTTACATGAGCGCTGCGTGATTTAGAACAGGCGATGGACATAGGCAGTCACATAGGCGTCGGGACGACCGCGCTCACGCTGGCCGATACCAGCCGACAGGCCAAGCTCGGCACCGAAAAACTCAAAACCGGTGATCGCCAGACCATAGCGATAACCGGTGCCGGCATCTGACACGTTGAAGCCGAGTTCGGGGCCGAATTTGAAGCCCAGAGGCGTCAGAAAACCGACATTGGCGACGGCTGAAAAAGCATTGCGCACGCTTTCATAGCGCAGGAAGAGGGCGGCGTAATAGTCAGGGCTATCGCTCCACACGATCTGTTCCGTGAGCCGCACGCCAAGACGCTGGAACAGTGAAAATCCCACTTCCTCGACGCCCAGCAGGCCAATCCAGCTGGTGGTTGTCCAATCGCCAAAGCGCTGGCGATAGCCCGCCGCCGCTTCGTAATAATAGGTGGGGATGAGGAGTGGCTGAACGCTCAGATTACGGTCGCGAAAGAGGCCGGCGGCGCTGCTGATGCGAAACCGCCAGCCATCGGCCTCATAGTTGAAATCAGGCGTCCAGCTCCATGCGACTTCGGCATAGGCGCTTTCGGACGGCGACAGAAAGGTGGAGATTTCCTGCTTGAAGCGGCCGGGGATGGTCAGTTCATCGCCACGCGCCTGTGCCAAGCCAGCCCACATCAGCCACAGCGCAGCGATTGCCGCGACGCGCTGATTGATGCCCCACGCACTGCTCTCTGCCCGCACGCCACAACCCGAATTATCGACCCCGCCCCCCGGGGAAAGGCTTCATTCAAGAGCGTCAAAAACGCCAAGGCAAGATAACGTTACGTCATACTACATCTTCGCTGCCAGCGACGCCTCGCGGATCTTGCTCAGCGTCGTTGTCGGGGTGATGGCTTCAGGGTCGATGATGATGTGGATCAGCGCACCCTTGGGCGACGTCAGAGCCGAGGCGAAGGCTGGCGCGAAGGCCTCGGTTTCGCGCACCGTGAAGCCGGCAAAACCATACGCCCTCGCAATTGCCGCGAAATCGGGATTGACGATGTCGGAGCCGTGCGGCCGGCCGGGATATTCACGCTCCTGATGCATGCGGATGGTGCCGTAAAGCCCGTTATCGATGACCAGCACGATGATGCCGGCGCCATACTGCGCCGCGGTGCCAAGCTCCTGGATGGTCATCTGCAGGTCGCCATCGCCGGCAAAGCATAAAACGGTACGCTCGGGATGGCGCAATTTGGCCGCCACCGCCGCCGGCAGGCCATAACCCATGGAGCCGGAGGTGGGCGCCAATTGCGTGCCGTAGCGGCGATAGCGGTAGAAGCGATTGGGCCAGCCGGCGAAATTGCCGGCGCCGTTGGCGATGATGGTGTCGGCTGGAACGCAGCTGCGGACGGTTTCCATCACCTCGCGCATCTGCACCTTGCCGGGGATCGGGGCTGGGGCATCGGAAAAGGCGAGATAGGCGTCATGCGCCGCTCCGGCGCTCCCCGCCCACACCGGCTCGCCGATCGGCGGCTCGAGTCCGTCAAGCGCCGCCGCCAGCGGACCTGGAGCTGAAACAACGCCAAGCGCCGGGCGATAGACCTTGCCGATCTCTTCTGCGCCGGCATGGACGTGGATGAGCGTCTGCCTGGGATTGGGAACTGCGAACAAGGTGTAACTCTGCGACGGCATTTCCGACATCTTGCCGCCGATGAGAAGGATAACATCGCAGGCATCGATCCGCGCCCGCAATGCCTGATCGATACCAATGCCGATATGGCCGGCGAAGCATGGATGCAGATGGTCAAACAGATGCTGGCGGCGAAACGACACCATTACCGGCAATTGCCATTTCTCGGCAAAACGCGCCATGCGGTCTGAGGCAAGCTGGTTCCAGCCGCTGCCGCCTAAGATCGCAATCGGGTTTCTGGCGCCCGCTAATAAGCGACGCAAAGCTGCCAGATCACCAAGCCCGATCTGCGGCTCGACGGGAGTGAAGGGCAAAAGGTGCGGCGCTGCCACGCGTTCCGTCAGCATGTCCTCGGGCAGCGACAGGACGACGGGCCCCGGGCGCCCTGAAGTGGCGATAGCAAAGGCCCGGTTGACATATTCGGGAATGCGGGCGGGATCGCGGATTTCGGCCGCCCATTTGGTGATCGGCTGGAAAAAATGGGTGTAGTCGATCTCCTGAAAGGCCTCGCGCTCGAGAAAGCTGCGCTCCACCTGACCGATGAACACAATCAGCGGCACCGAATCCTGCATGGCGATATGGATGCCGGCTGCGGCATTGGTGGCGCCGGGTCCGCGCGTCACGAAACAGATACCCGGGCGTCCGGTGAGGCGGGCGTCAGCGTCCGCCATCATCGCCGCCCCGCCTTCCTGGCGGGAAATCGTCAGGGCGATTGGCGCATCATGAAGGGCGTCGAGCACCGCCAGATAGCTTTCGCCGGGCACCCCATAGGCCCGGTCGACGCCGTTTGCCAGCAGGCAGTCAACGAGAAGCTTGCCACCGGTGACCGTCATCTGCCCGTCCATGTCGTTTCCCCGCTGAGTGTCTGTTATCGAGTGTTTGACCGGCAGGTTACAGCCCCGCGGACCTCACGCCAACCGCCACCGCGCAGCCGACGAGCAATCCCAGAATGTCGTGGCGCGTCACCGCCATCACAACCATGCCGGCGATGACGCCGGCAATGCCGGCCGGGCCGGCTGCAACCGCTCCGGGGACGACGATTGAAACGACAACGGCGCCCGGCAATGCCTCAAGGCCACGCCGCACGCGTGGCGTCAGCGGCACATACCCCATGAGAAAATAGCCAAACGAGCGGCAGACATAGGTGGTCGCCGCCATGGCGAGAATGACCGCAAGGCTGATGGCTTCATTCGTCAAGGAACGCTCCCGCAATAGCGCCGCTCAATGAGCCGAAGAGGATATAGATCTGGCTTGATGTCACCGACTGTGTGATCAGCGCAACGGCCAGCGCCACCAGCCAGGGCAGGGCCTTGCGCGGTCCCTTCCATAGCGGCACCAGAATGCAGGCGAAAAAGATGATCATCACGAGATCAAGGGCGTAGCGTCTGGGGTCAGAGATGAGCGCACCAAGCCACCAGCCGGCGATCGTGGCGAGCAGCCAGCCGGCCCACAAGGCAGCGGCTGCGCCGACATAGGCACCGACATCGCCATGTTCCGTCTTGCCCTCAAGCCGCATCATCATGATCCATGAAGCGTCCGTATTGAGGGCGAGAAGTCCGTAGGCGGGACCGGGCGCGAGGGCAGAGAAGGTCGGGCGCAGCGAGGCGCCCATCAGGATAAGGCGCGAATTGACGATGCCCACCAGCAGACAGATGGTGATGGCGCCTGCCCAGGTCCAATCCATCTGCCAGGCGGAGATGGCGACAAATTGCGCCGCACCCGCAAACACAAGCCCGCTCATCATCGCCGCATCCACCAGGCTCAGGCCCATTTTGGCGGCAACCGCACCAAAACTCACCCCAAAAGCGAGTACGCCCGGAAGCAGGGCAATCACCGAGGCAACGCCTAGACGCAGGCCTGATGGCGAAATGACAACGGATCGTGGCGTGTTCATGCCAGTGGTGATGGAGAATTCTGATGGTGCCGGCAAGTGTCACGAGCGCATGGAAGCCGTGCGTGGCTTATGGCGAGGGGGCGCAGGCGCGCGCCAGCTCCTGAACGCGGTTGCTGCCAGCACTCGTCAAGCTGTTGTCGAGCGTTTGCTGCCACAGGCCGTTTCGTTCGAGCGATGCCTGCGTGCAGGTGCACGCGCTGGCGCAATAATCCACCGTTCGCCCAAAAGCGATACAGGCGCGGCGGCATTCATTGTGAAAGCGTTGCACCGCCGGCCCATCGGCATGGGATGGCGGTTGCGGCTGGAGCGTCGCAACCAGCATGAGGGCGCCAAAGATCAGCGGCTGATGCAGAAGGTAGATGGCGAGCGACCAGCGGCCCATCAAAGCAAGCAGGCGAAAGGGCGGACGATCCGCCTGCCAGCGCGTCCACCAGCCATCAGGCGCCAGATATAATCCAAGACGCGCGGCAAGAATGCCGCTGAGCCCGGCCGACAGCCACGGGAAAAGCGGCACATAATCAACACTCGCCGGGCCATCTGGGGCAAAACCCAGAAAATACCCGACGCCGTAACCGCTTCCCGGCAAAACGACGACGAGAGGGAGCAATAAGGCGATGAGAACGGCCATCGCAACGATAGCGAGCGGCAGCCGCAGGAAGGCCAGGCCAATCAGGCTTGCACAGACAAGGTGATGGAGAATGCCGAAGGCTACAAACGCTTCGCCAATCGCCAGCCGGGTGCCAAGTGTGACGGCGAGCGCGGCAACCATGATGATGGCGAGGCGCCGCCCGAAGGCCGGCCAGACGATCCGTGGCCGTGTTGCCAGAACCAGGCTCACGCCCGCGATAAAGAGAAAGGTCGAGGCGATCACCCGGGCAAAGCCCATCCACAGGGTCGATGACGACAGATCGACACCAAAAAGGTTGAGGAACGACAGATCCCAGCCGGTGTGAAAGATCGCCATGGCGATCAGAGCCACACCGCGCGCCACATCGAGGACAGCAAAGCGGAGCATCCGCTGCGACGGCTCAGGGGCGCTCTTGGTCTCGTCGTTGGTCATGACGATGTGCTACACGAAAATCCGACATGCAGCCCAGCCCGAAATTCGTGATCGGACAACCACCATGCCGCGTTTTGCCGCCAATTTGTCAATGATGTTTACTGAATACGCCTTTCTGGAGCGCTTCGGCGCAGCCGCCCGCGCCGGATTTGCGGCGGTGGAATTTCTCTTTCCCTATGAGTTCGCGCCACAGGATATCGCCGCGCAGCTGAGGGACCATGATCTGCAGCTGGCGCTTTTCAATGCCCCGCCCGGCGATTTTGCCAAGGGAGAGCGTGGTATCGCCGCGCTTGCCGGGCGCGAGAGTGAATTTGACCGCGGCTTTGATCAGGCCCTCCTCTATGCCGATCACCTGAAATGCCCAACCATTCATGTCATGGCAGGTCTTGTCGCTGACAAAGACCGCGATCAGGCTTTCGAGCGCTATGTCGCTTCGCTGACCCGTGTGGCCGCGCGCGCTGCCTCGGCTGGCGTGACGATCGTGCTTGAACCGATCAACACGCGCGACATGCCAGGCTACCTGATCAATCGCAGCGCCGAGGCGAGGCAGGCGATCGCGGCGGTGGGGGCAAAGAATATCCGTCTTCAGCTTGATCTCTACCATCGCCAGATCATGGAAGGCGATCTGTCACGCGCTATCCTCGACAACAGCGATATCACCGGCCATGTGCAGATTGCCGGGCCACCCGACCGCCATGAGCCCGATAGCGGAGAAATCCGCTTCGATCCGCTGTTCGCACTGCTCGATCAGCAAGGCTATGCCGGCTATGTCGGTTGCGAATACCGGCCACGGGGACGAACCGAGGAGGGCTTGTCATGGTTTGCGCCCTATCGGCGCCAAGCGTGACGGCGTTGACGGTTTGGTCACCATAAGTGCACGAAAATGCACGCTCAGGCTGCATATTTGCGAATTGCTAGTTTTCTTCTCGTAAGCCGTTAGCGGGGAGATGCCGATGTACAGCGTTGCTTATCAAGATGATATCGAACAGCGAGCAAGTTCGAAATCGCTCCTGCGCCTTTTGGACCTCTATCGCGACATGGCGGTGGACGGCATGCCGCATTACAGCGATTTCAATCCCTTGAAGCTTGATTCCTATCGCGACTGGATGGCGGTGCTGTTTGCGCAAGCCAATGGCGATTTTCTTTATGGATTTGCCGGGTCGGCACTCAGTGCTTCGCTGTCCTTCGACCTCACCGGCCAGCAGACCTCCCATCTTGGCGAGGAACTCGGAACCTTTCTGGCCGCAACCGCAAGGCAGGCCATCGACAGCGGCAAACCGCTGTTCTCGCTCCATCGTACGTCTCAGACCAATGAGCGCCATCTATGGGAGAGGCTGGTACTCCCGGTCAGGGTTGGCAGCGAAGGTCTGGGAGTGGTGACCTATGGCTGCGTGCGCTCCTTCCAGATTGATCTGGTGCAGGCGCTGTTTGAAGCCAGCGATGATGGCATCATCGGAGCGACGAGCGTGCGCGATGATGCTGGTGTGCCGATCGATGCCTTTGTGCAGACGGTTAACCTGCGTGCCAGCGCCATCCTCGGTATTGCGTTGAGTGAGCTGGAAGGCGTCCCCCTTGGACAGGCTGCACCCATGCTGCGCGACAGCCAGGCGTGGCCTGCCATTATCACGGCCATGCGGGATCAAACGACGATCTCACATGATATCTCCTGGATTGACGCGACGGGAACACGGTGGCTGAAGGTGACGGCCAGCCCGCTTGGCGACGGGGTGGCGGTGGCGATTACCGACATTTCGGTGAACAGGCAGGCGATGCTTGATCTTGACCGCCAGAAAGCCGAATTGACGTATGCCAATCAAGTCCTTGCCGCACAGGCGGAGGAGTTGAGTGAAATTGCCTTCGAGGCCGAACTGGCGCGCGCCAAGCTGAGCGAGGAAATGGCCAAGCGCGTGGAACTTGAGGCCGAGCTGAAGCGGGTGGCGCGCTTTGATCTTCTGACCGGCGTCATGAACCGCCTCGGTTTTGAAGAAGTGGCGCGGCAACACGTGATGACCGCCAAACGGTACAAGAACGAGTTGAGCATGATCCTGGTCGACGCCGATCACTTCAAGGCGATCAACGACAAATTCGGGCATGCGGGCGGCGATCGCGCGTTGAAGCATCTTGCCGGGCTGCTTGCCGATGGCGTGCGCACGGGCATTGATTCGGTTGGCAGAATTGGCGGTGAGGAATTTGCCATCCTGCTGCCGCAAACAGGGCTAGACGGCGCACATCGCCTGGCTGAACGTCTGCGGGCGACGCTCGAAACATCGACGAGTGCCATTGGTGATGACGGTACGACCGCGCAGATCACGGCAAGCTTTGGCGTGGCGACGTTCGGAGGCAAGATCGGCACGCTGGAAAGCCTGATGCAACGCGCCGACATGGCGCTTTACGAGGCCAAAAACTCCGGCCGTAACCGGGTTAACACCGATGATACGATCTCATCGGCGGCCTGACGGCAACACCGCGGCGCAAATGGTACAGCTGAGTGGGGTTGAACCACCGACCTTCGGAGCCACAATCCGACGCTCTAACCAACTGAGCTACAGCTGCCCGTGACGGGGCGATTGAATAGGCTGTCTGCCTGAGAAATTCAAGCGCGACAGCGTGTCATTTCGTGATTGGAACAGAAAAGCCCGGGATCGACCCGGGCTTTCCTTCATTAGAATTTGTCGCCACGGCGCTTTGGCCAGGCGCCATATTACCTTCAGGCGGACTTCTTGAACTGGCTGATGGCCTTCTCGGCAGCAGCCTTCACGGGAGCCTGGATGTCGTTGGCCAGCGACTGCGTCAGACCCTGGAGTTCCTTGGTCTGGGCGGTCATGACTTCGAACTGCGAACGGGCGAACGCGGTCTGCTTCTCGACGAGTTCAGCGACCGAGCGAACGGCCAGCAGGTCCTTGGCGAAATCAAACACGGTCGTCGTGTTGAGCTTGGTGAAATCCAGAACCTTGCCCGAGAGATCGGCAGCGCCCTTGGTATAGGTGGCGTAGGTGTCTTCGACGAGCTCGGTGGTCTCTTCGGCAGCGACCTTCAGCTTCTCATAAGCTTCCTTCGCTTGGGCTACGCCCTTTTCGGCGGCCTCGCGCACGGCTTCGGGAACTTCCATCTTCGGCATCTGGAAGACCTCGGCATCGAACTTCGGCATCTCGAAGGCGGCGGCAGTCTTGGTCTCTTTCTTGGCAGCCATGATTCTCTCCTGAGGACTGATTTTGCAGGTGGTGATGACAGGGCCAGATCAGAGGGGCACTGCCGGGATCGGGGGGTAACGACAACAATAAGGTCGTGTAGCAAGGATTATGGTGCAGTGCAATATATTTTGCACTGCACCTCGATATCAAACGCGCGGCTTCGAAGCTTCGGTGACGATTTTCGACGTCACGGTGCCAATTTCCTTGGCCTGCGTGGTCAGTGTCTTCATCTGGCTCTGCAGGAATTCCTGCTGGAGCGAGGCGATTTCGGTCAGATCCTTGGCGCGCAGCAGCTTCTGCGCGAAAGTGAAGCCGGCAGCGATATTGGCTTCGGCAAACGACATGGCCTTGGCGTTCAGATCCTTGGCGCCCGACTGCATCTGCGTTGCCTGGGATTCCATGGTGGACACGGCCTTGTGGGCCTGCTGAACGAAGGTGTCGAAGGCTTTCTTCGCCTGGTCTACACTCTTTTCCGCCATTTCGCGGACCTGAGGGGGGATTTCCATCTGCGGCATCTGAGCGGCCATGTCTATGTTCCTTGAGCGTGTGGGGCGGGCGACAGCCGCCCGGTACCGCTTCTGATATCAATGTTTATTGTGCAGTGCAACATATTTTTTGCATTGCACGATACTTTATGCAAAACGCTAGCAAGATGCGTAGGTTAACACTAACTTAACGAGGCGATGGACCGCGCGTGCCGGGCGCGCTATCTACATTGAACGGGATGGAGAGGCGCTGGCAGGTCGAGATTGCCGGTGGCCACAGGACGGTTGGTGAGCATGAGCCCGACTGACGGCATGGAGGAGCAAGACCTGCCGCGGGAGCTTGAAGGCTTCGCGCGCGGCCCTCATCCGTGCTTTGCCTTCGATCATGACGGCCGGCTGATTTATGCCAATGATGCCGCAGCCCTTTACTGGGGCATTGCCGATCGCGCCGCGCTTCGTGCCATCGACTGGCCAAAACACGTCGTCGCGCCGGCGCTGCGTCGCCTGTTTCGCAGTCTGGCGAGCGACGCATCGCGGCTTGAGCGTCTTCCCCTGCAGCCCTTCGGGCAATTGCGCCCGTTCATCGCCAGGGTGACGCGGCTGACCTTGGCCGGCGGAACGCGGGTGCTTGTGGTGAGGGGCAGCGAGCCTATGACCACCAGGCGGCCGGTCGGGCGCGCGAAAGCCCTCGGCCCGGTGGCAGGCGGGGTCAGTGCCGATACGAAACCGCCCGCTCCTGGCGCTGAGCGTGTGCCGGCGACCGCTGAGGCTGGTGTCGATATGGCGCCGATAGCCGCAGATGCGCTGCCAGAACCGGTTACTGTTTGCGAACGGCAGGATGTCATCACCACCACGGCGCAAGACAACAGTGCCGCCGGGCTGCCAACGCCAGATGAGATCGCGACTGTTGCGGCAGGCGAGGACATGGCCGAGCCAGCAGCGTTGATCGCCGCGCGCGCCGACACCATGGGCGCGCCGGACATTGTGGCGCCATCGTCCCTTCTGTCACCGCGGGCACAGCGTATCGTTGACCGTCATGAGACGGCGTTACGATTCGTGTGGGAGACTGACGGCGATGGCGTTCTCACCTATGTCTCCCGCGATTTCGTAAGCGCGGTTGGCGCCGGCGCCATGCCGATCGACGATGAGACGTTTGCCGCTTTTGCCCGGCGCATCAACATGACCGGCCACGAGGAGCTGGCGCAAGCCCTGTCGCGGCGTCACGCCTGGTCCGACCTGCACCTCGGCTGGCCGCTTGATGACGGTCCGCAGCGCCTTGATGTCGACTTGTCGGCAGCACCGGCCGAGAATGGCGGCTTTCGCGGGTTTGGTACGGGTCGCGGCCTGAGTGAAGTCGTGCTGGATGATCAGCAAACGGACGATCCGCCGGCAAGCGACATAGTGGCGGCTGACAGCACCATTGAGGCGCGCGATATCGAGCCGGCCGGATCGCCGGGGGTGGGCGAAGCACCAATGCCTGATGCCGCAGCAGGAGGCGAGCAGGCGCCTGGCACGCAGAACGCTGCGATTGCACCCGCGCGCGAGGATAATCGCCCTGACGAGCAGCTGCCGAGCAATGTCGTCAGCTTCCCCGTGACCCCGACGCCGCACGCGCCTGATCGTCGCCTCGAACCATCCGAATCGGCGGCTCTGCGGACCATTGCGCGCGTTCTTGGCGGCCCGATCGGTCTGCCGCGCGCATCCGCCAACGACCTCAAGGCCTTTCTTCCGACGCCACCCCCGGTTCCAACGAGCGAGATGGAGATTGGCGACGTTACGAAAGCCGACGATCGGGGCGCGGAGGCGATGTCAACCGCCGAAGCACCAGCCCACGCCCCGGCGCTGCCCGTCGCCGCTGAACCACCAGCAGCCTCGGCACGGGAGCAGGCCGTCGACAGCGACGACACGGCACGGCTTCTGCGGGAGGCGCGGCTGCGCGAAGCCGAGCTGCGCGCCATCCTCGATACCGCGACAGACGGGATCATCATCCTGTCCGGCCAGGGTCGCATCCTGTCGCTCAATCGCGCCGCCGAGGCGCTTTTCGGTTTTGACAGCGC
>NZ_JAKFWN010000029.1:104255-110726 GCF_021731865.1 Raskinella chloraquaticus (SeqCode) | reverse complement strand
ACGGGCATCGGGGAGATGCGTGTAAATCTGGGTCGTGGCGATATCGGCATGGCCCAGCAGATGCTGAACCACCCGCAGATCAGCGCCACCCTGCAGCAGATGGCTGGCGAAGGCATGGCGCAGCACATGCGGCGACAGGCGGGACGGGTCGATTCCGCTCGCTGCGGCGATCGCTTTGAGATCACGGGCAAAATGCTGACGCGTGAGATGGCCGCTGGCGCCGCGCGAGGGAAACAGCCATGGGCTGTCGGTTGCGTCCGCCAGCGCCAGATAAGCGGCCATTGCCTCGCGCGCGGCGTCGCCCAGAGGGACGAGGCGTTCCTTGCGTCCTTTGCCCATGACGGCGATCATCCGTAATCCGGGCTTTGCCGCCAAACGGGGCAGGCTAATCAATTCGCTGACACGCAGGCCGCTCGCATAGGCAATCTCGATGAGGCAGGTCAGGCGTGTGGCACGCAGCCGCTGCGATGGCGGCAGGTCGGTGTTGCCAGCAATTTTCTGCGCGGTGACGATCAGGCGATCGACGTCCTCGCTCGACAGCACTTTGGGCAGGGGCTGGCGGCGCCTTGGTGCGTCAATGAGGAGGGTAGGATTATCCTTGCGCCAGCCTTCATCCAGCATAAACCGGTAAAACTGGCGTATCGCCGACAGTTTCCGCGCGCTTGAGGCTGCCGACAGGCCGCCTTTGGCCAGATGTTCCAGATATCGGCGCAATTCGTCAGCCGTCGCTTCACCCAGAGCCGAGGCGCTGGCATGAAGAAAAGCCGCAAGACCCTCAAGATCCCGGCGATATGCCGCCAGCGTGTTGGCCGCCGCGTTCCGTTCGACGCTCAACATCTCCAAAAATGCATCGATGGCTGCAGGGTTGCTCATCGGCCCATGAAGGGACCAATCAGACAAAAAGCGGTTAACGCTGGTCGTCTTTGCGCAACTTATCCGAAGGGACGGTGAAGCTCAGATCAGCGGGGTGGGGCTCGACAAAGGTCGCAAGCGCGTACATGCCGAGGAAAATTGTCCCGGCGACGACAGCGCAAAAAGTGATGAACTTGAGGAGTGTGGGCATCGCACGGGCCAACATGCCTGTACGAGGAACAATTCACAAGAGGCCGCAGCGCTGATAGATGAACGCTGGCTGTGGCAACATCGCGTCAACGCGGGACGATGCCATGGTGTTCGTCTCCTGCGCGGTTACCATCGGGTCTTCTGTTGTCGCTGCTGATGCTCATATTCGATTGTTCTGCTCGTGGTGCTGGCCATGAGTGAGCGCGCGATCGTCCTATCGTCTGCTCCTCAGGTGGAGCGGCTTCTGGCGCGGCTCAACGATCGCTCGATCGTGCTGGTGGGTATGATGGGGGCCGGCAAGACGTCGGTTGGCCGGCGGCTCGCCGAGCGCCTCGCCCTGCCCTTCGTCGATGCCGATCACGAAATCGAAGTCGCAGCGGGCATGAGCGTATCGGAAATTTTCGAAACACGGGGCGAAAGTGATTTTCGCATTGGCGAGGCCAAGGTCATCGCCCGATTGCTGGGCGGCGGGCGCAAGGTGATTGCGACTGGCGGCGGCGCCTTCATGAATGGCACAACGCGCGCCAACATCGCCCGCGAGGCGATATCCGTCTGGCTCAAAGCTGATCCCGACGTGTTGATGCGGCGCGTGCGCAAACGCGCCAACCGTCCGCTTCTGCGGACCGCTGATCCGGATGCCACCTTGCGTGCGCTGCTTGTCCAGCGTGAACCGGTCTACCAGCTGGCCGACGTGACGGTTGAGAGCCGCGATATCCCGCAGGAGCAGGTCGTCGACGCGCTTTTTGCGGCGTTGGCGGACAGGCTTGATCAGGAGAACAAACCCACATGAGCGCAGCACCGTCCGTCGTCCGCGTTGATCTTGGCAAGCGGAGCTACGACATCGTCGTTGGTCGTGGCGTGATTGCCGAGGCTGGCGCGCGGATCGCCCATCTGCGTCCTGGTGCCAATGTGGCCATCGTCAGCGATACGACCGTCTTCAGCCATCATGGCGCGGCTCTGCGATCGAGTTTGAGCAAGGCCGGTATCACCGCTCACGAAGTGCTGGTGGCACCGG
This sequence comes from Raskinella chloraquaticus (SeqCode), assembly GCF_021731865.1. Taxonomy (NCBI): domain Bacteria; kingdom Pseudomonadati; phylum Pseudomonadota; class Alphaproteobacteria; order Hyphomicrobiales; family Phreatobacteraceae; genus Raskinella (SeqCode); species Raskinella chloraquaticus (SeqCode). The sequence goes on along the minus strand of NZ_JAKFWN010000029.1, from coordinate 108,649 downwards.
GCGAGGCGTCAAAGAGCTGGCGCATGCTGGAGCGGGTGAGCGAAGGGCTGATTAGCGCACGCATCGAGCGACGTGATCTGGTGATCGCGCTTGGCGGAGGGGTGGTCGGCGATCTTGCGGGTTGCGCGGCGGCGCTGACGCGGCGCGGGACTGACGTGGTGCAGATCCCGACCAGCCTGCTGGCACAGGTCGATTCGTCGGTTGGCGGCAAGACGGGCATCAATTCACCAGCCGGCAAGAATCTCATCGGCGCCTTCCATCAGCCCTGCCTGGTGCTCGCCGACAGTGATGCGCTTGATACGCTCAGCGCGCGCCATATGCGCGCCGGTTATGCCGAGATCGTCAAATACGGCCTATTGGGCGATGGCGCCTTTTACAACTGGCTGGAAGCGCATTGGCAGGGGATATTCTCAGGCGGAGCTGCACGCATTCACGCCATTTCCAAAAGCTGCGCCATGAAGGCTGCCATTGTCGCGCGTGATGAGACCGAGCAGGGCGAGCGGGCGCTCCTCAATCTGGGCCATACGTTTGCTCATGCGCTGGAAGCGCTCACCGGATATTCCGACCGGTTGCTTCATGGCGAGGCGGTTTCAATCGGCATGGCGCTCGCCTTCCGCTATTCGGCGCGCTCCGGGCTGGTGGCACCGGCGGCGGCGGATCGCATCGAGCGGCATTTGCGGGCGGTTGGCTTGCCCACGCGCATCGGCGATATTGCTGGCGGTGTGGGCGGCAGTGGCGATATCATGGCGGCGATGGCCCAGGACAAGAAAGTCTCGCGTGGCAGGCTCACCTTTATTCTCGTCAAGGACATCGGAGCGGCGTTTATCGCCAGGGATGTTGATGGCGAGGGCATGGTGAGATTTCTCGATAGTGAAATGCAGGAAATGGTGAAAGCCAGCCTGCCGTGAGGGTATTATGTTCGACGATCTGACAACTGGCGGGCTACTGTTTTTGAGCCTGGTGGTGGCTTCACTTCTTGCATGTTCGTTTTTCTTTTCGGGAGCGGAGACCGCCTTGACGGCCGCCTCGCGGGCGCGGATCCTGCAATTGCACAACAGCGGCGATGAACGTGCCGCGCGTGTCATGCGGCTGCTTGACATCCGCGAGCACCTCATCGGCACGCTTCTCATCTGCAACAACCTCGTCAACACGGCCGCAGCGTCGCTGACGACCGGTATTCTGCTCGCGCTCTTCGGAGAGGTCGGCATCGTCTACGCAACCGTCGTGGTCAGCGTCCTTGTCATCGTTTTCTCCGAAGTGTTGCCGAAGACTGTGGCGATCGCCGATCCCGAACGCGGTGCCTTGCTGGTCACTCCAGCAGTCGAGTGGATCGTCCTCCTGGTCGGGCCGGTAGCGCGGGCGGTTGATCTTCTGGTGCGTGGTGTTCTCAGGCTGGTTGGCGTGCGACCGGGCAATCAGCAGGACGCGATGACGGGGGCGGAGGAAATCCGCGGTACGGTCGATCTTCTCGCCAAGGATGGATCGGTTGAGCGCGAGGATCGCCACATGCTGGGCGGGCTTCTTGACCTCAGCGATCTCACAGTCTCCGATATCATGGTCCACCGCACCAAGATGCTCGCACTTGATGCCGACAGACCGGTGAGCGAGATCATCACGGCGGCGCTGGAGAGTCCTTATACGCGGTTGCCGCTCTGGCGCGGCGAAGCGCAGAACATTGTTGGTATCCTGCACGCCAAATCGCTGGTGCGCGCCATCCATGCGGCCGGCGACAATGCCGGCAAGGTCAGCATCGACGACATCATCTCGCCTGCCTGGTTCGTGCCGGACACGACGCCGCTGCGTGACCAGTTGAAAGCCTTCCTGAAGCGGCGCGCCCATATGGCGCTGGTGGTCGATGAGTATGGCGAGGTCATGGGCCTGATTTCGCTTGAGGATATCATCGAGGAGATTGTTGGCGAAATCTCAGATGAGACGGATGAGGAGCTGGCTGGCGTCAGGGTTCAGGCCGATGGCGCCGTGAGCGCCGATGGTCAGGTGCCAATCCGCGATCTCAACCGCAAGATGGATTGGGCGCTGCCCGATGAGGAGGCAACGACGATTGCCGGCCTCGTTATTCATGAGGCGCGGATGATCCCCGATCCCGGCCAGACGTTCACCTTCCACGGCTACACGTTTCAGGTTCTGCGCAAGGAGCGCAATCGGCTGACGCGGCTGCGTATCACCCCGACCCCGCAGGCAAAACGCCCGGCAGCGCCGCTGGGCCAGGCGGTGGCGGCGGGCGGGTGAGGGCGCTTATTGTCCCGTTTGCAGGACAATCTGGACCGGATTTGGCAATAGCTCGCGGCGAAAATTGGCACCCGGGTCAGCCAGGGAGTTACGATCCGTAAGCCCGAAGCGGATGCCTGGCGCGATCGTCACACCATCGCTGCGACCAGGTGAAAAGATGCTGGCAACCAGCACTTTGCCGCTTGCATAGCCCGCTTTGGTGAAAACTGCCTCGAAACCGTCAAAGCGCGACAGGTCAAGAGAGCAAGGAGTGACACAACTTGGCCCAAGCGAGGTCGTCACCAGCGCGCCTTCCGGCTGCGACTGGAAGCGCACGGATTGCCGCCCGCCTGAAGGCAGGTTGGCGCAGCTCGAAAGTATGGCGCAGGCAAGGGACAGCACAAGAGGCAAGCGAAGCGATTTTGTCGTCACGGGCGTCGTCTTCCTCCTGGTGCGCACTCAGATGTCGTGTTGACGGTTGCCCCGAAACAAACGCACAGGATCAGGATCAACACGTCAATGCAGGCTGCTTTCGATCAACTGGCTTCCATCCTATCGCGAACCAGGCGCAGCGCCTTGCTCTTACTGCGCAGGATTCAGCCTGACGGAGACCGGATCGGGGATGAAGCTGTGCTGAAAGCGGCCTCTGTCGTAATTGTCAGGACCTGAAATCTGTACCGGGCCGATGGATATGGATGGGGTGAATCCATCGACGATACTGGTCGAGGTGGCGCTTGCGACCAGAACCGACTGGCTGGCGAAGCCAGGCTTGGCGAAATTTGCCGTAAAGCTTTGGATGCTGGTGAATTGCAGGGCGCAGGGTGTCACGCAGGAGGCGCCGGTGGTGCTGATGGTGACCACGGCGCCGTCTGGTTCGGAGAGAAAGCGCAGGCTCTTCGGCTCAATTTTCGGATAGGGCGTGCAGCCGGCGAGCACGCTCAGACATGCTAAAGGGAATATGATTTTCATGGATGGCCCTCAAACAATTATTCATCCGGTGATTTGAGATTGAGTGCAATGGCGTGAAGCCCTTGGGAAAATTCAACAGCAAGCGCGCCATTGACCAGACGGTGACGCTCAACGCGGCTCAATCCGCTGAAAACCGGCGTGACAAGGCTCACGCGGTAATGCGTCTGGCCGCCCGATCCGGCGCCTGCGTGCCCGGCATGGCTTGCCGATTCGTCGATGATTTCGAGAAAGGCCGGCTGGAATAGAGCGGTCAGAATATCGTGAAGCCGTTCAGCGCGCGTCATGGGCGGACCATTGCCGAGGACGTAGATGAGGTCAATCGTCAGTGGCGCGATAACGTATATTGTCCGCCGTTGCAATGCCCGGTCTTGCCTTTCGCCGCTACCCCGGCCATGTCTTGCAGGTATGAAAGTCTTGCAGGCATGAAACAGGCATCCAAACTATTTGACGGGATCAGGGTGAAGCCGGAACGTGATCGCACGCGCCGCCTTGGCGAGCCGGCATGCGAGCATCCCGGCTGCGCCCTTAAGGGTGAGTTCAAGGCGCCGAAGGGCCGTGACCATGAAGGTCAGTACTGGCGCTTCTGTCTCGTCCACGTGAAGGAATACAATGCGCGCTACAATTATTTCAACGGCATGAGCGATGATGCGGTGGCCAGCTTCCAGAAGTCGGCCATTGTCGGCCATCGCCCGACCTGGACGATGGGTGTCAAGGGCTTTACCCGGGGCGAGGACGCGCATGCCGAAAAAGTCGACGATCATGGCGATCCCTTCGAGTTGTTCGCGCGCTCCGGTGTCAAGCGTCCGGCGGGTCCCAAGATCGCCGTCAAGGAGGGTCCGCGGGTCAGTGAAGCGGAGCGGCGGGCTTTTGAGAAGCTCAATCTGGAGCCCGGCGCCAAGGCGGCCGAAATCAAGGCGCGCTATAAGGGGTTGGTGAAACGCTTCCACCCGGACGCCAATGGCGGCGACAGGACGACGGAAGACCGTTTCCGTGACATCGTGCAGGCTTACGCCTTGCTGAAATCGGCCGGATATTGCTCATGAGGGAGATCCGTTTGACCGACTTTCCCGGCTGGCAAAACCTCTGCTAAGGACAGGAGATGGGCCGGGCCGGCAGTGCGCGCGCGTTGCCGGTGCGGTTTGAATGGAGCTGACATGAAAAATCTTGCCAAGGGAGCGACCGGTCTTCCGGACGCGACA